>DATKFU010000115.1:0-8344 GCA_035511215.1 Bryobacteraceae bacterium | reverse complement strand
GCCTACACGAGCCGGTATCCTATCCCACCTCACGCATAAGCCTAACCCCGATCCGTCATCCCGCACCGAAAGCAGTCTGCGAAACTCGCCGGGAAGCAGCGTGACAACATCGGTCGCAAAGATTGAGGTCCGTTACAATATCCTTGCATTGCATTCTGCCCGAAAACGAGCGAACAGCGTCCACGGCCGGAATCAGGTCGGCGGGCGTCCCCCAGTTGGCGTCTACTTATTGTACTGCGCGCTTAGTCACAACTCGGCGTATTGACAGCGTATATATGTCCTGCTAGCTTGGGAGGTGAAGCCCGAAATTGCATTCGAGTGGGACGACGACAATACCGCCCATCTCAGGCTGCACAGGGTCAGCCCGCGGGAGATAGACGAGCTGTTCGGAAACGAACCGCTGGACCTTGAGTACGACATCGAGGCAGGCGAAGAACGTTACAAATCTCTCGGTGCGACGTCCCAGGGACGAATTCTGATTGTTGTTTGGACGGTAAGGGGTGGACGCATCCGGCCCGTGACGGCGTACGCGGCACCCAAGAGGTATCGGGTCCTGTTCTTGAAATCCAGGGGAACGCAATGAAGAAACTCAAGATGCCCGCCTTTCGTTCGGAAGCCGCGGAGGCACGATGGTGGTATGCGCATCGTGAAGTGCTGGACCGGGATTTTGAAGAGGCCGCGAAGGCCGGAACGCTAAAGAAGTTGACGCGCGAGGAACTGCTCAAGCGCCTGTCTGCTTCGCGCGTGATCTCGATCCGATTGCCCGAGGATGACCTCAGGAGATTGCGGCGCCTGGCCGCGCGAAACGGCTTGCCCTATCAGACGTACATGAAGTCACTGCTGCACCAGGCACTCGAGAGGGAAGAAAAGCGCCGCGCAAGTTGAAAGCGGGGCGGCCCACCGCGGCTCATCCCTTTGCCAATATTTCCTTCACGGTGGCAACGAGTTCGGCAGGAGCGAAGGGTTTCGGGAAGACCAAAAAGCCTTCATCCGTCGTCCGCTTCTGCATACGTATGTCGTCCGGCACACCGACGATCATGAGCACGCGCATACCAGGGACCTTCTCGCGGAGATATACGGCTGCGTCGTGCCCGGAGATATCGGCGACGTAGACGTCGATGAGCAATAAATCGGGCGGGGATTCGCGCACCATATCCACGGCGATCCCCAGATCGCCGGTGGCCCGAACCACGTATCCTTCGCGTTGCAGGATCTCGTGGATGACCGTGCGCACGACCGGCGCAGAGTGAAAAACCAAGAGGGTCTCAGAATTAGCGCTCATCCCGCTCCTTTGTTATGGAAATCGAATTATATAACGCTTCGAATTTCACCGCCCTCTCGATAGAGTATACTGCGACTTCATCCGGATGTAGTGAGGTAGCGGATCGTGAACTTTCTTCCCACCGTAGATTCCGGGATCTGGCAGCGGCATCCGGAATACCGCGCATTGAGCGTGGTTGTGCGGGACTTCCAGCCGGCGGAAACCGCGGCGACCCTGATGCTTCCGTTGCAGCCGCCTGTGTGGATGGCGGAGCACCTGGAAGCCTGGCGGAGCGCATTTCGGGCGTTCGGAGCGAATCCGAAGAAGACTCCCTGCTCGGTGGAGGCGTTGTGGAAGCGCGTGGAGAGGAACGGGAGCCTGCCCGCCATCGATCCGGTGGTGGATTTGTATAATGCGCTGAGCATCCGGTTCGGCGCATGCTTTGGCGGCGAAGATGTAGATCGCTATGCCGGCTTGCCGCAGTTGGTTGTGGCGAGCGGGGACGAGCCGTTCGATACGGTGCGCGATGGCGCGCCGGTCGTAGAACACCCCGACGCGGGCGAGATTGTGTGGCGCGACGATCGGGGCGTCACTTGCCGCAGGTGGAACTGGCGCCAGTGCAAGCGAACGGCGCTCGGCCGCGACAGCCGGAATCTCTGGTTCATCATCGACCGCCTACCGCCCATGCCTGTCACGGAGTTGGCGCGCGCCGGCGAGGAATTGGTCTCAGGGCTGGCGCGGATTTCTCCGGGCATCACGCACTCGATCCTTTTGCTTGCGCCGGGCGGTTGACGGATGCAAAATCTGACGTCGTTTCTATCGCGTTTCTACCGTGCCTACTGCCCGGCTGCGCTCGGCTGAGGATTCGGCGGCTCGCCGCTTTCGCCGCAATTGCGTAAGCCCTGGCGGAAGGCTTCACGCTCCTCAGGAGTCATTTGCTTCCACCGATCCATCATGCTGCGGCGGCCATGCTTGTCGTCGCCATGTCCTCCGCCGAGTCCTCCAACCAGAATCCTCGCCAGGATCAGCAGACCTAGACCTTGCCAAAAGGTGATGGTATGAGCGCTGAAAACCGCCGGCGCCAGCCAGTTCCACAGATACATCACTATCAATCCGAAGACCGCCGCGGCTGCCAGCCCCACCGGGACGAGCAAAGCGATTTTCACTCCTCTTCTTACCCGTTTCTTTATCATATTCGTCATCCTCATGGTTTCAGATATTCGTCGTAGATGGCCTGTAATCGCCGGCGCAGGTGAATCACCGCATAGCGCTTGCGTGAGAGGAGCGTGTTCAACCCGACGCCGGTAGTATCGACGAGCTCTTTAAAGCTGCGGCCCTCGATCTGGTGCGCGATGAACACATCGCGTTGTTCCACCGGCAGTTCCTCGAGCGCGGCATTGAGCTCCTCCAGCAGCACGCTGCGCGCGTATGCCGCTTCCGGGCCGGCGTCCGGCGACGGCAGCAGATCTTCCAGCGTGAGGACGCCCTCATCGTCTGCTCTTTCGACCACCGCATCTCCGAGGGCTACCAGCCGCTTCTTCCGAAAAAAGTCTACGATCCGGTTGCGCGCCACGCGATAGAGCCACGCGCCGGCGTGCTCTACGGGATGGATCAGCCGGTAGGTTTCGACCAACTCATAAAGCACGTCCTGCAGAATGTCCTCGGCGTCGCCCGTGTCCGGCACGCGTTTCCGCACGAAGTTGCGGAGACGGCCCCGCTCGCGTTGCACCACCTCGGAGATCTGCCGGTTCTGCTCCGCGATCTGTTGCGGCATCCTCAGCGTTTGCTCCATCTACTGTTGTAGACGAATTACCCGGCCGGATATTGTGGGCCATGCGGCCGCGTCAGGATGGCTACGATCGGCAAACCCGCCGCCACCACCGCGCAGAGAATGGGAAACCAGTCGCCGAAGCGGGTGTAAAACGTGCGCTCCTGAATGTAGCTGAAGCCGGTGCGCGAGGCGGCCTCCGTGTACAAAGGCAGCGTCCCGCGCAGGCGGCCGGCGGGATCCGGAGTTTCCGCAATTATGGATCTGGCTCGATAGTCAGAGTGCAGCCCGGCCGGGGGATCAGCCGGAAGAGTTCAGGTCGGCAGATTCTGAACGACCCGTCAGCATCTGTTCTTATGCTCGTTGCTGCAATCGAGCTCTCGTCGCCCGCGATCTCGCGCGGGAACAATGTCGGCGCGTAGGAGACATCGGAATAGGGAACTGCCCGCCCGTGGCGATCGGTCTGCGTGACCTTGAAGGAAGGGCCGAAGGCTACGGCCACCTCGGTCCCGCCCCGAGCGGCGTCCGCCTCAGTTATCGTGACCGGCTCCGGGAAGGGGAGCGACCCGAACGCGAACCTGCGCCCGTCCGACCTACGCCGAACTAATGCATCGGAGAGGATGAGCCAAAATCGGCCCGCCCGCGGCCGTGGCCCGGTCCATTCAATTTCGTCTCTGCGCAACGTGCCCAGGTCGCGGCTCAGGGCATCAAGCCAATGCCAAGGCGGCTCTGGGAGAACCGCGGCGCGGCCCGCCTGAAAGCTGTAATCGGCGCAGATCAGCCTTAATCTCAGTGCTCCTCGCGAGAATCCAAGGTACCTTGGCACCAGCCTAACACGAGCAGTATATGTCGCACTGCACACTCCTTTTCTAGTGCTCAGAAATATTGTGCGTCACCCACTCGATCCATCTGCTTGAACCCGCTTGGCGACGATCGTGACAATTAGCAAACCCGCCGCCACCACCGCGCAGAGAATGGGGAACCAGTCGCCGAAGCGCGTGTAAAACGTGCGCTCCTGAATGTAGCTGAAGCCGGTACGCGAGGCGGCCTCCGTGTACAAAGGCAACGTTCCGCGCAGGCGGCCGGCGGGATCGATGGTGCCGGTGATGCCGTCATTGGTGGAGCGCAGGATCCAGCGCCGGTTTTCGGCGGCGCGCATGCGCACGATCTCGAGGTGCTGCAGGCGCGCGGCGCTCTTGCCGAAGTAGCCGTCGTTGGAGATGTTGAAGAGCACTTCCGCACCGTCCGCCACGAAGTGGCGCACGAAATTCGGGAACACGGATTCGTAACAGATGAAGGTGCCCAGCTTGTGACCGTCGATGGGCGATACCACTATCTGACGGCCGGGAGTGAAATCGCCCGCCTCGTTCGTGATGCGCTTGACGAAATCAAAGGGCCAGGGGACGAACTCACCGAATGGCACGAGGTTGACTTTGTCATAGCGGGTGACGAGGCGGCCCTCAGGCGAGACGAGAACTGCCGAGTTGAGGTACGCGCCTTGCGGCGTGCGCGCCACCACTCCCAACAGAAGGTTCGTATTAGCGAGGCGCGCCAGATCGGCAACGTAGCCGCGAAAACGTGGGTCCACGTCATAGTAAAGCGGCGCGGGCACTTCGGGCCATACGACCAGCGCGGGATGCTCGCTGCCGCCGGTCAGCACGGCGCGCAGGGAGAGCGCCACCAGGTTGCGCTGCATGCGGTCCACCGATTCCGGAGTCCACTGCGCGTCTTCGGAAATGTTGGGCTGCACCAGGACGGCGGTGTCGCGGCCGCGCCGGGCGTCGGGCAGGGCGGGCAAAAAAATGAGGAAGGGCAGCGGGAGCAGCCACAACAGGTGCAGACGCGGCCGGCCGAGCAACGCCAGCGCCACGGCCGTGCCCATCACAGCAAAGACGAACGACAGACCGTAGACGCTGGTGAATGGCGCAAGACGCATCGGCAAACCCATATCGATGCCGGCGTTGCCCAGCGCCAGCCAGGCGAAGCCGAGCGATCCGTGGGTGGCTTCGATCGAGACCCATAGCGCGGCTACCGCGGGCGCGGCCCAATAGCGCCGCATCAGGATGCCGGCCAGCATCGCGAATACGCCCATGTGCAGAGCTTTGATCAGGCAGAACAGCAGAAACGCGAGCCAGGCCAGCGCCGTGCTGAGGCCGCCATAGAAGGCCAGCACGCTTTGTATCCAGTAGCAGACGCCAAACCAGTAGACCACGCCGGCGATGTGACCCAGCAGGAACCGGCGCCATGGACGCGGCTCGCGCGCCACGGCTACCAGCAGGGGCGCCAACGCCACCGGCGCGCACCACACCAGATTGAAACGTGGAAAGGCCAGGATAAGCAGGATGGCGGTGAGGACCGCGCCGAAGTATTTCAATATGCCGGGCTTCAATGCGCCGACCGCCGCGCTTCTTCGCTGACCTGGTCGGCCATGTAGGAACTGCGCACCAACGGACCGCTGAAGACCATTCGGAAGCCGATGGACAGGCCGTAATCGCGGTACCGGTCGAACTGCCGCGGCTCAATATAGGCGGCCACCGGCAGGTTGCGGCGCGTGGGCTGGAGATACTGTCCAATAGTGGCGACGGCTGTCCCGGCGGCGTGCAGATCGCGCAGCACGGCATGCACCTCCGCTTCGGTTTCGCCGAGCCCGGCCATCAGGCCGGATTTTGTCAGGATATCGGGGCGATAACGATGCGCGAATTCCAGCACATCGAGCGACTGATGGTAATCGGCCTGCGGGCGCACGCGGCCGTAGAGCCGCGGCACGGTCTCGATGTTGTGATTGAAGACGTGCGGGGCGGCATCCAGGACGCGGGCTACGGCCTGCAGATCGCCGCAAAAATCGGGCGTGAGGACTTCCACGCGGGCATCCGGCAAAGCGCGCCGCACCTGGCGCACGGTTTCGGCGAAATGCGCGGAGCCGCCGTCGGCCAGATCGTCGCGATTGACGCTGGTGATCACTACGTAACGCAACTCCATGGCGGCGGCCATGCGCGCGAGGTTGGCGGGCTCGGCCGGATCGAGGCGCATATCCTGCCTTGCGGGGGAGCCTTTCGGCACCGAACAGAATCCGCAGCCGCGTGTACATAAATTGCCGAGGATCATGAAGGTGGCCGCGCCGTGCGCGAAGCATTCGTGGATATTCGGGCAGCGCGCCGATTCGCAAACCGTGTGCAGATTGAGTTTCCGGAAGCCCGTTTTCAGGCGGTGCAGCGCTTCGTAATGTGTGGCGCTCTTGCGGGCCCATTCGGGCAAGCGCGGCGGCGCGCCGCCGATATGCACTAAAGTGTCGGACACCTCTCTATCTTTTCACAAAGGGGGCGAAGCCCAGGCGCTCGAGTTCCGCTTTCGCCTGGCCGAGTTTCGAGAGGTCCGTGTACGGCCCCACCAGCACGCGCGTCTTGCCCGCGGGACCGGGCGCTAACACTGCCGGAAAGCCCTTATCCTTAAGGGTCTTGGCGACTGTCTCCGCCACATCCTGCTTGACCGCGGTGACCTGCAAATAGGTCTCGCCGGGGGCCGACTCCACGGGGGCGGGCGCTGCGGGCGCGGGCGGCTCCGTCTTGGCCGGGGGAGATTGCGCGGGTCTCTCGGCAGGTTGCGGCGCGCTGGCGGGCGCGGTGCCGCCTTCGTCCTTAGGCGGTTCCGTGGCGGCCGCGGGCGGGTTCTGCGATGCTGGAGCAGACCCGGAAGCCGGCTGCGGGCGCGTATTCGAGGGCGGCGCCGTCGTGCTGCTTTGATCGCGATTGGCGGCGAGTTGGGGCGAGGGCGTGGAATTGCGGCCCACGATGTAGCCCATCACGAAAAACACAGCGAACAGGATCACCACGATGAAAAACCCGCTAAGCAGTTGCCGGTTTCCCAGCACCAGTTCGAATTCGCCTGTTTCGTTATTCTTCATGAATTACCCGGTTTGGATGGTTCGCCCACCTTGCTCAGAGCGCGCTCCAAAGATGACAGTATATCGAGCGGCAGAGGGAAAACGATGGTGGTGTTTTTTTCGGTACCGATTTCCACCAGTGTTTGCAGATAGCGCAACTGGATCGCCACGGGCTGTTCCTGGATGACTTTGGCGGCCATGGAGAGCTTCTCGGCGGCGCTGTATTCGCCTTCGGCGTGAATGATCTTGGCGCGGCGCTCGCGCTCGGCTTCGGCCTGGCGGCCGATGGCGCGGATCATCTGCTCGGCCAGGTCCACCTGCTTCACCTCGACCATGGTTACCTTTACGCCCCAGGGCGACGTGTGCTGATCCAGAATGGATTGCAGCCGTACATTGAGCTTGTCGCGCTGGCTTAGAAGCTCGTCCAACTCCACCTCGCCCAGCACGCTGCGCAGCGTGGTTTGCGCCAGTTGCGATGTGGCGTAGAGGAAATTCGAAACCTCCACGATCGCCAGGCGCGGTTCCAGCACGCGGAAGTAGACGACGGCGTTCACCTTGACGGTCACGTTGTCGCGGGTGATCACGTCCTGCGCCGGAACTTCGAGAGTATCCACGCGCAACGAAACGCGCACCATGCGGTCGATGGGGGCGAAGACCAGTATGATCCCGGGTCCCTTGGGTTGGTCCAGCAAGCGGCCCAGCCGGAAGATGACACCGCGTTCGTACTCGCGCAGGATCTTGATGGAGGAAAGCAGGTACAGCACCACGATGATAATGACGATCGTGGTGAAGCTGGTGAAATCGATCATGTTGAGGCTCCGTTCAGTGGCGGGATGGGTTCCACGGTTAGTTTGAGTCGATCGATGGCAATGACGCGCACGCGGCCGCCGGCAGCTACCTGGGCCGGCGATACGGCATTCCAGTATTCGCCGCGGACAAAGATCTTGCCGTCAGGGGACAGCGGCGTGACGGCCGTACCGACTTCGCCGATCATGCCCTGGCTGCCTGTCACCACCTTAGTCCGGCGCGCGCGCAGCACCAGCGAGAGCAGCAGCATGGTGATAAGCGAGAAGGGCAACGCCAGTGCGATGGCGGTAGAGAGATGAATGCGGATCTCCGGCACGGGGCTGTCGATCAGCATCACGGCTCCAAGTACCATGGACAGGGCTCCACCCGCCCCGAGAATACCGTGCGTGGCGAACTTGGCTTCCAGAATAAACAGCGAGAAAGCCAGCAGCAGCAGCGCCGCGCCCAACCAATTGATGGGCAGCACGGAGAGCGCGGAAAGCCCCAGCAGCGCCATAATCGCTCCCAGGATGCCGGGGACGATCAGACCCGGCGAAGTGAATTCCACGTAAATGCCGAGCGCGCCCAGCACCAGCAGAACCAGCGCCATATTGGGATCGCTGATCGCGGACATGATTTTCTGGCGTAG
>DATKFU010000114.1:0-4243 GCA_035511215.1 Bryobacteraceae bacterium | reverse complement strand
TGCATGCCGAAATTGATGATCGGCGATATCCGGCGGGGGTCAAAGTCCCGGATGCGCAGATGGCGCAAATTCACCTAAGACGGGACGACTTCCACGGTGAGTGGAACTATGAAATCACACCCCACGCTGGTATCGTTATTTATTAACAGTGCCTAAGTGCGTGGCGCAGGCGTCCACGCCTGCGGCGGGTCTCCAGACCCGCCCCCGAATTTTCGCCCCTGCGGGTCCTCCACTGCCCGCCCTCGCGAGCTATGCTCATAAGCATGTCCCTAGCCCCCATCCGCCAAGCCATCCGATCCCTCAGCCGCCGCCCCGCATTCGCGCTCGCGGCCATTCTCACCGTAGCGCTCGGCGTGGGCGCGAACACCGCCGTCTACCAGGTAATCTACGCGGTGTTGCTGCGTCCCCTGCCCTTCCGCGATCCGCAACGCCTGGTGCAGCTCTGGGAGAGCACTCCCGTGCTGCCGCAATTGCAGGCGACCGTCCCGGACTTCGAGGACTGGCGCAGCCAGACCCACAGTTTCGCGCAAATGGCCGCGTATACCTTCCAGGAAATGAACCGCATCACGCTGGTCGGGCAGGGCCAGCCGGAGGTGGTACAGGCCACCAGCGCCACGGCCAATCTGTTCGCCACCATGGGCATTCAACCGCTGCTGGGCCGCGGCTTGAGCGCCGACGACGAGCGCGGCAAGCGGCCCGTGGCTTTGATCGCGGAAGACCTATGGCGCCGGAAGTTCGCCGCCGACCCCGCCGTTGTGGGCCGCACCATGCGCCTCGAGACCGAGTCCTTCACCATCATTGGCGTGGTCCCCAGCCGCCAGGCGTTCCCCGAATGGGCGGACGTCTGGATTCCATTTTCGTGGATCGAATCGGAGCTCTTCAACACCCGGAAATATCATCCGCTGGAGGTGATCGCACGCCTGAAGCCGGGCGCCACCGAAGAGCAGGCGCAAACGGAGATGCGGGCGCTGGCCGCGCGGTTGGCCGTCGAACATCGCGATACCAACGGTACGGTGGGCGCCTATGTCGTCCCGCTGGCGCGCCAGATCACGGGTGACGTGCGGCCCGCGCTGCTGCTGGCATGGGCGGCGGTCGGGCTGGTGCTGTTGATGGCCTGCGCCAATCTGGCGCACATGTTGCTGGCGCGCATACTCGATCGCCGGCAGGAGATGGAAATCCGCGTCGCGCTCGGCGCCGGCCGCGGCCGGCTCATGGGCATGCTGTTCACCGAAAGCCTTCTGCTGGCGCTGGCCGGTGGAGTGTCCGGAGCGGCGCTGGCGGGAGCTGCGAGCGGCGTGCTCCAGCGCCTGGCGCAGGGCCGGATTCCGCGCCTGGAGCCGCTGGGGCTGGCCGGCCATCTGTCAGGCCATTCTCCGCTGTTCGTACTGGTTTCATCGCTCCTCTGTGGAGTCTTGTTCGCGCTACCGGCGTGTGCCCAGGCTTTTCGCCATCTTGGTCGAACTTCCGCTCCGGCGGCCGGACGGTCCATGAGCAAGCCGCGATCCCTGCTCGGTTCCGTCCTGATTGCCGCGGAAGTCGCCATGGCGTTCGTGGTCTTGACGGGAGCCACGCTGCTGGTGCGCAGCTTCGTCGCATTGTTGAGCGAAGACCCCGGCTTCCGGTCGAAGGGCGTCCTGGCAATGGAGGTTCCCATGCCCAGCAGCCGCTATGACGATAACAAAACTGCGCAATTCTGGAAGAACCAACTCCTGCCCGCAGTCGAGGCCCTGCCCGGAGTGGAAGCCGTCGCGATGGCCAATTGCGCGCCGATGAGTCTGTCGCCCACCGGCCGTTTCCGTTTCGCCACGCGGTTCGGCATTGAAGGCCGCACATTCGATCCCGGCCGCTACCCGGTAGCCCAGTATCGGTGGGTGACGCCCGAGTACTTCCGCATGCTGGAAATCCCGCTGCTGCGCGGCCGCCTGCTGGCCGAGGCGGATCGGGACAAGCCGCGCTACCTGATCAACGAAACGCTGGCACGGCGATTCTTTCCGCATGCGGACCCCACCGCCCACCGGCTGATTATGGGCGTGATGGACCCGCATCAGGATTCCGTCGAGATCGCCGGTGTGGTGGGCGATGTGCGCGATATGGGTCTGGACGAGGAGGTGCCGCCTACGCTCTATATGGTCTCGAGTTCGCCGCGCATGACTCTGCTGGTGAAGACCGCGGGCGATCCGATGCGGCTGGCCGCTCCCATTCGCGATGCGATCCATCGCGCCGATCCCGAAGTTGCCGTACTGAAGGTCGCGCCCGTCGCGCAATATGTAGCCGATTCGCTCGCGCGGCGGCGCTTCGCGCTCACCCTTCTGGCCGCATTCGGCGGATTGGCGGCGCTGCTGACCGCGGCTGGGATATACGGGCTGCTGGCCTATTCAGTCAGCGGCCGTGCGCGCGAATTCGGCATTCGTGCGGCGCTGGGAGCCTCGCCCGCGAATCTGCTGCGCATGATCCTCACCGAGGGCGCCGCCGTCGCGATTCCCGGACTGGCTGTAGGAATCGCCGTCTCGCTGGCCTGTGCCCGATTGATGAAGAGCCTGCTGTATCGCCTTTCGCCCATGGATCCTCTGTCCATGGCGGTGGCCGGCGTGCTCCTGTCCGTCATCACCGTGCTATCCGTTTGGCTGCCGGCCCGGCGCGCCGGGCAAGTGGACCCGGGTGTGGCGCTACGCGTTGAATAGGCCGGGCCGAGTCCGCCGATTCAATCTCCTCTACACCAAAGAGATCGGCGTCCTTCCCGACGGACTCCTTCACAGCCATTTCTCGCTCACCGAAGCCCGCATCCTATACGAAATTGCGCACCTTCGCCAACCCACCTCGAACCGGCTCTGTAAGGAACTTGGCTTGGACGCCGGCTACGTCAGCCGGATCGTCTCGAGTTTTCGTGAACGCGGACTGGTATCGCGGGACATTGCCCAAGCGGACCGCCGGCAGCACATCCTTTCGCTGACCCCCCAGGACCGATCGGAGTTCGCTACCCTCGACCAGCGGTCCCATGAAGAAACCCGCGCCAAACTCGGCCAGCTCTCCGTGGCCGATCGGGAAGAACTGGTCCAGTCGCTGGAGCGGGTTGAAACGCTGCTCGGCAAGCGCACTACAGAATCCGCGCCCTTCGTGCTGCGTCCTCACAGCGCAGGCGACATGGGCTGGGTGATCGAACGCCACGGCGTCATGTACGCTCAGGAATATGGGTTAGACAGCTCGTTCGAGGCGCTCGTCGCGGAGATCGCCGCGCAATTCATCCGCACCTACGATCCCCGTCGGGAAGCTTGCCGGATCGCGGAGCGGAACGGCGGGCGCGTCGGCTCGGTGTGTCTGGTTCGCAAGACCGATGCCGTGGCGCAACTCCGCCTGCTCCTGGTCGAACCCTCGGCGCGCGGTCTCGGTTTGGGCCGCCATCTGGTAAAGGAGTGCGTGCGCTTCGCACAGAATGCCGGCTACCGGAGCATCACGCTGTGGACGAACAGTTTTCTACACGCCGCCCGGCGCATATACGAAGAGACTGGCTTCCGCCTGATCGAGGAGAAGCCGCACGACAGCTTTGGCAAGGGTCTGCTCGGACAGACGTGGGAACTGGCGCTTGACACTTCGCAACAAATCCATTGACACATCGCTTCCTGCCCGTCTATAATGACCATAGTGACCAATATGATCGATATGACCAATATGACTATCCCCAAACCTGCGGACCCTGCCCGGCAGCCCGAAGCGTGGCCGGTGGCAGCCGCCAAGGCCCGCCTGAGCGAAATGATCGACCGGGTCCTGGCGGAGGGTCCCCAGACCATTACGCGCAACGGCCGCCACGTCGCGGTTCTCGTCTCATTCGAAGAGTGGGAGCGCAAGACCAAGCGGAAGGGCAACCTCGCCGAGTTCTTCGCGGCGTCTCCGCTGCGCAATTCGGGCCTGCGCATCGAGCGGGCTAAGGATGCACCCCGTGAGATCGACCTGTGAGCTTTCTGCTCGACACCAACGTGATCTCGGAATGGGTCAAACCGCGGCCCGATCCGCGCGTGATCGCCTGGCTGGCGGAAACCGACGAGGACCGCACGTTCCTGAGCGTGGTGTCTTTCGCCGAGATACGCCGGGGGATCGAACTGCTTCCGGATGGCCGCCGCCGCAGCCGGCTAGCCGCGTGGCTGGCCGAGGAATTGCCCGCCCGTTTTGAGGGACGCATCCTGCCTGTCGATCGGCGTATCGCGGAAACCTGGGGCATCCTCACGGCTCGCGGGAGCCCCCCTCCCCC
>DATKFU010000113.1:0-37335 GCA_035511215.1 Bryobacteraceae bacterium | reverse complement strand
TCAGTTGGCCGGCAATTACTTGATTGAGCTGGACCCGAAGATGGCGGCCAGCTTACTGGGGCCGCGCTCGGTGCAGCGGAGCTTTCCGCTCTATCTGAATCCCAGCATCCCCATCGATCCGTATAATAACGATCTGTTCGTAAACGAAGTTTCGCTAGGGCAGGCGGCGGCCGCAGGTGGTGTAAAGGAAATCGCGCCGGGCGCTAGTGCGGCTACCACCGCTGCTGGCATGGACGCGCGCGAAAGCGAGGCTGTGAAAGCGTTGCGTGCATATCGCAGTCCGGCGGGCTTGCGTATCCTGCGCGGCGAATTCCACAGGCACAGCGAGATCTCCATGGATGGCGCATGGGACGGTTCCATCATCGACCAATACCGTTATATGATCGACCCGGCGAAGATGGATTGGGTGGGCTGCTGCGACCACGACAACGGCGACGCGCGCGAGTACTCCTGGTGGATTTCGCAGAAACTGACTGACGTTTTCCACGCGCCGGGCAAATTCACGCCCATGTTCAGCTACGAGCGCAGCGTGATGTATCCGGAAGGCCACCGCAACATGATCTTCGCCCAGCGCGGCATCCGGCCGCTGCCGCGGCTGCCTACTACAGAGGAGAACTACACAGGCCATGCGCCGGACACGCAGATGCTTTACGCCTATCTGAAGTACTTTGACGGCATCACGGCGTCGCACACCAGCGCCACGGCGATGGGCACGGATTGGCGCGACAACGATCCGCTGGTGGAGCCGGTGGTGGAGATCTATCAAGGCGACCGCCAGAACTACGAGATGCCGGAAGCTCCCCGGTCGAACGACGCCAAGGACTCGATCGGCGGGTGGCGGCCCAAGGGCTTCGTCAACCTGGCGCTCGAAAAAGGGTATAAGCTGGCATTCCAGGCCAGTTCAGATCATATCTCGACGCACATGAGCTACTGCAACTTGTACGCGAAGGACGCCACGCGCGCGGCGGTCTTGGAAGCCTTCAAGAAGCGGCATGTCTACGGTGCGACCGACGATATTCTGGCCGACGTGCGCAGCGGAGATTATATGATGGGCGACGCCTTCACCACTTCGCAGGCCCCGGGGCTGGATATCTACCTGAAGGGTACTGCGGCGTTTTCCAAGGTCTCGATTATCAAAGATAACAAGTATGTGTATACGTCGTCGCCCGGAACGGCGACCGTCAAATTCTCGTGGCGCGACAATTCTCCCGAGAGCGGGAAGACCAGCTATTACTATGTGCGGGGCGAGCAGGAGAACGGCGAGATCGTGTGGGCGTCGCCGCTGTGGATTACCTACGCGGCGCAAAAGTAGGGTTGTGGGGCAGGTTGGAGGATATGGCTACCCAACGAAAACTGACACTCGATTGGTGGGCGGTGATCGCGGCTCTGGCGGCCGCGGCACTGGTCCGATTTAATATCCTGCCGCACATTCCGTGGTAAGCGGGCGCGGAAAAGAGCATGAGCCGAACCTTACCCCGGTTTCTGAGTCTGCTTCCCGGTGTCGCGCTGCTCGCCGCCCTGGGATTCCTGGGTAAGCTGACCGAACAATCGATCACCCGATACGGCAAGGCGCATCACCTTGCTTTACCGAACATCGAGTACGTCCTATGGGCTATCGTATTCGGGCTGATCGTCTCGAATACAATCGGCGTGCCCGCTGTTTTCCGGGCAGGCGTCGCCACTTACGAGTTCTGGCTGAAGACCGGAATTGTACTGCTGGGCGTGCGCTTTCTGCTCGGCGACATTTTGAAATTGGGCGGCGTCAGCCTGGCGTTCGTGGCGATCGAATTGGCGGTATCCATCGCGCTGATGACGGCGCTCGGCCGATGGCTGCGGCTATCGCCGAAACTCACTTCGCTGCTGGCCATCGGATCTTCCATCTGCGGCGTTTCCGCGATTATCGCGGCCAAGGGCGCTATCGAAGCCGACGACGAGGACGCATCCTACGCCATTGCCGCCATCCTGGCGCTGGGCGCATTCAGTCTCTTCGCGTTCCCGGCCATTGGCCATGCGCTGGGGCTTTCCGATCACGCCTTCGGTTTGTGGGCGGGCCTGGCCGTGGACAATACCGCCGAAGCGACGGCGGCGGGCGCGCTCTACTCCGATGCAGCCGCGAAGTTCGCGGTGCTGGCCAAGACGGCGCGCAACGCGACCATCGGTTTCGTGGTGCTGGGGTACGCCATTTACTGGGCACGCAAGAGCCACCACAAGGGCGTCGAAAACAAGGCCGCGTTTTTGTGGCAGAAGTTCCCGAAGTTCGTTTTGGGATTCCTGCTGATTTCGCTGCTGGCAACCATGGGCGTCTTCACCAAACCGCAGATTGCCGATCTGGCCAACCTGTCGCGCTGGGCGTTTCTGCTCACATTCGCCGGCGTGGGCTTGCAAACCAACGTCCGCGAAATGCGCAAACAAGGTCTGCGGCCGCTGGCGGTGGGCGCCATCGGGGAGTTCGCCATTGCCGGCATCACGCTGGCTTTGATCTTTGCGGCATCGCGGTGGTTTGGAACGGTGTGAATGGCTCAGGGCCTGCGGCCACAACGTGGTATGAAAAAGACGCGCTGGCGCGCGTTGGCGGCCTGCGAGGCCGCGGCAGGCTGCGAGCCTGCCCCACTGAAAGGCAGGGTTTTTCGAGGAGGTTTTCCTATGTTACGACGAATCCTAATGTCTGTGCTATCTGTGCTGTTCGTGGCCGGAGCCTGCGCCTGGCTTCTGTTCCGTGGGGTAGCCGCTCCACAAACTTCCGCTATCGACCTCGCCGCGGCGACCGTTCTGGTCACGCTCGGTGAGCAGGCCAAGTCAGTCGAACACTGGGACGGGTCCATCGCGGTTTCAGGCGGCGAACTGATCGGTCTGGAAGGGCGGCAATTCTCGCAAGCCGATACCGTCACTGCGCCCGACTCCTGGAAGTGTACGACACGCCAGGACGGCGTGCCGCCCTACGCCGATGTGCATTACATGGAGGTGGCGCCGGGCTCCACCCCGGAGGTCCGCTTTCATCCGATTGGCGTGTATGCCACTATCCGCGGCGCAGGCGATCCGCGGATCGCCGTGAAGACGACCCAGGGGACTTTCGACTTTGCGCTATCTGAAGCCGCCGCCGAACCGAAGCCATTCCTCGGCGGGCGCGCCACGGTGGTAGGTGCGCCGACCGTCGAGAAGCTGACCGGTCCGCAATTCGAAGACGACGAGCCCGCCATAGCTGCCATCGAAGGCGGCAAGTTGGCGGTGGCCTGGGTGGCTTACCGGGAGCGCGCCGACCGCGTGCTGCTGCGCACGCTCGAAAACGGCGCCTGGTCCGAAGCGGAGGAAGTGACACCGAAAGCCGCCACGGTTTTCCGGACCGCGGTGGCGGCCGGCGCATCCGGAAATCTATGGGTCTTCTGGAGCCAGCTGGATGGCGACAACTGGCAAATCTGGGCGCGCCGCAAGACAGGCGCAGCGTGGCAACCCGCCGCGCCGTTGTCGAGCGCAGGCTCCAACACATTCCTGCGTGCGGCGGCCGCGCCCGATGGCAGCATATTTGTCGCCTGGCAGAGCTATCGCGGCCACCAGAGCGATATCTACCTGAAGGCGTGGCAGAACGGCGCTTGGTCCGAGGAAGTCAAGGTCAGCGAATCGCCCGCTAACGACTGGGAGCCGGCTATTGCCGCAGGGCCGGATGGCACCGCCTACATCGCCTGGGACACCTACGACCAAGGCAATTACGATATCTGTTTCCGCGCCTGGCGGCAAGGTGCGCTATCGGTATTGCGGCGGGTCACAGCCGGTCCGCAGTTTCAAGCACACGCGTCCGTGGCCGTGGACAACCAGGGCCGCGCTTGGGTGGCGTGGGATGAATCCGGCGTGAACTGGGGCAAGGACCAAGGCTTCCTGATTCCCACCCCGCTGGCGAGCCCGCTCCACTTTCGGCGCAACGTTCACGTGGCACTCTGGGGCGGCAACGGATGGCTCGAACCGCGCACCCAGCCGGGCGTGGCATCGCTGGACTTTCTGCAGGAGAACGCCGAGCATCCGCAGATCGCGTTTGACGGCAAGGGTACGCTGGTGATGGTATTGCGGCACTGGACCAGACGCAACGACCGCCTGATCGGCAGCCCCATCACCTGGGAGAATTACGTGACTCGCCTGAGCGCGGACACCTGGTCCACGCCGCTACCGCTGGCGCACAGCATGGGCTCGATCGAAAAGCATGCGGCGCTGGCGGCCGCAGCGGATGGCGGACTGCGCGCCGCCTGGATGACGGATAACCGCCCGTTCGCGACGGAGGTGCCGGGGAACGCCGATATCTACTATGCCAATCTCGGCCCGGCGCAGCCTTCCAACCTAAGCGCGGCGGCACTCCAGCCGTATGTGGAACCAGTGCCGGAAGCCATCCCCATTCACCCCCACGAACGGGAAGCTGTCGAAGCCGCACGGTCGTACGTTATCCAGCAGGGCGGCCGCGAATACCATCTGTACCGCGGCGACATGCATCGCCACAGCGATGTCTCGCAGGACTTCAAGTACGATGGCTCGATCATCGAGCTTTATCGCTACGCCCTGGACGCGGCCGCATTCGACTATCTGGCCGTTACGGACCACCAGGCCGGATACGACCAGGAGTTCACGTGGTGGCAGAACCAGAAGCTGGCCGATATCTTCTGGGCGCCGGGCGCTTTCACGCCGCTGTATGCCTATGAGCGCAGCGTGGTCTACCCGAACGGGCATCGCAACGTGATCTTCGATCATCGCGGAGTGCGCACGCTGCCCATCCCACCCGACGAGATGTCCGGCAAAATCGGCTCCGCAGCGCTCTACGAATACCTGCACAAGAACGACGGCATCACCATGCCGCATTCCACGGCCACGCTGCAAGGCACGGATTTCCGCGACCACGATCCGGAGGTTGAGCCGCTGGTGGAAATCTATCAGGGCTACCGCAACAGCTATGAATATGAAGGCGCACCGCGCTCCGCCACGCGTCTGAATCCGCCGGCGCAGAAGAGCGGATTCGAGCCCGCGGGATTCTGGTGGAACGCGCTCGCGAAGGGCTATAAGCTGGGGGTGCAGTCGAGCTCGGACCACTGGTCCACCCACATTTCCTACGCCTTTCTGGTGGCCGAGAACTCCACGCGCAAGGGCCTGGTGGAGGCCATTCGCAAGCGGCACGCTTATGGCGCGACCGACAACATCGTCCTGGATTTCCGCGCCTCGGCCGGAGCCGCCAGCTACCTGATGGGCGACGAGATTCGCACGCGCACCGCGCCGCACTTTTCCGTGCAGGTGGCCGGCACCGGCCCGATCCAGCAGATCGACCTGATCAAGAGCGGGAAATTCATCTATGCGACGCGCCCCGAATCGAAGCAGGCCAGCTTCGAATTTACCGACCGGAGCTTCGTTCCGGAGAAGGCCTGGTATTACGTTCGGGTGCTGCAACAGGACGGTCAGCTTGCGTGGAGCTCACCCATCTGGATCGAACCATAAACAGGTAAGGCCGTGGGTGGTTTCCGGTACGGTGTGGAGCGATATCGGCATTGACAGCCGGCGCAAAGCGTTCTAACCTCCGGGAGTGGACGACAAAGCCGAGAAACCGGAGAAACCGGAGAAGCCGGAGAAGCAAAACGAAGCGCCGCAGTTCGATTGGGTGAACGAGCGTTTCCAGTGCTCTCTACCGAACGTATTCAAGACACTCCGATTGCAGGTTGAGGAAGACGTTAAGACTCGAAACGGCCTGCGCCCCAGCAATTCCCCTTATGAATTCTCGGTAACGGAGGATGGCGACGCCTTTACCGTTCTGATGCAAGCGAAGGATGTGCAGCGGTCGGTGATCTTCAGCCTGGCCGGGCACGCGATTTTAGTGCGGGACGGCGATGGGGGAAAGATCTTTGAGGTGACCCTGACCTTCAACGACAAGGGCGAGTGCAAGCTGAACGTGAATGAGAAGGAGCGCGAGTTGTGGCAGGTGCGCCGGATGGCGCTTGAAGACCTGATGTTCCGAGCCAACTGATGTGCGATAAGTTACGGTTGGAGGTAACAGTGGAACCCGACACTTCGCTGATTCAGCCGGCTCGGCGCGATTTCGTCAAAACCGCGGCCGCCGGCGTGCTGCTGCTCAGGCCCGAAACGGTCTTCGGAACCCAGGCCAATTCCGCCGTGGAGGTAGGGCTGATCGGTTGCGGCGGCCGCGGCAACTGGATCGGCGCATTTTTTCCGGAGTTCGCGGGCGCGCGCATCGTGGCTCTGGCCGAGGTGATGCGCGATCGCCTGGATGCCACGCAATCCAGCTTCAAGGTGGACGCCTCGCGCACATATTACGGGCCGGAAGCCTATCGCGAGATCATCGCATCGAAAGTGGACGCGGTGGTCATCGAGACGCCGCCCTATTTTCATCCCGAGCAGGCGCGCGCCGCGGTGGAGGCCGGCAAGCATGTTTATCTGGCCAAGCCCGTGGCGGTGGATGTGCCTGGCTGCCGCAGCATCCTCGAGAGCGGCAAACGCGCACAAGGCAAGCGCAGCTTCCTGGTGGACTTCCAGACGCGCTCACAGCCGGTTTTCCAGGAAGCCGTGGCGCGCCTGCAGCGCGGCGATATCGGCAAGCCCGTCTTTGCCCAGGTCTTCTACTACGCCGGCAGGCCCGCGCCCGACAAGTCGAAGCCCGGTATGGACCCGGGCCTGGCGCGCATGCTCAATTTCTACATGGATCGCGTGCTGGGCGGCGATATCATCGTCGAGCAGAATATCCACGTGATCGACCTGGCCAACTGGTTCCTGGCGGGGCATCCCCTGGCGGCCCACGGCGCGGGCGGACGAACGGATTGGAGCGGCACACGCTTCGACACGGGAGACGCCTACGATCATTTTCTGGTGACCTTCCAGTACCCCGACGGCGTGCAGGTGGATTTCAGCTCGAACCAGTTGACCAACAGTTTCAGCGATCTTTGCGTGCGCTGCTTCGGCATCAAAGGCGCTGTCGATTCGCACTACGGCGGGCTGGTGCGCATCACCGGCGAAAACGCCTGGCTGGGCGCGGAGAAGGACGATACCTTCCGGCAGGGCGCCATCAACAACGTGAAGGCGTTCATCGATAGCATCCAAACCGGCAAGCTGCTGAACAACGCGGAACAGGCGGTGGAGAGCAACCTGACTGCGATTCTCGGCCGCAACGCCGCTTACCGGAACAGCACGATCACGTGGGAAGAACTGCTGCGGTCCGAAGAGAGGTTCGAGGCGAACCTTAAGCTGCGATGGTGAAGTAACGAGCCTGCCCGACAGCCGTTCTCCGTCACAACTTCCCCGGGCGTCATTTCCCGCCCGGCCGGCGATGCCCAACCTGGCGGCGCGGGCGTGCGGCACGAACCGCAATACGGCCGAATCCACCTCGGGCGGCGGATGGCGAAATCGGAGAGACTTGGGGGGGATTTAGTCGCTGGGCGGCACTCCAGGGCGGCCGGGGAAGGGGTTCGGCGTGGGATTGTGGGGCGGAGCGGGCGGGATGGCTCCGTTTGGGGTGTCGCTGGACGTGGGGAATTGGCTTCGTTTCGCTTTTTCAATTTTTGGGTTCTCTGCGGGGCTATCCGGTTGACATGGCTCAGTTTGCGCAGCAGGTTCGGCTTCGGCGAGCCGGGCGCGGCGGTCAGCCTGTAGCATGGACAGGTCGCGGAGGGCGCGGGAGAACTCACGCTGCAGGAAGCCCTCGTAGCGCATGAGCTTGGAGAAGGAGTTGTAGTACGCGGAGTCGCCATGGAAGGCCCAGGCCAGGGGGTTGGAGCGGCCCGCTTTGTTGAACTGCTCCGGCATGGGGTTGGTTTCGGCCTGATAGTGGAACAGGCCGGCATCCAGGTAGCGGACGGAGCGCATTTTGAATTCGGCGGCGACCAGGCGTTCGACCAGGGCATCTTCGACTTCGTCGAAGGGTTGGAAGCGGTTGCGGAACTGGTCGAGGAGTTGGAAAAATTCCTGAGGATCGGCATCGGGCGGGAGGAATTTGCCGGAGGTCATGCCATGGACCAGGCTGTTGCGGCTGGAGATGGTTTTGCCTTGCGGGGTGCGGGGCCCGGTGCTTTTCTTCGCGTTTTCCCGGTTGGCGTTGGTTTGGGCTGTGGTTGCCATGATAAGGGCTCCTTTGCGTAACATTTCGTTACATGCTGTAACGGGACGGGCGCTTGGGATCGGCGATAGGAGACCGGAGATCCTTGCCTGTCGATTCTATTGTGGGGCCTGGGTTTGGGGGGATTTGGGGGTGAGGGCTGCAAGTGATTGAAAGGGTGGGGAAGATTTGGCGGCTGGATGTGTGACTGGCTCCGCGCTGGCGCGCTGGGCGGCCTATGAGGCCGCTGCAGGCTGAGAGCCTGCCCCACTCGAAAATCGCTAGCACTCGACCCCGCTATAATTTAAGCATGCCCACCAATTCATTCGGAGCCGCGTCCAGCCTGCGGGTTGGCCCTACCGGTTACCGCATCTTCCGCCTACGCAGCCTGGAAGAACAAGGCGTCGGCAACGTAGCCCGGCTGCCCTTCGCCACCAAAATTCTGCTGGAAAACCTGCTCCGCCAGGAAGATGGCCGCCGCGTCACCACCGCCGATATCGAATACGTCGCGCGCGGCGCGAGCGCGTCCGCCGCAGCCAAAGAAATCAGCTTCATGCCAGCGCGCGTGCTGTTGCAGGATTTCACGGGCGTGCCCTGCGTCGTCGATCTCGCCGCCATGCGCGACGCGCTGGCCTTGATGGGAGCCGACCCGAAGCGCGCCAATCCGCTGCTGCCCGCCGACCTGGTGATCGACCATTCCGTGCAAGTGGATAGCTTTGGCAGCGCGGACTCGTTTGGGATCAACGCGCTGCTCGAATTCCAGCGCAACCGCGAACGCTACATCCTGTTGCGTTGGGGCCAGACCGCGTTTCAGAATTTCCGCGTGGTGCCGCCGGATACGGGCATCGTGCACCAGGTGAATCTGGAATACCTGGCTTCGGTGGTGTTTCGCCTCCAGACTGCGCACGGTTGGGAAGCGTATCCGGACACGCTGGTGGGCACGGATTCCCACACCACCATGGTGAACGGGCTGGGCGTGCTAGGTTGGGGCGTGGGCGGCATCGAAGCCGAAGCCTGCATGCTCGGCCAGCCGGTCTCGATGCTGCTGCCGCCGGTGGTCGGATTCAAGCTGCACGGCCGCATGCACGAAGGCTCGACCGCCACGGATCTGGTCCTCACCATCACCCAGATCCTGCGCAAGAAGGGCGTGGTGGGCAAGATCGTCGAGTTCTACGGCCAGGGTCTCAGTGCGCTGAGCCTGGCGGACCGCGCCACGGTGGGCAACATGGCCCCGGAATACGGCGCGACAGCCGGCTTCTTCCCGGTCGACGCGGAGACGCTGGCATATCTGCGCTTCACCAATCGCGATGCCAGCCTGATCGAACTGGTGGAGGCCTACACCAAGGAACAGGGACTGTTCCGCACCGACGACACGCCCGATCCGCTGTATGCGGAAACAGTGGACCTGGATCTGGCCACGGTCACGCCGTCGATGGCCGGCCCCAAGCGCCCGCAGGACCGCGTCGACCTGCCCGACGTGAAGAAGAATTTCAACGATGCGTTCGGCGGCGCGCACAAGCCGGTGACGATTTCCATGAATGGCGGCGCCAAGCTGGATAACGGCTCGGTGGTGATTGCGGCGATCACCAGTTGCACCAACACTTCCAACCCTTCTGTGATGCTGGCTGCCGGGCTGCTCGCCAAGAAAGCTGTGGAGCGCGGGCTGAAGCCTAAGCCGTGGGTAAAGACCAGTCTCGCGCCTGGCTCAAAGGTGGTGTCGGATTATTACCGCGAGGCGGGCTTGACGCCGTATCTCGAAGCGCTGAATTTCCACTTGGTGGGCTACGGCTGCACCACCTGCATCGGCAATAGCGGGCCGCTGCCCGAGCCGGTGGCCGAAGCGGTGCAGCGTGAAAACCTGACAGTGGCGGCGGTGCTCAGCGGCAACCGCAATTTCGAAGGCCGCATCAATGCGCTGGTGAAGGCGAATTACCTGGCGTCGCCGCCGCTGGTGGTGGCATACGCGCTGGCCGGACGTATCGACATCGATCTGACCACGGAGCCGCTAGGCGAGGATTCGGCGGGCGCGCCGGTATACCTGCGCGACATCTGGCCCAGCGATGAAGAGGTGCGGACCACGGTGCGCGCGTCCATCCACCGCGACATGTTCCAGCAGGAATACGCGAAGGCCTTCGAGGGCGATACCAACTGGCAGACCATGAAGGTGCCGACCGGGGATATCTATGTGTGGGATCCTAAGTCCACCTACATCAAGCGCCCGCCGTATTTCGACCACATGGTGGATCCCGAAACGTCCGTGCAGGATTTGCGCGCCATGCGGATGCTGGCGCTGCTGGGCGATTCCATCACGACCGATCATATTTCTCCCGCTGGCTCCATTGGCAAAGATACTCCGGCGGGGCGCTATCTGATCGAGCAGGGCGTGCAGCCGAAGGATTTCAACTCCTACGGGGCGCGGCGCGGCAACCACGAAGTGATGGTGCGCGGAACGCTGGCCAACGTGCGGTTGCGCAACCAGCTTGCGCCGGGGACCGAGGGTGGCTGGACCCGGCATTTGCCGGATGGCGAACAGATGTACATTTACGATGCGTCGGTCAGGTACCAGCGGGAAGGCGTGCCGCTGTTGATCGTGGCGGGCAAGGAGTACGGTTCCGGCTCATCGCGCGATTGGGCCGCCAAGGGCGTGCTGTTGCTCGGTGTGAAAGCTGTGATCGCCGAGAGTTTCGAGCGCATCCACCGGACGAATCTGGTTGGCATGGGGGTGCTGCCGCTGCAATTCCTGGATGGCGAAAGTGCGGCCAGCCTGAAGCTGACCGGGCGCGAGTCGTTCAGCGTCGAGGGTGTGAAGGAAGCGCTGAGCGGCGCGTCGCGGCGTGCCCATGTGCGCGCGGTTGGCGATGCCGGCGGCGAGAAAACCTTTGCCGTGTTGGTACGGGTGGATACGCCGCAAGAGGTCGAATACTTCCGGTACGGCGGCATCCTGCCCTACGTGTTGCGACAGATCGCCGAGGCGCCGGTGGCGGTGTAGCGGCGCGGGGGCCGGCGGCAGAGTCTTCGTCGTGCGTGTGCGATTGAGCACCAAGCCCTTTCCTCCCACAGCCGGCCGGTTGCGCGCGGCGGTCAAAGCGGTTACGATTGAGTGTCCCGCCTCTGTTTGATTTCGAGATCAAAAACTAGCACATTTTTATGCCGCAGCAACATAAGAAGGTTCTTGCAGTCCTCAGCGATTTGTTCTTTTCGGTGAAAATCACCGATGCAGCCAAACGCGCCGGCATGGCGGTGGAACTGGTCAAGGACCCGCACGAACTGCTCATTAAAGCCAAGGCCAAACCCAGCGTGATCATCTTCGACCTGAATTTCGAGGACGCGCAACCCCTGGAATTAATCGCCAAGCTGAAGGGCAACGCGGAGTATAAGGGCATCAGTCTGATCGGATTTCTTTCGCACGTGCAGGGCGAGCTGAAGCAGGCCGCGCAGGAAGCAGGCTGCGACATGGTGATGGCGCGCTCGGCGTTCTCGCAGAATTTACCGCAGATTTTGAAGCGGCACTCCGGGGTGATCTAGGCGCGGGTGTTCACACGATTGTGAACACGGCAGGCATAAGTGCGTGCGCTACGCCGTAAAACGGGCCAACGCTTCGGCCTTTTCGCGGGCCGCGCCGGAATCGATGGCGGCCGCAGCGAGCGCCACCCCTTCCCCAAAATCGCGCGCCCTGCCAATGGCGACCAAAGCTGCCGCAGCGTTCACCAGCACGATGTCGCGCCGCGGACCAGGCGTGCCATCCAGAATCTCACGCGCAATCGCGCAATTCGTCTGGCGGTCGCCGCCCTTCAAATCCTCTGGCCGCGCTATCGCAACGCCGAAATCGTCCGGCGTCAGCGTCCGCCGGGTAACCTCTCCATGCCGAATCTCGAACGCCAGCGTCGGTCCGGTGGTGGTGATTTCGTCCAGGCCGTCGGAGCCGTGCACCACAAACCCGCGCTCCAGTCCCAGGGCCGCCAGTGCGCCGGCGATCAGCTCCGCGAAATGCGCGCTGGGCGCACCGGCGAGCTGCGCACTGGCGCCTGCCGGGTTCGTCAGCGGTCCGAGCAGATTGAACACCGTGCGCATCTTCAGATCGACGCGCACCGGGTGCGCATGTCTGGTGGCGGTGTGAATGGCCGGCGCGAACAGGAAACCAATGCCGATCTCGCGGATAGCGCGCCCGCATTCGGCGGGGGACATGGGAATGCGAACGCCCATCGCCTCCAGCAAGTCGGCGCTGCCGCACTGGCTCGAAATGGACCGGTTACCATGTTTGGCGACGCGGACGCCGGCGCCCGCCACGACGAACGCCACCACAGTCGAAATGTTGAACGTGGCGAGGCCGTCGCCGCCCGTTCCGCAAGTATCCAGCAGCGGCTCGCCGGCGAGCCCGGGATTGATCGGCTCGGCCATCTGCCGTAGCGCGCGCGCGAACCCGACGAGCTCATCGACAGTCTCGCCTTTCATGCGCAGAGCCACCAGAAATCCCGCGATTTGGGGGGGCGTGGCGTGGCCGCTGAGGATGATGTGCATGGCCTCCAGAGCCTCTGCGCTGGACAGGTTCTGGCGGTCGGCCACGCGATGCAGGTAGGGCAGGAGCGACATGCTATAGTGAGGTTTCAAGTCCCCGTAATCATAAACGTTATCACAAGCCCATGAAAATTCACGAGTATCAGGCCAAGGGACTCCTGGGCCAATACAATGTTCCTGTGCCTCGCGGCGAAGTGGCGTTCACGGCGGACGAGGCCGAGGTAGCGGCCAAGAGTATCGGCGGCAGCGTGGTGGTGAAGGCGCAGATCCATGCCGGCGGACGCGGCAAGGGCGGCGGCGTGAAGATCGCGCGGGATGCGGCGGAAGCGGCGGAAATCGCGCGCAAGATGCTGGGCATGAAGCTGGTGACGCATCAGACCGGTCCGGAGGGCCGCATTGTGCAGCGCCTCCTGATCGAAGAGACATTGCCGATCGAGCGGGAATTGTATCTGGGCATCGTGCTCGACCGCGGGCAGGGCCAGCCGGTTTTCATGGCATCGGCGGCGGGCGGCATGGAGATTGAAGAGGTGGCCGCGAAAACGCCGGAGCTGATTCTGAAAGAGGCGTTCGATCCGGGCATCGGCCTGCAGCCTTTTCAGGCGCGCAAACTGGCATTCGGCATAGGCGTGCCGGCGGCCAGCGTGAATGCAGCCGCGGCGGCCATGGGCGCACTCGCGAAGGCCTATGTGGCCAAGGATTGCTCGCTGGCCGAAATCAATCCGTTCATCCTGACCAAAGACGGCAAAGTGTACGCGCTCGACGCCAAGATCAATTTCGACGACAGCGCGCTTTACCGCCACAAGGAATTGGTAGACCTGCGCGACCTCAACGAAGAGGACCCCCTCGAAGTGGAAGCCTCGCGTTTCGGCATCAACTACATCAAGCTGGACGGCACGGTGGGCTGCATGGTGAACGTCGCGGGGCTGGCGATGGCCACCATGGACATCATCAAGTATGCCGGCGGAAGCCCCGCGAATTTTCTGGATGTGGGCGGCGGCGCCAGCGCCGAACAGGTGAAGAACGCGTTCCGCATTTTGCTTTCCGACCCGCACGTGAAGGCGGTGCTGATCAACATCTTCGGCGGCATCTTGCGCTGCGACACGCTGGCTACCGGCGTGGTGGCGGCAGCGCGCGACCTGCACATCGGGGCGCCCATCGTGGTGCGCATGGAAGGCACCAACGTGGATTTGGGCCGCCAGATTCTGCGCGAGTCCGGTTTCAACTTCACGGTGGCGGACGGCATGCGCGATGCCGCCGAAAAGGTCGTCCGGCTGGCCGCACAATAGCCGCAGACTAGAGGAGACGATGAGCGTATTGGTTGACGAGAATACCCGCCTGATCGTACAGGGGTTCACCGGCAAGGAAGGCACGTTCCACGCGCAGCAGGCCATCGCCTATGGCACTACGGTGGTCGGCGGCGTGGTCCCCGGGCGGGGTGGCGCGACGCATCTGGATCTGCCGGTGTTCGATACGGTGGAGCAGGCTGTGCGCGCCACGGGCGCGAATGCCTCGGTGATTTTCGTGCCGCCGCCGTTCGCGGCGGATGCCATTATGGAGGCCGCCGAAGCCGGGGTACCGCTGGTGGTGGCGATTACCGAAGGCATTCCGGCGCTCGACATGGTGAAAGTGTGGGCCTTTATGCATGGCCGCCAGACGCGGCTGGTAGGTCCCAACTGTCCGGGCGTGATTTCGCCGGGCAAGTGCAAGATCGGCATCATGCCGGGACACATCCACCTGCAAGGCCACGTAGGCGTGGTATCGCGCTCCGGCACGCTGACTTATGAGGCTGTGGGGCAACTGACCGGACTGGGCATCGGCCAATCCACCTGCATTGGGATCGGTGGCGATCCCATCATCGGCACGACGTTCCTCGACGCGCTGACGTTGTTCAACGAAGACCCCGGCACGCACGCCATCGTGATGATTGGCGAGATCGGCGGCAACGCTGAGGAGGCCGCCGCGCTGTATGTGAAGGAACATGTGCGCAAGCCCGTGGTCGGGTTCATCGCGGGACAGACGGCGCCACCGGGCCGCAGAATGGGCCACGCGGGCGCCATCATTTCCGGCGGCTCGGGCGCGGCCGCCGACAAGATTCGGGCGATGAAAGACGCCGGTATCGCGGTGTGCTCCTCGCCGGCCGAAATCGGAGAGAAGGTAAAGGCCAGCTTATGAGTGTGGAACTCACGTTTTCGATTATTAAGCCGGACGCGGTGGAGTCCGGGCACGCCGGCGAGATCCTCGCCTGCCTCGAACTGGAAGGTTTCAAGATTGTGGCTCTGCGGATGACGCGTCTGAGCAAACTTCAGGCCGAGGGTTTCTACGCGGTACATCGGGAGCGGCCGTTTTTTGCCAGCCTGGTGAAGTTCATGACGGAAGGGCCTATCATCGTGATGGCGCTGGAGCGTGAGGACGCCATTGCCAAGTTACGCGAAATGATGGGCGCGACGAATCCGGCGAACGCCGCGGAAGGGACCGTTCGCAAGCGCTTCGCGGAATCGATCGAGCGCAACTGCATCCACGGGTCGGATGGGCCGGACACGGCGCAGGTGGAGCTGGCATACTTCTTCAGCACGTTGGATCTGTCCGGATATTAAATCGTGTGGGCCGGGCAAGCTTGGCGGCCACCTGGACCGGTTGCCAGCGCCTGCCGTTAGCGGGCCTGGACACCGATTAGCAACACGCGCAACTGTCGCCCCGCCAGGCTGCCTTGGCTTCTTTGAGCAGTAAAGGTACAGCGACAAGCGCGGCGAGCGCATCAAACCAAGCCGCACCGAAAACCGCGTTCACCGCCAAGCCCACAAGGGTGATGGCCGCCAAATAAGCACAAGTGGCCGATTGAACAGCATCAGCCCTGAGCGTCGGATTGTTGGCTCGGAGGGCTTCGCGGTGTTTCAGCCGGCCCAAGACCGGCATGACGATGAGGGCAGCAATCGTGACAATGATGCCGAGCCGACTTGTTTCGGGGCGCGCGTGAAGCGCTAGTGCGGCGATAGCGATGGCCGCCACAATGCCGGCCAGGGCAAACAGCAGCAGACCGGCAGTACGGTTCGCGTGCTTTTTCGAAAGCGGATAGTGTGGAAGCAATTGCAATACGACGACCGTCGCTGAAAACAGCTCGATCAGGCTATCGGAGCCAAATGCCAGCATCGCCGGGCTGTGTGCCAGCGCAGCCGCATACAGCGAAACTGCACACTCGACCAGCATCCATGCCAGCGTGATTCCCTGCAGCCAGAGAACCACGGTGGACGACCGTTTTGAAGTGGCGCAGGGGCGCGCGCTTGTTTCTGGGGTTTGGATCTGGATGAATTCCGACACTGCACCATTGTCGCGCCTTGAGGAGGCATCATTTCCCGACGGTGCCCGTGGCAAGCCAGTGGAGCTTGTATCATTTTGACCACTGCGAAAAGAATTCTGAGCCTCGTCATCGTTTGTTTGTACCCGCGCCAGCGAAGACGGCAGACCACGAAAGGCGATGGTCTGCCCCACCAAAGTGAACAGTATTGGGGCTAAGGACCGCCCGCCGGGTCTGTGAGGGCCACGCGCACCAGTTGACTGCGCCTGCGGACACCGGCCTTTCGAAATATCTCCCGCAAGATGGTTTTTGTAGCGCCTTCCGATACTCCAAGCCTGGCGGCAATTGCCTTGTTAGTCAGCCCATCCAGGACTCCTTCGAGCACCTCCTGCTCGCGCCTGGTCAACAGCCTTTGCAAGTTCCGGCTCTCGCGCTCCGCGATCGGGCCGGCCAGAAGTTGCAAGAGTTCGAGATCCACCCAGGCTTCTCCCGCCGCAACTTCCCGGATCGCTCTCGGAAGACTGTCGAGCGAGCTATGCTTGCGGAACACGCCGGACGCACCGGCGCGTAGGGACATGAACAGGCTGGTCGTATGCCTCTCGGACGCCAGCACCAGAAACCTTCCCTGGTATCCGGCCTCGCGGGCCGCGGAAATGAACTCTGCGGCCTGGCCGCCCACTGCATCGAAATCCAACAGGACAACGTCCGCCGGCGATCGATCCAAGGCTTCCAAACCCTCCACAGCCGTGCCGCACTCCGCGACGATTTCCAGGCCGGGCTCCAGCCGCAGCTGGCGGCTCAGACTCTCCCGGACCAGGACGTAATCAACCAATAACAGCAGGCGTATGCGCTCCATAATGGGCATGATGGCCTTCCGAAATAGCTGTGGCAGCTAAGTTATAAACAAATCAAAAACAAGTTATAAAGAAGCTATAAAGTTATTAGCGTAAGTCGCGTGGAGTTGCCTGTAGCCGTTACTGCATTGTCGCATATCCGGGCAGATAGTCCGCTCTTTGACCTAAAGATAGGTTTGCGAGTCCAAAAGATCTACCCTGCGTACCGTAAGGTCTACCAAACGCAACGAATGATCGGAATCCGGTACGCGGAAAGATAGCCGTGGCTTTACGAAAAATATATGGCTAGTCACACGGCGGACGTTGTAGATTGAAACTACCATCTCCAAACCATGATCCGCCGGCTTGTCGATTTTGCCCTGAATAACCGCCTCCTGATGTTGGCGCTTGCCATTCTGCTATTCGCCTGGGGTGTCATTTCGTTCAAAAACCTGCCCATTGAGGCCTATCCGGATGTGGCCAACAACTACGTGCAGGTGATCACGCAATGGCCGGGCATAGCGGCGGAAGAAGTCGAGCAGCAGGTCACCATTCCCCTCGAAATCGTGATGAACGGGCTGCCGCACTTGACGCACCTTCGCTCCGTATCGCTTTTCGGGCTTTCCAGCCTGATGCTGATTTTCGACGACGACTCGGAAAACGACTGGAACCGCCAAAAGGTCTTGGAGCGCCTCGCGCAGGTGACCCTGCCCGCTAATCTGCAGCCGCAGATGGGCACGGACTATAGCCCGGTGGGGCAGATCATGTTCTACACGCTGACCAGCAACAATCCGGAATTCGACGTGATGGAGCTCAAGGCCCTTGAGGACTGGGTACTCGAGAAGCAGTTCAAGTCCGTGCCAAACGTAGTGGACGTATCCAGCTTCGGCGGGCCAACCAAGGAATATCAGGTGCGCGTCGATCCGAACAAGCTGGTTTCCTATGGCCTGAGCATAGGAGAGTTGGAGCAGCAGCTTTCGAACAACAATGTGAACGCCGGCGGCAGTTTCATCCAGGAGGGATTGCAGCAGATCGACGTGCGCGCCGTGGGATTGGTCCGTACCGTCGGCGATATCCAGGAAACCGTAATCAAAACGCAGAACGGAACGCCCCTGCGGATCAGTGACATCGGCGCTGTGGCGCAAGGGCCGAAAATCCGTCTGGGGCAGTTCGCGAAGTCGATTCACCGCGCCGACGGCAAGATCCTGGACAATGACGACGTGGTCTCGGGCATCGTTCTGCTGCGCAAGGGCGCGCGGGCGGACGAAACTTTGGACCTCATCCACAAGAAGATCGAGGAACTGAACAACCACATTCTTCCCAAAGGGGTGAAAGTCGTTCCGTTCCTGGACCGCAGCGATCTGGTGCATTTAACCTCGAAAACCGTGGAGAAAAATCTGACCGAGGGCATCATCCTGGTTTCGATTATTCTCTTCATGTTCCTGGGCAACGTTCGCGCCGCACTGATTGTGGCTTTGACCATTCCCTTCTCGCTCCTGTTTGCGGCGATCTGTCTGGACCTTCGGCACATTCCGGCGAACTTGCTGTCTTTAGGGGCGCTGGATTTCGGCATGGTAGTGGATGGCGCCGTGGTGATGGTGGAGAACATCGTGCGGCACCTGGGCCGCACCGCCGGGAGCGAGGCCTACAAATCGCCGATCGAGCGCATTCGCGAAGCCGCCCACGAGGTGCAGCGGCCCGTCTTCTACGCTATCGCCATCATCATTACGGCCTATCTCCCCATCTTCACCCTGCAATCCGTCGAAGGGCGCCTTTTCAAGCCCATGGCCTGGACGGTGGCCTTTGCGCTTTTGGGAGCGCTGATCTTCTCCATGCTATTGGCGCCCGTCCTTTCCAGTATCTTGTTTCGGAAGAACGCGCGAGAGTGGCGCAATCCGGTGCTGACGCTGCTGACGGACGGGTATCGCAAGGCCGTGCGTTGGGCCATAGAAGCGCGTTGGCTGACCGTCGGCATCGGACTGCTGAGCCTGGTCGGCGTCATCTACCTGGCCTTCAGCGGAGTGATCGGCTCGGAGTTTCTGCCCCATCTCGACGAGGGGGCAATTTGGGTGCGAGGTACGCTGGCTCCCAGTACCGGACCTGACGAAGGCGACCGCGTGGCGGATTGGGCGCGCGTGGCGCTGGCTTCGTTTCCGGAAGTCACCGTAACCACCAGCCAGGTCGGCCGCCCGGACGACGGCACAGACACCACCGGCTTCTTCAATACCGAGTATTTTGTCGATCTGAAGCCGAAAGAGCAGTGGCGTTCCGTGTTTCATCAAAGCAAGGACGAGCTCATTGGCGCCATGAATCGCGAGCTGGAGAAGATGCCCGGCGTGATTTGGAACTTCTCCCAACCCATCGCGGACAACATGGAGGAGGCTGTCAGCGGCGTCAAGGGGCAGCTTGCCACCAAGATCTACGGGGACGACCTGGAGGTTCTGGAAGCCAAGGGCGCGGAGGTGGTCGACGTCATGCGTCAAGTCCACGGCATTGAGGACCTCGGACTGTTTCAAGTGAGAGGGCAGCCCAATCTGAACTTCACCGTGGACCGCCGGCAGGCTGCCCGCTATCAAATCAACGTGGCGGATGTGCAGGATGCTGTCCAGACGGCGGTGGGAGGGAACGCCCTGACGCAGGTGTTGCACGGTGAGCAACGCTTCGACCTGGTAATGCGCTATCTACCGCAGTACCGCGATACGCGGGAGGCGATCGCGGACATTCGTCTGCTGGCGCCGTCGAACGAGCGCGTTTCTCTCGGCCAACTCTGCCAAATCGACACCCGCGACGGAGCTTCCGAAATCTATCGCGAAGGCAATTCGCGGTATGTGGCCATCAAGTACAGCGTGCGCGGGCGCGACCTGGGCGGTGCGGTCGAGGAGGCCATCAAGAAGGTGGATGAGAAAGTCAAACTGCCCAAAGGATACACCGTCGGATGGGAAGGCGAGTATCAGAGTGAGAAGCGCTCCGAACGGCGGCTGTTGATCATCGTGCCTATTACGGTGCTGATCATCTTCATCATTCTGTACACGATGTTCCACTCGTTCAAGTGGGCGACGTTGATTCTGGCAAATGTGGCCATGGCTCGTATCGGCGGGCTGTTGGCGCTATTGGTCACGGGCACCAACTTTAGCGTGTCCTCCGGCGTCGGCTTTCTGGCGCTGTTTGGCGTGTCGGTGCAGACGGGTGTGATCATGCTGGAGTACATGAATCAGCTTCGCGCCCGCGGAAGAACCATCGAAGACTCAGCGATCGAAGGCGCGGTTCTCAGGCTCCGCCCCATCATGATGACGATGCTGGTGGCGACGCTGGGGCTGTTGCCTGCCGCGCTCTCGCATGCCATCGGCTCCGATTCCCAGCGGCCGTTCGCTATCGTGATCGTGGGCGGGCTGATCGCGGACCTGGTCATGAGCATCTTCCTTCTGCCGACGCTTTATGTGTGGGTGGCCGGCGATCGCGACGTGCTCCCGGAGGCGGAGTTGGATGCCGAGGTTTGAAAACTGGACCGTACAGCAATGGCCCAGACTGCTTCTCCACGCCGGCTGGGTGCTGTTCGGGATAGCATGCCTGGATAGCGCGCGGCTACCGGTGGAAGCTTTATTCGTGGGGCCGGCGATGATGGTCGCCGCGGTCGCGATGATAGAGCGGAATCATCGCGAGTCACGCGGACAAGCGGACAGCGGCGCCGGGGACATCGCCTCGCGCTGGAGCGCCCGCTAGGCCAAATCTCATCCCTTTTGTGCCTTCGTTCGGCGATACTATAAGCTGGCGGCGAGTGTCACGGTAAGCCCCAACATTGTGCGGGCGTGGTTTGATACGGTGTTGAACCCGCTGATTCGGGGACTCACCACCGAAGCAACCGTTCTGGCGCGCGGGAACCTCACCTGGAAGACCGAGGTCCAGCGCTTCGCGTCGCTGGTGCCCTGTACGGGAGCACTTGGTGGAAGAAGTCCACCCCAATCTTGACCAGATGCTCTCGTTGCATCCGGAGTTCAATGCACCGATTGCCGAACACGACCGGCGGCTTCCGCCACTGGCGGAGGCATGCCGCCGGTTGCAGGAGGCGCTGATTGAACGCAGGGTCCTTGGGCAAGTTCTTGATCGTGTGATCCTGGAACGGCCGCCGGACAAGAGTGTCGCTCAATTCCTCGGAGGATTCGAAACCGAAGATCATTTGAAGGTCATCACGGACTGCGTCATTAACTCCGTGGGCAAGCTTCCTGGCTACTATGAGACGGCGCCGATTTGGAACACGCATCGCGACGAATTCGTGGCTGTGCTAAAGGCGGTCGAGGTATCTCCGCTCTGGCAAGCCACGACAGAGGCGAGAAACGCATTCGAAACGGCCGTCCGCGAATTGATGGACAAACTCAAGGCATTCCGCAACGAACTCTCACTCTCGGCCGGAGTGCCGATCGTCGACCGTCTCGCCGGCCAGATCTGATCCGCGTGCGGATTTTCAAGTGGAGAAGCGCCCGATAGTTATCGACACTGGTCCGCTGCTGACCTACCTCGCAATTCGACATCTGGACACTAAGGACGCTCCGAACGCACGGAAAGATCAGGTCCTCACGGAAATCGATGGAAATATCCTCGCCGCAACCGAGCAAGAGCGATTTCTAAAGCTGATGAAACAGCCTGTCTTCACTACCGCGCATGTTATTGCCGAAGTCCTGAAGCTGCGAGATAAGTCGCAATTGAACCGGGAAAAAGAGGAGTTTTTAGGGAACAGCCTGAGCGTCCTTACCAGCGGCTCCATTAGTGAGATACCTTGCCCAATAAGGGAGGTCTGCAAGGAAGAGACTTTCGCCGGCTGATCTGCCTTTACGGTCTCGCCGATGCCGGGCTGGTCTTTGTCGCAGCCAAAATCGGGGCCCTTGTGCTGACGGATGACCAGCGCTTTTTCAGTTATTATTCTGAGAAACCAAGTTGCAAGATCGAATTGCTGGACAATTATCTCCGGGAAGCGGCCTGAGCGTTACCCCAAGTGCTTCGCCAGGAACGGCAGCCCCTGCACCCCGTAGAACGAGTGAACGTCGTTGAAGACTTCCTGCTGAGCCAGCGGCGCGGCGCCAAAAACCTCGTACACCTTCTGCACGCGCGCGAAACTGGCTTTGCTGGCCTCTATCGGGAAGATATCGTCCTTGATGCCCGACTCGACAAACAGCGGGCGCGGTGCGATCAGACCCGCTACATCGTACATCTCGGCCCAATTGAGAATTCCGGGAACGTAATTGTCGATGCAGTGAGACAGGCTCATCACGCTGTCCCGGAAAGTATTGAGATAGCCGCTGATCATGGCGGCGCGAATGCGTGGTTCCAGCGCCGCGGCGAACGTGGTGACGGTCCCGCCTCCGGAGATGCCCATGCATCCCACGCGGCGCGCGTCCAGCTCCTTACGGGTTTCGATCCAGTCGATGGTGCGCATCACGTCATAGACGCGCCATCCCACCATGGTCTGGCCGAGTAACAACGACGCGCCCGCGGATGGCTGGCATGCGGTCGCCTCCGCGCCCTTCTTTCGCGTGACAGCATCGCGCCGGCAGCCGAAGGCCAGCGGTTCGATGGCTACGGCGGCCATGCCGTGTTCGACCACCTGGATTGCGAAATCGTGCTGATAGCCGGGCTTGTCCGTGCGGTCGCGGCCTTGCGCGTCGATGCCCACGATATCGTCCACGCCGCGTCCGTGGCCGGGCAGGCAGATCATGGCGGCGTGCGGCTGCGCGGAATCCCGCGGCGTTAGCAGGTAGCCGAGCACGAGCACGCCCGGCCGGCTTTCAAAGACGAACTTCTCGCGGCGGTAGGCCGGAAAGTCGCGCGTCTCCAGGGTCTGTGCTTGCAGCGCGGCGCGTTGCACGGGAAATCCACCCACAAGCTCCGTGAGTTTGGCGTGCAGGCGCTTCTGCCAGGCTTCCGCTTGTTTGCGGTTTTGCGCGCGGAAGGTGAAGCGCAAGGGCGCGGACTCATATAGCTTGCGAGTGTAAAAAACGGGGTCGAACGCGGTACCGTCGACCTTGTCTTCAAAGCCCTCCAGCGGGCCGCTGTACTTCTTTTGCGCCTCCCCGTGCGCCGAAGGCAATAAGGCTGCGCCCCGGGCGGCCGCGAGTTTGCCTAGTTCTCTGCGTGTCATGCGATAGGTGTCCCCGCTTGCTTTTGCAATCGACTTTGCGATATCAATTATATCCCGGAGGCTTCATGCAGAGACTAACGGTACTCATCGCGGCGCTCGCGCTGGCGGCGCCCATTTTTTCCGCTGACGAGCGCGCGATATTCACTAAGCACTGGCAGACGTCCAAGGAATTCACGCTGGCGGTGGCGGAAGCCATGCCCGCCGGCGAATACAATTTCAAGCCGAATGACGAGGAGATGAGCTTCGGCAAGGTGATGACGCATATCGCTCTGAACAACATCCGCGCCTTCGCTGCCGTGAGTGGAATGAAACCTCTCGAGGCGCCGCCGAAGATCGCGGCCGCGTTCCAGGATCCCAAGGGCGTATTCGACAAAGAGAGCACTATACAATTTCTGAGTGACTCGTTTGACTTCTGCACCAAGGCGCTCGCCGAGATCGACGCGGCGAAGCTCGACGCCATGGCCGGGCCGGCCACCGGGCGCGAACGGTTGTGGTCGTGCTTTACGCACACCGCCCATCATCGCGGACAGGCGGAGGTTTACTTGCGGATCAGGAATATCAAGCCGCCGGACTACCGCTTCTGATGCCCGCCGTCGCCCGCGCCACCAAGCGGGTTGCCGTGGCATCGTACGGCGCGCCATCCGGACTGCCGAAAAGTTTCACGTCCTCGAAGCCCGCGCGCCGGCAGCGCCGCGAGTTCCAGGCCACCAACAGCGATGGCTTGCCCAACGGCTAAATCCGCTGCCCAGCTACGTCCGCGACCCCCTCAACGCGCCAGCACGCGCCCCACCGCGCCCGGTGCCGCTGCCGTCTTGCGCTCGCCGAACATATAGAGATAAAACGTCCGCCACAATTCTTCGTTCTCGAGCCACTGCATCATACTGCATCATCTGCATCGTGGCCCAACTTGTTGCGCTATGCCAGACTTGCTACGCTTGAAAGCGTGAAGAACAGATGATTGCCGTGACGCTGCTGGCCATTTGGCTAAGTGGCTGTGGGGAGAAGGGAGCGAAGGCGTGACCGAAGACGAGAAGATGGAATTCTGGAGCGGGCTGGGACGTCTCTACGACGAGACGCTGGCGCTGCGGGAAGCGGCCGGCCACCTGGCGGATGCGGCGCGCGCGCATCAAGCCGTCGCCGAAGCCCACGAGCGGCGGCTCGATAAGCTCGAAGTCGTGCAGCAATGGCTGGCGGAAAAAGAGCGGGCGCGGGAGAGAGGAGAGCGGCTGTGAGGATGGGCGTACTCGCGAAGTTGGATGCGCGGATCGCACGGGTGCGCGCGCTTCTCGAAAACCTGGAGAATGCGCGCAGGGCCGTGCCCGCGGAGGCCCGCCTCGAGGGTCAACATCTATGGGACCGCGCTCGGAGTCACGCGGGCGCTGCCGGTGCGGCCGGCTCGTGGGAACTGGTGACGATTTAATATACCCATCCATAGGACCAGGAGGAGAGCAAAATTGGAAACGCGACGGATTGGATCGCTGGAAGTATCGGTAGTGGGGCTGGGCTGCAACAACTTCGGATGGCGCATCGATGCGGATGCCAGCGCGGCTGCGGTGCACGCCGCGCTGGATGCCGGTATCAACTTCTTCGACACGGCGGATATCTACGGTGCGGGCGCGAGCGAGGAGTTTCTGGGCCTGGCCCTGGGACCGCGGCGCGGCGAGGTGCTCATCGCCTCCAAGTTCGGCATGAAGATGGATGAGCAGCGGCGCGGCGCCCGTCCCGAATACGTGCGGCGGGCGGTCGAAGACAGTCTCCGGCGGCTGGCGACCGATCGCATCGACCTGTACCAACTGCACCAGCCCGATCTCGAAGTGCCCATCGTCGAAACGCTGGGTGCGCTGGACGACCTGGTACGCGCGGGAAAGGTGCGCGAGATTGGCGCCTCGAATTTTTCGGGCGATCAACTGCGCGCGGCGGAGGCGGCCGTGCTGAAAGGCGGTGCGCGGTTCGTCAGCGTCCAGAACCAATACAGCCTGGTGCATCGCGAGCCGGAAGCGGACGTCCTACCGGAATGCGTGCGCGCGAATATCGCATTCCTTCCCTTCTTCCCCCTGGCCAATGGCCTTCTCACCGGCAAGTATCGGCGCGGCCAACCGCTCCCCGAAGGCAGCCGCGCGCGGGATGGATTTGGTCCGAAGGTGTTCACGGATGCGAACCTGTCATTAGTGGAGTCGCTCGCGCAGTTCGCGGCTGCGCACGGACATACCATGCTGGAACTGGCGGTTTCGTGGCTGGCCGCGCAACCCGCCGTAGCGTCGGTGATCGCGGGCGCGAAATCGCCGCAGCAGGTGAAGACCAACGCATCCGCCGCAGGCTGGCGGCTCACTGCGGAGGATCTTGCGGCGATCGAAGCCATCCTGGCACCTGCGCCGCGGGCGCAATGACGGCGGCGTGTGTCACCATGAAGCTTGCGCATTCTGCTGGCACATAATTCGCTCTACTATCCGTCCTATGGCGGCGGCGACAAGTCCAACCGCCTGCTGATGGAGGCGCTGGCGGCCAGAGGACATGCGGTGCGGGTGGTGGCGCGCGTGGAGCATTTTGGGGCGGAGGCGCACGCCGCGCTGGTGCGTCAACTGACCGCCCGCGGAGCCGGGTTGCACGCCCGCGAACAGGCCGGCGTCGATTTCCAGTTGAACGGCGTCGAAGTCCATATCCTGACTCGCGACCCAAATCTGCGAACCTATTTCGCCACCCAAGTGCGCGCGTTCCAGCCGGACATCATTGTTGCCTCGACCGACGACCCGGCGCACCTGATGCTCGAAATCGCGTTGCGCTCGCCGCGCGCCCGTGTGGTGTACCTGGTGCGCGCCACGGTAGCCCTGCCGTTCGGTCCGGATAGCGGATTGCCCAGTGAGTTCCAAACCGAGGGTCTGCGGGAGGCGGATGGCGTGGTGGCGGTAAGCGAATACGTCGCGCAGTACACGCGGCAATGGGGCGGCGTGGATGCCATCCACGTGCCGATTTCGTTGCTGGCTCCCGGCGGCCATCCCGATTTGGGCCGCTTCGACAACCGCTTCGTCAGCATGGTGAATCCATGCGCGGTGAAAGGTATCTCGATCTTTCTGGCGCTGGCCAAGCGCTTTCCGAACGTGGAGTTTGCGGCTGTCCCCACCTGGGGCACCACCGCGGCGAATTTCACGGAGTTGCGCAGGCTGCCGAATGTGTCCATTCTGGCGCCGGTCGACGACATCGACGATCTGCTCCGCCAGACGCGTGTGATGCTGGCGCCGTCGCTGTGGGCTGAAGCGCGGTCACGCATGATTCTGGAAGCCATGTCGCGCGGCATTCCGGTGATGGCCAGCGACGTGGGCGGCTTGGCGGAGGCCATGCTCGGCATGGACTATCTGCTGCCCGTAAATCCGGTGACTCGCTACCGGCCCATGGTGGACGAGCTTATGGTGCCGGCGGTCGACATTCCGCCGCAGGATGTGGGGCCATGGGCGGCGGTTCTGGAACGCCTGTTGACCGACCGCGGGCATTACGCGAACTTGTCGGCGAAGGCCCGCCGCGCGGCGCTGGAATACGCGCGCAACTTGAACGCCGTCGCGTTTGAGGCCTACCTCGAAAAAATCTTGCAGTTGCCCAAAAGGCGCGCAAGCACTCGCCGGCAGCACCTCACAGGGCCGCTCTCGCCGCTTTCAGGTGAACGGCGGCGGTTGCTGGCCCTGCGCCTGAAGCGAGCCAACACGCATGTGGGTGGCTGAGACATCGTCCACCTCTGATGAAGACCGCGCGTCCCTGGCGCGCAGGGCGACCGAACTCGCGCGCGCGGCCATGCCTGGTGTCGACGTGGAGATCCTATGGGACGGCATGTGGGTGCGCCGCGTAGGCCCCGATTATTTTCCGGATCCCGATATGTTCCGCGCCGAGCCCGATTGGAAGCGTTGGGCGGGGCAAGCCCGAAAGCATCTCCGCGATGCGGAGGATTATTGGTTCCATTTATACAAGCCGCGGCCGGGCGATGTAATCGTGGATATCGGCGCGGGCCGCGGCGAGGATGTGTTCGCTTTCTCCCGCGCCGTGGGGCCGGGCGGGCGCGTCTGGGCCATCGAGCCGCACCCGGTCTCGTTTGCCGTACTACGCCGGTTGTGTGAACTCAACCGGTTGGCGAATGTAACGGCGCTAAATTACGCGTGCATGGACCGGGCCGGGGAATTGCAGATCGAGACGCTGCCGGTATGGGAGTCCAACTACGTGCGGGCCGGCGATCCCAGCCCGAAGAGTTATCCGGTGAAAAGCGTGCGATTCGGCGATCTGGCCGCGCAGCAGGGCATCCAGCGGATCGACTTCCTGAAGATGAACATCGAAGGCGCCGAGCGTTGGGCGCTGCCCGGTTGCGAAGAGGCGCTCGGCCGCGCGCGATTTGTGTGCATCGCGGCGCACGACTTTCGCGCCGCCCGCGGCGAAGGCGATCGATTCCGCACGCTCGATTTCGTGAAGCAATTCGTGGCCGCCGCTGGTTTCGAGATCGTGATGCGCGACGACCCGCGCTACTATGTGCCCTATCACGTGCACGGCCGGCGCTGATGTGTGGCTTTCACCCCGGGTGGCGCCGATCCAACTCGTCCACGATCTTCTGGCGCACCGCGTCTCGCAGCGCCGGCACCTGCTTCAGATTCCAGCCGTCAACCGACACGGCCTCCAGAATTCGGAGATAGATATCCTGGGTCTTTCCGAAGATCCATGCGTTGCGCGGCAGCGCCGCTCCGGAACCGTCCACCACCAGCGGCAAAATCGGGATATGCTCGCGAACCGCCAACTGGAAGGGTCCCTCATTGAACGGCAGGACGTGCCTGTCCGGCGAGCGTGTCCCTTCGGGAAAAAACACGACGGAGCAATGCTGGCGGAGGTATCGCGCGCACTGCAACAAAGCCCTGGCGCTCTTGCGCCGGTCGGACCTTTCGACCGGCACGTCCCCTGCCATGCGGAGCATCCAGCCCAATAACGGCACGCGGAATAACTCCGCCTTGGCGAGCCATTTCGTATCCAGCTTCAGGTGCGCGATCAGCGGAATGTCGGCCAGCGACTGATGGTTGCTGACGACCACGTATACCTGGTCCGCGATCAGATTCTCACCGCCGGAAATGTGGATTCGCCAGGGATTGACTCCCGCTAAGGCGCGCCCAAGCCTGCGAAACCAGCGTCCGGTGCGTAGCCGGCGCGGCTCGTGGTCAAACAGCCTGATCACGCCGAGTAGCGGAGTCCAGAGCAGAATGAGAAGCGCGCTCGCGGTCCAAATCCAAGCGGTGCGCAGCAATGAAATCATCTAAGTTGTTGGCTGGTGCTCCCTCAGGATAGCACCGGTGTGCGGCACGCCGCCTGCGCGACCATCGTAGATGACGCTATAGGTGGTGCCGCTTCAGCCAGCGCTTGAAATCCGGCAGAAACTCCGGAGCCAGGTTGCCGAATCCCGTGCCCGCGGTGCTGAACCCCCAGTTGATGGCGGTGGCGTTTAGGTTCCGGCTGCGCATTGGGTAGTAAGCATTCGAAAGGCCCACACTCAACGCCGTCCCGGTGAAATTCGACCAGTTCACGGTGCTCGCGCCCGCGTCCGTCCGCGTTACCACGGCCCGGCTGACGGCATATCCCACGCGCGACAAGAAACCGTGCTGTTCGCCCCTGCGCCGGTATTTGTTGTCCTCATGGAACACGGACGCCATCACGAAATCGCAGAAGAAGTTTTGCGTGACATTGTCGAGTGACGCGGCGCCGAAGCGCTTCGCCATGGCAATGCTGCCTACGCCATACTTGGGGTCCGTGTTGGTGGCCTGCGATTCGCCGGCCGTCGCCGCACTCGCCACGATAGTCAGTGGACTGAATGTCTCCTGCACGAAGAACTGCCATTTTTCAGCGACAGTTACAGGTCCGCTGGGCGCGGCAGGAGCTTGCACGGTCTGCGCATCGCTCCGGAATGGCAGGAACACACCTGCGCCGGCGACTGCCATGTATAGGATGTATAGGAAGCGGCGGAAACGGCCCACTACTATAGGATGCGTCAAAACGGGTCCGGAGTGCACCTATTTGAGGCTTCGCGCGCGGAGAGCGGCTTCGGCCGCGTGGAAGCCGCACATACCGTGCACCGCTCCGCCGGGCGGCGTGGACGAGGAGCACAGATACACGCCATTGAGCGGCGTGCGGTACAGCAGGCGGGTGGGCCGCAGTACCAGTTGCCGCAGATCCTGTGCGCCGCCGGTGATATCGCCGCCCACCAGGTTGGCGTTGTGGCGTTCCAGGTCGGCGGGCGCCATACTATGGCGCGCCAGAATACGCGCGCGGAAACCGGGAGCGAAGCGCTCCACCTGGCGTTCGATATGTTCCGTCATGTCCGCGGTCGAGGCATGCGGCACATGGCAATATGCCCATGCGGTGTGCCGGCCTGCGGGCGCACGGCTGGAGTCGAACAGGCTGGGCTGCACCACCAGCACGAACGGACGATCGCTCGGCGTGGTCCCGGCCATGGCGCGCTCGGAGGCCGCGATCTCGTCGAGCGATCCACCCACGTGGACTGTGCCGGCGCGAGCGCATTCGGCGGCCTTCCAAGGGATAGGCGCGCTCAAGGCCCAATCGACTTTGAAGACGCCCGGGCCGTAGCGGTAAGCCTCCAACTGGCGGCTGAAGCGGTCCGGCAAACGGTTGCCGGCGATGGCCACGAATTGCCGGGGTGTCACGTCGCAGAGGATCAACGAGGCATCCCCCAAATCGCCGAGAGACTCGATGCGGCTGTTGGTCACGATGCGGCCGCCGAGCGATTCGAAGTAGGACGCCAGCGCATTGGCGATGGCCTGTGAGCCGCCCCGCGGGATGGGCCAGCCCACCGCGTGCCCGGCCGCGGCCAACACCCATCCGAAGGTGGCCGATGCCAGCGCATCTAAAGGCAGTACGGAGTGCGCGGCAATGCCCGCGAACAGCGCGCGTGCCGCTTCCGTACGGAAGAGCCGCCGGGCCAAAGGCGCCGCCGGCCAAAAAGACACCGCTCCGAACCGCGCCAGCAGCCACGGATGTGCGGGCACACGAACGAGCGGCGCCTGGATCATCGGCACCAGATCGCGCCACCGCAGCACCAACGGCGAAATGGCCCGCCGGTACGAGGCCCCGTCCGCTCCCAGGCGCGCGCAAGTCTCCTCCAGCGGCTTAGCCAACACGGCGGCCGACCCGTCATCCAGAGGATGCGCGAGAGGTAGCGGCGGTTGGATCCATTCCAGGCCGTGTTCCGCGAGCGGAAAAGAGGCGAAGGCTGGAGAACTGACCGCCAGCGGATGTACTGCCGAACAGATATCGTGCACGAACCCCGGCAGCGTCAACTCTGCCGAGCGCGCGCCGCCGCCGATGGTGGACTGCGCCTCGAACACGGTGGTCCGCAGCCCGGCCTTCGCCAGGATGATGGCGGCCGTCAGGCCGTTCGGACCGGAGCCGATCACGCACGCGGTGTCGTTATGGCTGGGAATGTTCTTCCTTTAGTATTCGCATAAGTCGCTATGCACCGTATACTTCTTCACAACTTTCTTCGGACCATCGGCATTGTGACAATCGAGACAGATCGGACCCGACAGCACCAGGCGATGCTTGGCCGACGTATCGTCGTGTATCTTGTGACAACTGATGCAGGTGACGTCGCTGCCGTTCATCACTACGTCGCGCACGTTGTGGACAATGTGATCCCCGGATTCCGCGAGATCCACCTGATAGTCGGCGAAAAGATCGTCGCCGGCCACGAAATTGTTAGGGTAAGGCAGGCCGCTCGATTTGGCCCTGCCATTCCGCAAGTGACATTGTCCGCAGATGGAGACGATCTGCTTGGGATCCTTGGAATGCTTCCTGGAGAACCAGATCAGCGATGTGTCGTTGGGGTGATTCTCCGGCGCCACTCCGTGACACGTATAGCAATCGAGCGATGACGTCGAGAAGCTGTGCGTCTCTGGGTCCACCGCGGTCGTGTGACATCCCGCGCAGCGTAGCGCGAACGCCTGTTTGTCCCAAGTCTTGCCGTCGGCCGACAGTAAGTCGAATTTTCCATAGCCATCCGGTCTCAGTGCGCGCTGCGGCGGATGCGCGCCCAGGATGAATGGAGGGCCGCCGCTATCTCCAGGGTGGATCGTTCGCGCGTGCGGATTCTTCTCCCACGTGTCGGCTACTTTCACGCGGTGGCAGAAGAGGCATTCGTCGCCGGTGACATATCTAGGCACTTGGGCAAATAAGGGGTAAGACAAGACACAAGCGAAAACCCAAAGCCACTTAGCTACTGTATAATTTGGAGGGCGGCCAATCTTGGCCGCAGCCGCCTTTTGAGGCGGCCCGAGCCCCTTTAATCCCCGGCCCGCACCCATCCGTAAGCCTCATTCGACCGCTGGCCGCCGTTCCCCAGATACGCCGTCTTCAGGCGCGACAGGGAGTCGGCCGGCAAAGGGTTGCGCTTGGCGGTGACGTCGATGTTATACAGCCTGGCCGCGTTCAGCCCGAAGATCTTGGCCTTGTCTTCCTTGGTCAGCTTCTTATACCCGAACTTTTCGCATAACTCGTCGCTGATCTGGAAGCGCTTGAAGGCGTCGATGACCCACTGCGGCGATCCCCACCACAGACAGTCGGTGCCCCAGATCACGTGATCCACGCCGTAATACTTGATGTTCTTGCCAACGCCGTGCATGGCCATGGTGGGGTTCGAAATCGCCAGCGGACCGAAGAAGCTGCCCAGCTCCGGATACACATTGTCTATCTTCGGATTGCGCCGCTTGATATCCATCAGCACATTGTGCCAGGCGAAGTCGCCGGTCACCGGATCGTACTTGTCGCCTTCCTCCCAATTGGGTTCGTTCGGGCCATGCTGGATCGCGGAATGGTAAATCACCCAGGTGATATCCGGATTGCGCAGCGCGGCCTGTTCGATGTCTTTAGGATTGGCCAGATGGCCAAGAATGCGCGACTGATAAGAGTAGCCTTTGTGTACGCTGAAAAACTTCATCCCCCGCTTGCGGGATTCTTCGATGAACCATTGCGCGTTGTCGTCGTCACACTGGAAGCCGCCGCCCGAGCGTCCCGGATCGGTGTGACAGTACCACTTCCACGACGAGATCTTGTATAGGTTCAACTCGCGCTCCATCTGTTCGATGGTGGCGGCTTTGTCCGGTTTGTTGCTGACTTTGTCCCAATAGTGATTCGGCGCCAGGTTACCCTGGCTCAGCGCGCGCCTGGATTGCGCCAGGCCGTTGATCTCGTCGCGCGCCTGCGCCATCAGCCAGCTTGGCAGTATGTTCAGCCCGGGCGTGCGCGCTTGGCCCTCCAGCACCTTGCCATCCTTGTCGCGCTGTAGTTCTTTGCCAGGCACGCCGGAAATGATAATCATGTCCGTTTCGCTGTCGAAGAACATCTCCTTGATGAAATTGTGGAAGCTGTAGGCTTCCTTGTCTTCCTTCAGCTTGAAGCCCATGTTCTGGAAGAATTCCATCTTACCGATATCGCCGCGCAAACCGATCGGAATGCCGTTGGTGAAGTGCGACTGTACATCCAGCACGAAATATTCGCCCTTGGGCAGTTTTTCCTCGTAAGCGCCCTGGTCTGAAGCTTCTGCTTCGTCCACGTCCCACACCTTGCCCCAAACCTTATTGGCGGCCAGGAAGCAGGCGGCCAGCCCCATGGGGGTCGCCATAAACTTGCGGCGGTCCATGCCCAGCTTGCGCGACTTCTCCTCGGCGATCTGGCCGGTCCAATACTCTACTTCCCTCTGCTTTTGCGTTTGCGGGCGCGGAATGTACTCCTCGTTGCTGACCAATTGCGTCGGCACGGGCGAGTCCACGCCCTTCAGCCGATCGCGTTGTCCTTTTCGAATCCACATGGATCGTTCCCCTCGTTTCGGAACTTTGGAATGCGCTCAACGGATTATACCGCTTGGCAGTCAGCGTGGGGTCGGCTCAAGTTCAAACACCTTTTCCGCCACCGACTCAACTTTTGGGCGCGAATAGAAAATCGGGAAATACTTTCCGCGCGCCCACAGTTCATACAGATCCCGGTAATGCGCGTCGTTAACGTCGCCCGACTGACCCGGGCTGTTCAGCCCCACTGAGTTATCCCAGTTCTCCGTATCGACCACGATCTTGAACGACCCGCCACCGCTCTGGTTGTCGGCGCCGCCAGTGGCCGTGATGGTGAAGCCGTCCCCGCCGCGCGGAAAATTCCCGACGTCGAACCTGTCTTGAAGTTCGGGCCTCACGGCGTCCGTCATCGGACTGCGAATGCGCGCGTAATGATATGCGCCCAGCTTCCATTTCTCCATGTCCGGGCCGAAGCGCTTGGAGAGTTCCGCGGCCGCTTCCTCCAGACTCCTGACCAGAAGCGCGTTCCGGCCCGCGATGGGGTCCGGACCGAAGCGGCCGTCGGGAGCGTACATCCAACTCACCATCCTGGACATCGGCGGCATGCCGAGAAGCTCTTGCACGGCCTTCGGCATCATGGCTTCGCGTAGATGGGCCTCCAGCCGCCGCTGCCACATCTCATAAATTCCAGCTTCCGCCGAATCTCTGTCCAGCACGCAGTTCCAACGCAGCAGACGCGCAGCGGCTTTCCCCGCCGCCTGTCCCGCCGGCGAATCCGGCATTTCGATATCGCGCAAAAGCGGAACCAGGCTGCGCGCCGGAATCGAGAGATCGCTGTTCTGAAGCTGCACCATGTCGGAAACGGAAAACCTGCGGCCCGAGCCCAGAAACTCGGCCACACTTTGCGCGCGGAACGCGTCGGCCCATGCATAATGCAGGGCGTCTTTGTAGGGCCAGCCGCGCGGGATCTGGTATTCGTTGGACGTGTTGTAGAAACCTTTTTCGGGGTTCAGCACGTGCGGCAGCGCGGCAATCGGCAGGAAGCCATCCCATTCGTAACGGCCGTCGCCGGGTACCGGAACCAGGCCGCTCCAGTTAGGCCGCTGTGGTGCGATGCCTACTGCCTGGTAACCGATGTTGCCGTCGCGGTCCGCCCAGATCATATTTTCGGCCGGCATCCGGCTGTAGCTGCACGCATCCAGAAATTCCTGCCAACTGTGCGCTTGATCGATGCGCAGGCTCGCCAGATACGGCGCGCCCCCGGTTTCACGCCACGCCGTGCGCACCGCGTAAGCCTTGTGATGGGTCTGGTCCTCGAAAACCACCGGACCATGCCGCGTGTATTTCAGGTCCACCGGTACCGGCGCTTCGCCTTTAACCGCAATCGATTCCCGGATTACGGTCATCGCCTCCCATGCGCCCGCGTATCTGTACTGCAACGGATTCGCCGGGTTCGTATCGTAGACATAGAGATCTTCGCTGTCAGTGCCGAAGATCGTCAATCCCCACGCTCCGAAATCGTTGTGGCCGATCGAAACGCCGGGCAGCGATGGCTCACCGCCGCCGATAACATCCCAACCCGGCGCTACCAGATGGACCCAGTAGCGCAGCGACGGCGCCGATTGCAGACGATGCGGGTCGTTCATCAGCAGCGGATATCCGCTCATGGTTAGCCTTCCTGCGACCACCCAGTTATTGCTGCCGATGTCTTCCGGCCGGCCGTTCGGATCGCGCGCCGATGCGGCTTCGGTCCCGGCGCCCAGTTGAGCGGCAGTTTTCGGATTGCGGTATTCGGGCAGCAGCTCATCGGGGGTAAATTTCAGGGGCGTGCGAAAAGCCCGATAGATCTCCAGGATCTGGCTCGAAAGCAGCGACGTGTCGATTGCCGGATCTACTTCCAGATCGGGGCCGGCGGGTTGAAAGTACTCAATGTCCTTCACCTTGTCCACGCCGATCGCCCGGATCGCCAGGGCCATATTCAATTCCTGGTCGACGTTGGCGGCCAAACCGTTGAAGCGCGAAACGACCACGGCAGGCGTCCACCTGCCGGGCTTGATACCAAGCATCTTGAATTCCGGAGAGAGCAGCGCCGGATTCCGTTCCGTCTCTGCGATGTAGGCGTCGATGCCATTGACAAAAGCTCCAATGATGGCGGCCCCGCGCGGATGGTACCACTCGAGTTCCCGCTGCATGTCGCCGCGGAACAGGAACAGGCGGTTGCCGGTATCGCGCTGCAACCCCCGCTTGCCCAGGATCTCAGCCAGGGTGCCAGTGGCCTGCCGTCTCCACATCTCCAACTGGAACAACCGATCCCGTGCGACGTTATACCCCTGCGCGAAAAACAGATCGGCTTCGCTCTTGGCGTAGATATGCGCGATGCCCCAGTGGTCCTTGACGATCTCGACGGGCTGGGCCAAGCCTGGCGCGCGCAACGTTTCGGGAGCCGGCGTGGCTGCGCGCGCGGCGAACGGCAATACGGCGATTAGCAATCGGAGCTTCATGGATCGGCCCTTCTGGTGAACTGTAGCATGCCGGCGTCGCTATGCCGCATAGCTTAGCTGGAGTCAGTGTGGGGCAGGCGTCCACGCCTGCAGAGGGTCTCCAGACCCGATCTTCAGTGTGGGGCAGGCGTCCACGCCTGCAGAGGGTCTCCAGACCCGCTCTTACTCCGCCGGCGAGTATTGCGCGATCGCAGCCTTATACGCAGCCCCCGTGCTGGAGTCTTGTCCGAGTGCCAAAGCCACCCCAACCGCGGCGAACTCCGCGTTCTGGATGGTAATGTCGCAGGCCACGTTCTCCGCTCCGCTAGCGGGATAGACCGGCAGGCAAGGCAGCGTTGCATACGGCTCGTAAGCCCAAAACTGGCCGTCATTTATGGACGAGAGGAATTGCAGCGATCCCCCGTTCGCCAATTGGAAGATGATCGGAATGAACTGTTGGTCGAGCGGAGCCCAGAAGCTGAAGGTATCGCGCACCAGCACATCAAGGTTGTCTTCATTCGCGAGCAACGACTTGTGCGCCCAGTACTGCCCAATGCTGGCCGTCTTGCCCGCGGCTTGCGCCATTTGGATCATCTGCATGGACGTCCCCAGTTCGCTGGCCAGGCCGGACGAAGCTTGCCCGGTCAGATAAAGGACATGGTTGTCGATATCGTCCAGTTCCGAAATCCCCAGCAGGCCCGAACCGGCGCCCGGCGATCCCAGATATTCCTGCCAGTTCTCCTGCCAGGCTCCCATGCCGGAGTCCACCTTGATGGTGGTATGCAGCCCTGGCACATCCGCGGCAGCCAGGTTGTTCGCGATCGACTGCACCATGGCGACGTCCGTCGCGGGAGTATTGAGCTCCGGACGGTAGCAGTTGTTGGCATCTGTGTCCGGCTCCGACTGTATAGTCAGGAAGTCCGGCTTTAGGTTCTGGGCGATCGTCACGGTGTTGGCGCTGCGGCGCTCCTCGTAGGTTTCGAAACTAAGCGACTGATAGTAGCCGCTGGCGTTCAGGCTATCGGCTGGATCGTCCACGGTCAGTAAGGGGTTGGCCTCCACGATCAGAATCATAGGCTTGCCGTTGCTGCCCTTACGGCCATGCACATCCTGCGCCACCAGCTCGTAAAACGTCAGATAGTTTTGGACGGTTTGGTGCGCTTGTGAAGCCGACTGCCCTATGAATTCCCAGAAGTTCTGGTCGAAAATCGGAAAGCCCACCTCTACCAGTGCCGCGTTGATACCCAGGGCCTGGAGCCCGTCGAGTTCCTGGTTCACCGCAGTCAGGTTGGTGAAAGAGGTGCGCAGCCCGGCGTTTTCGTCTGCGCTCATCAGGCTGGATGAATATTTCACGGGGTACTTAGTCCCAGCCCACTGAGCGTTGATCAGAGCGAAGTCCGTGCTCATGTTGCTCTCGATCCCCTGATACAGCGACTGGTAAGTGGGGGGTACGCCCGCCGGGACCGCCGCGTAGGTGGTGACCGACATGGGTGGAGCTTGGGCGGAGACATACCCGTTGCTGCCGAAAGCCGTCACCGTGTAGGTGTGGTAAGACGACGTCGCCAGACCGCTGTCCTGGTAGGATGTCAGGCCGGTCACGGCGATAGAATGGCCGTCGCGATAAACCACGTACCCGGCTACGTAGCCACCCGGTTCTCCACTGGGGTACCAGTTGAAGTTTACCGTACTTAGGCCTGTAGCCGTCACGCTCAAGTACGACGGCACCGTGGGCGGAGTGGTGTCGGGAGGGGGCAGGGTTTCGCTCTGGCCGAGAACGCCATAGCCTGCGCTCACCGTTCCGGTATTGGTGGCCTTGGGGGTCGAGCCGTTGTCGCTCAGCGTGATTGTGCACTGGTATATGCCTCCAGAGGTTGGTACACTCGCTGAAACCGTCAACAGCACTGCGCTCCCGCCTGTAATAGAGCCTTGATTCGGGTTCACCGCGCAATACGCGGCTCCACTGCCGGAAACACTGGCCCGCCATTTCAAAGTACTATCGGCGACAGTGTTGTTCACCACTATCGCCTGATGAGCCGGCGGAGCGCCGCCCACCTTCGCATATAGCGTAAGGTTGCTTGGAGAAGCGCTGAATGCCGGAGCGGACGCCGCGTGCACGCCCGGCGCGAACAGCACAGCTATGGTTAGGAATTGGGTAATAGTTGGAAATTGCGTAGTATTTCGTATATGGGAAACTTTCATATTTCGAAAACT
>DATKFU010000112.1:0-25946 GCA_035511215.1 Bryobacteraceae bacterium | reverse complement strand
GGGGGGTATTTTGCGCCCCGCCCACCCTCGACACGCGTTAGCAATCTGCCCCCCTGATCTTTGACAACCAGATCCCCCGGCACAACGGATACGCGATCGCTGTCTATCTCCCAGGCTCCAAACCCGGCCCGGCCCCGTTCCCTCACGTCACGCCCAACCCACGCAGCTCATCACCCGGCAAGCGTCACCGGTCACCCGCTTTGAATCTGCTTTAATTCCAGCCACATGGGCTTTGACTGTCAGGAAAACTGACCGTTGTCGAAGAAGCACCCACAACCCATAACCGTTGGCCCGTGCTTCATCGGTCACAAGTCGAGCAAAATAGGGGCGCCTTTCATTTCAATAGGTTGCGCGGATTGACTCGCTGGAACCCAAATCGCGCGGTTATCGTGAAGTTAGAAAGGTTCAGCGCATCGGCGCAAGAATCACATCATGTCACAGCTACAACCTACACAGCAGAGTCAACCGCAGCTCTCGCAGCGAAGCAGTAACCCAAACTGGAGAAACAAACAATGAAACTTAGCGATGCTATCACGGCGGTTGAGCCGTCCTGCAATCAAGGAATCGCCCAGGCGGCATAACATGGCAACCATTTCGATTCCCATGCCAGATCCGGATCCCACGCTGTCGCCGGCGCTCATCGTGGCGGTTCCATCCGATCCCGCCAGCGCCGCCGCATTCGCGGCCGGCAATCTATTCGTGTTCCTCTGCACGCCCGCTGGGCAAAAGATCGCCAGCGACGCCGAAACCGCCGGCAAGGCAGTCGGCGACGTCGTGAAAGGGCTGGCCCAGGATGTCGTCGATATCTTCCGCGGCATCCACCTGTAGGCAAGAACTGGAAACCATGAACGCATCCCACATATCTCCCCACGTCCAGCCCATAGCGGAGCCGCTGCACGTCATCACCGCGGTATTCAACCCGGATAGGTTCCGCACCCGATACATGCACTACCGCACGTTTGAAGACCACATGCGCGCGTCCGGCGTGGTGCTGCACACCGTCGAGCTTGCGTTTGGCGACCGGGCCTTCGAAGTTACCGACGGCGCCAATCCACTCCACATCCAGCTCCGTACGCGGCACGAAATGTGGTACAAGGAGAACCTGCAGAACATCGCCGTCCGCCGGTTGCCCATCGGCTGCAATTACTTCGCCTTCATCGACGCCGATTTCCATATGACGCGCCCCGACTGGGCGTATGAGGCGCTGCACCTGATGCAGCGCTACCCTGTAATCCAACTATTCTCGTCCTATTCAACGTTGCGGTCCGATTTCCGCCACGAGAACGCCGTGCCCAGCTTCATGCGCGCCTGGCACGATGGCAAGCGCCCGCCCCCGGATGGCGCGGGCTGGCTGGGCGCTACGGGAGGTGCGTGGGCGTTCACCCGCGCCGCATACGATACACTCGGTGGACTCCTCGACACCGAGATCGTCGGCAGCGCGGACTGGCACATGATTTTCGCGCTGGTGGGCATCGAAGATCCATACCTTCGAAAGAATATGGTCTCCCCGGGCTACTGTGCGGCGCTGCGGCAGTGGGCCGCCCGCGCCAAACTGCTCCATGCCCGCATCGGTTGCCTGAATAATCACGCGGTCCACTACTATCATGGGCCGGTATGTCAGCGTGGCTACGACTCCCGTTGGCGGATCATAACCAGGCACAATTTCGACCCATCCACTGACTTGGTATGTAACTCACAAGGCCTATGGCAGTTCGCCGGCAACAAACCGGAGATGGAGAACGAAATCATAGCTTACATGGAGGGCCGCGGCGATGACCTCGCGCCCCCCACCGACCCGCGTAAGGCCGAAGTAAAGCCCGCATTCCCGCCCTACACCACCGCAAAATAATGTGGGGCAGGCGTCCACGCCTGGCGTCCACGCCTGCGGCGGGTCTCCAGACCCGCTCAGGTGCTTAACCGTTTTGGAATTGGCGAACCCACCCGCCTGCGATAATAGAACTTCACTGCACATGCTCAAGGTCTTCCCCTGCTATTGCACCCAGGATCGCGAAATCGTCCACGAACTTGCAGCGTTCCTGGAACGCGGCGCCGCCGTCGAAGTCCTGCTTGAGGAAGGTGAGATGTCCCCCGGCGGCGATCTGACCGCCAAGGTTGAAGAGGGACTCGCGGCCGACGTGGTGCTGGCGCTGCTTTCGCCCGAATCCGTCCCGCCGCGCTGGGCCCTGGAGCGCTGGAAATCGGTCTTTTGGGAGCAGGCGGCCGAGGCGGGCACCGCTGTCGCGACCCTCCTGTGCCGCGACGCGAAGTTTCCCGATCTGCTGCGCCGTAAGCACTATTTCGATGTCCGCCGGGATCGTCTGGCCGCATTCCGCGCCATTAAGCGATGGTTGATGAGCCTGTCACCTTTGCCCCGGAAGGCGCCCTTCGCTCCCGCGCGGCAGCCATCGTTTCAAGGGCGCGACGCCGAGTTGGAAACGCTCTGTACGCTGTTGGCCGACAGTCCGGGAGTGGCGGCGCTGCAGGCCGCGGCGGGCGCGGGTAAGACTGCCCTGGCCGTGGAATTCGCCCGCCGCCATCAGGAGGATTTCGACGCAGTCTTCTGGCTCACTTGCGGCTCCCGCAGCGCCGCCGCGCTGGCCGGCGATCTCGCCGGGCAGTTGGGCGTCCGCCTCGATCGCGATCTGGAGTCCAACCTGAATGAACTGCGCCGCCTCTGCGCCCGGCATCGCTGCCTGCTCATTCTCGACGACGCTGTATCCGCCACTGCCGCCTTGCTCGCGCCGCGCGGACGGACGTCGGTCCTGATCACCACGCGCCACTACGATCTGGCGCCGGCGCTCTCCGCCGCGGCGGTCCCCCTCGATGGCTTCTTCCCCCGGGACCCCGATCGCCTGGCGGACATCATCCGCAACCTGGAGGGCGCAGCGCAGCGCCTGCTATCGGCCATGTGCGCTTGTGCGCCATCCGGCTTTCCGCTCGATATGGCCGTCCGCACAGCCGACGCCGAGCCCGAGGAATCCCGCGAAATCGTCGCCGGCTTCGTCTCCCAAACTGTGCTTGCTCCGCTGGACGAAAACGGTCCCCGGTTTCTGGTTCCCGCGTACGTCGGCGAGCGCGTCGCCTTGCGCCGCGATGGAAAGCGGTGGGCCCGCTATCACGCGCTCGCTGTGGCCGATTTCTTCGGCGCGCAAAGCGGAGATCCGGACCTAAAGGCGGATCTCACCGCCCACTGGCCCAGCCTGCAGCAAGCCTTCGCCGGGGCCCTGGAAACGGATTGGCCCCTGGCCTCCAAACTGGCGCGCCGCGCGCTGATTTGGGCGAAAGCTCAGGACCGCCTGGCCGAGGCTTTTGAAATCCTGCACGATTGGTCGCGCGCCGCCGAGCTGCAAGCCGACCGCCGCGTGCTGGAAGATTGTGCCTGGGAGCAGATCTGGATACTGGAGCATTGGGGACGCTCGACCGAAGCCCGCGAGTTGGACATCGTGCGGCGCGATCGGTATGCGGATCAACTGTCGTTCAGCTTCGATCAGTCGTAGACGAAGTGCAGGACCTTCTTCAGGTCTTCCCAGGCTTCGCGCTTGGGAACCACGTTATAAGCCCGCAGCAGGTAAGAAGGATGGTAAGTGACCATCACGGGGATATCGTTCCACTTATGCCAGTTGCCGCGCATGCGAGTGACTCCTTCCTTGCTGTGAGTCAGATATTTCGCCGCGGTAGCGCCCAGCGCGCAAATCGCCTTCGGATTAATGGCCCGCAGTTGACGCGTGAGGAACTGGCCGCAGATCTCCATCTCGTCCGGCTGCGGCGTGCGGTTTTCAGGCGGCCGGCACTTCACCACGTTGCAGATGTACACGTCCTTGCGCAGCAGCGGAATGCCTTCTTTTTTGGCCGTGCCTTCGATCATCTGCGTAAGTAACTGGCCCGCCCGGCCGACGAACGGGATGCCTTGCGCGTCTTCGTCCGCGCCCGGACCTTCGCCCACGAAGACCAGCTTGGCTTGCTCGTTGCCCACGCCAAAGACGATCTTGGTGCGCTGTTCATGCAGGCGGCAGCGCCGGCAGTCGCCGATGTCCTCGAGGATGCGGAACAAAGGCTCCTGTGGGGCAGGTCCGGACTGTGGGGCAGGCCATCGTTCTTCGTGGCCTGCCAATCCGGCGTTTCCGGCCGGTCTTCTCCGGTACAGCGTCTTGATCCCCAAGTCCTGGTAATACTCCAGATATCGGCGCAGCGTTTCAGCGTCCATCGGTGGCGTAAATATGCAGCCGCAGCTTCAGAATTTCGTCGAAAATTCGATCGGCCACTGCGCGCTTGGAGGCCCGCGGCACAGGGATGAATTCGCCGCTGCGCAGCGCCAGCAGCACCTCGTTTTGGTCGGATTCGAAGGCGCCGTCCTCGCCGCCCACCAGGTTGCCGACCAGCATATCGCAGTTCTTGGCTTCCAGCTTGCGGCGGGTTTCCTGCCGCAGGTTTTCGGTCTCGGCCGCGAAGCCCACCAGCAGCCGGTCGCCCTTCTTGCGGCCCAGCTCAGCCAGGATGTCGGGCGTGGGATCGAGTTCCAGCGAAAGCCTGGCCGCGGTCTTTTTCATCTTGTGCGAGGGCACCTTCGACAGGTGGAAATCCGCCACCGCCGCCGCTTTGACGATCACACTGGCGGCCTCCAGGTTCTCGAACACCTTGTCGCGCATCTCGCGCGCCGTGTGTACGGGTATGTATGTGCAGCCGCGCGGCGGCGCCAGGTGTACGGGCCCCGAAATCAGCACCACCTTGGCGCCGCGCGCCGCCGCCGCCTCCGCCAGCGCATACCCCATCTTGCCGCTGGAGCGATTGGATATATAGCGCACCGGGTCGAGCGGCTCCTGCGTGGGACCGGCCGTGATCAGTACGGTTTCGCCATCCAGGTCGCGGTGCCGGCCAATCTCGGCGTCCACCGCGATCGCGATCCGCTCGGGTTCGGCCAGACGCCCCGGACCCACCATGCCGCAGGCCAGTTCGCCGTCCTCCGGGTCCACGATGCGGTGCCCGCGGCGGCGTAGCGTTTCCAGGTTGCTTTGCGTGGCGGCGTGCAGCCACATATTGGTGTTCATGGCCGGCGCCAATACCACCGGTCCCGTGAACGCGAGGTATGTCGTGGTCAGGAAATCGTCCGCCAGGCCGTTCGCGAATTTCGCCAGCAGATCGGCGGTGGCCGGGGCCACTACCAGCAGATCGTTCTCCTGCGCTACACCGATATGCTCGATGGCGCTTGAGAGCGTGCCCTCGGGGCTCGCGGAGGAAAACAAGCCGGTGATGACTTTGTGCCCGGTGAGCGCCGCGAAAGTCAGGGGACGCACAAATTCCTGCGCGCCTGCCGTCATCGCCACCTGCACGGCGTGGCCCCGCTGCATCAGCAAGCGGGCCAACTCGGCGGACTTGTAAGCCGCGATGCCTCCGCCCACGCCCAGGACGATGTTCATGACTCGTTGCTTAGAGGACTACTTCGGGAACCGGCGCTTCTTCCACCACCGGAAGTGGAATCAGTTCGTATTTCACCAATCCGCGCCGCACTTCCTCCATGGCGATGATGGTGGGCTTCTTGGAGGACGTGGGCAGCACCGGACGGGCGCCGCCTTGCAGCTGACGGGCGCGCTTGGCGGCCACGATGATGAAACGGTATGTGCTCTGTTCCGGATCGTCCGGGATGGTGCAATGTGCGTTGTTGCGCGGAGTCTTGTCGCCCATGTCTCGATGCATCCTTTTATTACACGTTCTTCTCGAAAGTTTCCAGAATCGGCCGCACCTGGTCTTCCATCCGTCCCCGCCGCACCCTCTCGGCTTGCACTATCGCCGCCAGCGTTTCGTCGGACCGGGCCAGTTCCTTGTTGATCAGCACGTAATCGTAATCGCTGTAATTTCGAATCTCGTTGGCCGCGTCGCGAAGCCGCCGTTCGATTACTGCATCGGCATCTTCGCTGCGCGCGCGCAGCCGCTGCTCAAGGATCTCGCGGGACGGAGCCAGGATAAAAACGCTCACCGCTTCCGGAATCTTACTCTTTAATTGTCGCGCACCTTGCACGTCGATGTCGAGTACCAGGTCGGCGCCCTGTTCCTGCGCCAGTTCCAGCACCCCGCGGTGGGTGCCGTAATAGTTCCCGAAAACCTCGGCGTGTTCCAGGAACTCACCCAGCGCGACGCGCTTCTCGAACTCGGTGCGCGCGATGAAATGATAGTTCTCGCCCTCTACTTCATGCCCCCGCGGCGGACGCGTGGTATACGAGATCGAAAACATCAGCCTCGGCACACTAGCCAGCAGCCGCCGTACGAGGGTGGACTTGCCCGACCCGGACGGCGCCGAAATGATGAAAACGGTGGTCATTCGAGGTTCAGCGATTGCTCCCGCAGCTTGTCGATCTCGGCCTTCGCCCCCAGCGCCAGATCCGTGATGGTCAGCCCCAGGTCGCCCAGTCCGCCGGTTTTCGACAGGATGGTGTTGGCCTCCCGGTTCATCTCCTGCAGCAGGAAGTCCAGCCGTTTGCCGACCTCGCCGCTCGCATCCAGCAGTTTCTCCAACTGCGCGGCGTGCGTCTTCAGGCGGATCAATTCCTCGCTGATATCGCTGCGCTCGGCCAGCATGGCCGCCTCCTGCGCCAACCGCTGCGGCTCGATGCCGGCGCCGCGCAACAACTCGCGCAGCCGCTCGTTCAGTCTCTTTTGGAAAGCCGCTGTCGCGCGCGAGCGGATCTTCTCCATTTGCGTCACCAGATCGCAGACCGACGCGCTGCGTTCGCGCATCTCGGCCGCCATGGCCGCGCCTTCGCGCTCGCGAAACCGGTTCAACAGATCCAGCGCTTCCTCCGTGGCTTCCACTAGCGCCTGTTCCAGGCCGGCATCGGGTTCCGCGGATTCGCCCGCCTGCAGCATTCCCGGTACCCGCAGCGCCGCGTTCAGATCGGGCTTGCTTTCTGCGCCGAAGTCGCTTGCCGCCTCCCGAAAAGCTTGCAGATAGGCCTGCAGTAAAGGCCGGTTCAGGCTGGAGGTATCCGCCGGCGCGGTGCGATTGAATTGCACGTGGATCTGCAAGTGCCCGCGCGCGACCTTCGCTTTTACCGCGTTGCGGATGACGCCTTCAAACGGGTCCAGTTCCGCGGCCATGTGGAAATGCATGTCCAGCCCGCGATGATTTACGCTCTTAATGCCCACGGCGATCTCGCCGTCTGCCCCCGTCTTGCGCACTCGCGCGAAGCCCGTCATGCTGCGTGCGCTCATAGGTCCATCACGCTTCCCGCCTCCACGAATTGCAGCTCGTGCAATCTCTGATAAATACCGCCGCCGCTGACCAGCTCTTCATGCGTGCCTACTTCGAAGATGCCGCCGCGCTCCAGCACCACGATCTTGTCGGCCCGCCGTATGGTGGATAGCCGGTGCGCGATCACCACCACCGTGCGGCCCGCCATCAGGTTAGCCAATGCGCGCTGTACCAGCAACTCCGACTCCGAATCCAGGTGCGAAGTGGCTTCGTCCAATATCAGGATCGGCGCGTTCTTCAGCAGCGCGCGCGCGATGGCGATGCGCTGCCGCTGCCCGCCGCTCAACTTTACGCCGCGCTCGCCGATCAGCGTCCCGTAGCCATCCGGCAGCCGGCTGATGAATTCGTCCGCCAGCGCCGATTGCGCCGCATCCCGGATTTCGCGCAAAGGCGTGCCGGGCCGGCCATAGGCGATATTGTTGGCCGCCGTGTCGTTGAACAAGAAGGTATCCTGCGCCACGATCCCTACCATCGACCGCAGCGACGCCAGATCGTAATCCCGCACATCCCGCCCGTCGATCCGCACTGTCCCGGAAGTGACGTCGTAGAAACGCGGTACCAGGTTCACCAGCGTGGTCTTGCCCGCGCCGCTGGGTCCGACCACCGCCACCACTTCGCCCGCTTTCACTTCCAGGTCGAGCGCCTTCAACTGGAATCCGTTGGGCGATAGCGGATAGCGGAAGCCGACGTTCTCGAAGCGAATAGATCCCGCAAACCGCTCCAGCTTGAGGGCGCCCGGCTTCTCCTGGATCTCCTCCGCGTGCGCCAGGTATTCGAAGACCTTCTGCGACGCGCCGATGGCCTGCTCGAAGATGTTGTGAATTCCCGTGAGCCGCTTCACCGGCTCGTACATCATCAACAACGCGATCACGAAACTAGTAAACTCGCCGGCGGTCAGCGTGTGCGCCTTGATCTGCGTGCGCGCGTAGGTCAGCAGTCCGACGATGGTGATCGCGCCGAAGATTTCGATCAGCGGCGAAGCCAGCGCCTGCTGCCGCACGTACCGCAGGTTGCTATTGAGCAATCCCTGCGCGGCCTGGCGGAATCGCGACGATTCGTATTGCTCCGTGCCGAATGCCTTCACCACCTGGTGGCCGCTGAGGGTTTCCTGCAGGATCTCGTTCAGCTCCGCGGCGTGATCCTGGCTGCGGCGGCTGGTACGCCGAATACGGCGGCCGATGCGCGCCGTCGGTATCAGCACGAACGGCAGCACCGTGAGGCTCACCACGGCCAGCTTCCAATTCGTGTCCAGAATGACGAAAAGCAGACCCAGCACCACGAAGGTCTGCCGCAGCAGATCCGCCAGAATATGCGAAACCGCAACCTGGATCTTCTCGATATCGTTCATGATCGACGACATCAGCCGCCCAGTGGAGTGCGCTTCAAAGAACTGCGCGCCCTGCCTGACAACTTTGTCGAAGACCGTATTGCGCAGGTCCGTGACCGCCGAGCAACCCACATAATTCACCAGATAATTCGCCAGGTAATCGCAGATTCCCTTCGTGAGGAATACGGCCAGTATGGCGAAAGCCACCATGGTCCAAATGCTGCGCGTGTGCAGGGCGCCGGGCACGATCTGGTTGAGATAGACCGGGTGGTGGAATACCGGGTCTTTAAACAACAGCACCGGCGCGTCGATGGACGCCGGATTCAGCACGCGATCGAAGATCGGCCCGATCAGCAGCGCGGTCATGCCGTGCGCGGCGCCCACACAAGCCATCAGGATGACTGAAAGAAGAAGATAGACCCAATACCGTTTGGCGAATGCCAGCAGCCGCAACAGGTCGCTCATGCGTGCACCCGCATGCGTTCCATGGCGTCCAGCACCTGCTGTTCGGTGACCGATTGGATGCCCGCCGCGTTTTGGACGACTACTGAAGTTGTGCGCCAGGGATGCCAGATGGCCGGGTCCGAGGCGCCGAAGATCGCGACCACCGGAAGGCCAAAGGCCGCGGCCATATGCGCCGGTCCGGAATCGTTGCCGAGGAACAGCGCGGCGCCGCACAGCAGGGATTTGATCTCGCCCAGGGGCGCGCCAATCACCGTTCGGTATTCGCGAAAGGCCGCCAGGTCTTCGCCCGGTCCGGCAATGAACACCGGATCGAGGTCCAACGATTCGCGCAGGAACCGCGCGGCGCGGAGGAAGCCGCTCGCAGGCCAGGTCTTATCCGGTTGCGACGCGACCGGATGAATCACCGCGTATGGGTGGGGCGCCCGCTCTTCGTTTCTAGTGAACAACTTTGCGCGCGGAATCTCCACACGCGGCGCGCCCAGATAAAACATCGCCGATGCCAGATGTTCGGCCGTATGCACCGTGCGCTCTTCGCCCAGAATCTGCTGCGCGCGCGGAATGCGGACGTTGTACAGAGACTGCCAGCGATAGTGCGCAAATCCTCCACGCCATCGGGCGCCCGAAAGGGCCGTGAGGCGCGCGCTGGCGTTGCCTCCGTGCAGGTTCAGGCAAAACTCGGGACACCACGCGCGCAGCTCGCGCCGGTTTGGGCCGAGCAGCGCCTCGATATCCGGATTGCCTTCGAACACCGCGCGAAAGCGGTCTTCCACCACCACGGCAATGCGCAGGTCGGGGCGCGCGCGCTTCAGGATATCGAGCGCAGGCGTGGTGAGCACGCAGTCGCCCAGCGAGCGCAGCCGGACCACAGCCACGCGGCAGCCGATGGGCCGATCGGTCACTCTTCGATCTTCGCCTCGTCCACCAGCATCACCGGAATGTCGTCCCGAATCGGGTAGACGCGGTGGCACTGGACGCACTTCAGGCCGCTATTGTCCGGCTTCAGGTCGAGATCGGCTTTGCACAGCGGGCAAACCAGAATCTCCAGCAAGTCTTTGCTCAAGGCCATAATTGATTCTATAGTTTACCGTGTGGCGCACGCACTCGTGCGTGCCGTGTCGAGACTCATCTCGACACCCGGCTGCGGCACGATTACCCGCTTTCCAAGCTAGAACGCCAGCCGCAATGCCAGTTGGATGGCGCGGTGTGCCGCTGCCGGTGGGACTCGTATTGGCCAGCGTGGTGTTCCTGCCGAAACTCGCCGGCACTGAAATATCGGCCAGCGGATTGCCGTACTGCGCCCTGTCGATGAAATCCGCCAGCGTAGTATAAGTCAGCGTGCCGCTTGGCGAGCTTCCTTCATTCATCTGAATGCGCCGGATATCCACGCCGGCCTTGATTAAGTGTTTGCCGTGCGTCCAGCTCAGGTTGTCCAGCCAGGAGAAGGTGACCCCGTCCTGGCATTCGGAGATTTCGATAACGATGGCGGCATGGACATCCTGATCATGAACGTCAACGAACCACCATCCCTGTTGCGGAACGACGTTAGCGGCGGAGGGCATTGGCTGAAGGTCAACCTCATCTGTATCGCGTACTCGGGTTCTCACGCCATGCTGCGCTTCAAGAACTTCACGCCCTCGAACGCAATCGATTCCGGCGACGGTGCGATGTCCCGCCAGATGGACGCGGCCGCCGACAACTCGCCCAACGCGAAGCCGAAGCTTTCGATCGTCAGCCAACCGTCGTAGTGTACGTCCCGCAGCGCCTGGAAAACGCCGGGCCAATCCACGTGGCCGGTGCCGGGAATGCCGCGGTCGTTTTCGCACGTATGGACGTGCTTCAAATGCCGCCCTACCGTCCGATACCCTTCCGCCACATCCTTCTCCTCAATGTTGGCGTGAAAGGTATCGAACAGGATGCCTACGTTCGGATGGCCGATCGCGTCGCACAACGCTGCCGCGTCGGCCGCAGTGTTCAGGAAGTAGGTCTCAAACCGGTTCAGCGGCTCGATCGCGATGGTCACGCCGTACTGGCTGAGCGTCGGCCCGATCGCCTGGTAGCAATCCACCGCGCGCTTCCATTCATCGCCTGTGCGGCGCTGTCCGGTCATCAGCCCGACAGGCGAATACAGCGGCCCGCAGATGATCCTGGCGCCCACTTCGGCCGCGGCCTCGGCGCAATCCTGCATATGGATACGCGTCTTCTCGCGCACCGCCGCGTCGCCGGAAATCATGTTCAACCCGCCGGTCAGGATCGAGCAGATGGTGCATTCGAGGCCGTTGTCCGCGAGGCCGCGGCGAATGTCCGCAGCCGCAAACTCCGAGGGCTCGAAGAGCGGCACTTCCACGCCATCGAAGCCCGCCGCCTTGATGGCCGGGAGCAGAGCGAGATTGGACCGGTCGAAATTCGCCGTCCAGATGAAGGTATTCACGCCGAATTTCATTGCACCAATCCTTCGGCGTCAGGATTGCCCGGACCGAAATGTTTCAGCATCACCAGGTTCTCCGCATCGCTGCGATTGCGCACCTCCACGCAGCGCTCGGCCGTCGCCGCGGTTACGAACAATTCGTCTTTGGTCATCGCGCCATAGCGGATCAACGAGGGCGTCTCCACTTCCATCTTGCCCACCGCGCCCCAGCCCTGCACTACGATCAGCCCATAGGCGGCCGCATCGCGAATCACAGCCGAACGCCCTGGAAGCACGGTCAACTCCTTCGCGGAATAGTGCGGCGTCGAGTAGCATACCCATTTTTCGGAGTAGCCGCACGCAGCCATCTCCTCCTCCGCGCGCACAGGCCTTGGATGGAACAGCCTGTGGCTGGCGAATTCCGGATCGACGTTGGCATCCCAATCCAGCATGCCGACAATGTAATCCAGGTCGTGATGGTGTTCCGCCGGCACATCCTTCACCAGCAGATCCCAAGGCACCGCGCGGCCTTCCACCATCGACTGGAACATTCCGAAGACATCCGAATTCACCTGCGGCTCGTACGTCAGGAGCGACCCCGGCGCGTGCAGAATGCCAGCGTCGATCTGCCATCCGGTGCCCGGCTGCAGACGGTAGGCTTTCGAATGGTAAAGGATGCCGTTATCGCCCTGGTTCCAGCGCTCCAGGCATCGCCGCACGTCGTCACGCGTGGTGCCCGGCTCAAGCCCCATGAACGTGTATGGGAAATTGTTGTCCTTGAAATTATATTGCGGCGGGAAGTAATATGCTTCCGGCTTACCCTTCTGCCCGACCTTTTTCGCATGCTCTTCCATCTGGTGCATGTGGTGCGGGATGGGGCCCAGGTTATCGAAGAACTTGCAGAGAACGTTCCAGCCGCCGTAGCGGGCCATCACGTGCGCACCCAGGATCTCTTCTCCCAGACCCGCGACGGCTTCCCGCAGCAGCACGCGCTGGCCGCCGATCGCGATATAGCTGAGACCCTCGTCCTCGGGCGTGCCCGGTCCGTTGGCTGCCTGCGTGGTCGACGAAAACCAGCGCTCGTCGATGCCGCCGCGATGCGCGCCCAACGCATACAGATCGCGCGGGTCCAGTTTCAACCGCCCGCCGGGCATCAGGAAGGAGCGCGGCACCCAACAGGGCGCAAGTCTGACGATGCCCTCGCCGGCCGCGAGAGCTTCCCGTACTAACGAGATTTTGGACATGGCTATTTTTTGGCGGGCACCTTCAGCACGATCGCCTCGGAAGCGTATTCGTTCTGCTGGTCGGCTCGCGTTTCGATATTACCAGAAAGCACAAGCGGCTGGTCCATGGCCTCCGCGTTCGGCAGAGCCTGCAAAGTGAAGGTGACATGGTTCTCGTTCTCGTGGATCAAAACGCCGTTCAATCCCACATTGGCCACGATCACGGTGGCCGGCAGATTGTACACTTCCACCGGCACGCGCCCGCCGAAATTGTTATTGCGCCGGATGTCCACCTCCACCGTGGCCGTCTTGCCCGGCTCCAGCACCACTTCGCGGGTCTTGGCCTCCATCGTAATATCCGGTTTCGGCATCAGCGCAATCAGTTTCAGCTTGTCTTCCGGGCTGGCCCAGTGCGCCAGTTGCCGGGCGCCGACATTGGCCTTGCCGCTCACGCGCAACGGCACAGCCCTATCGAGGTGCGCGTTCTCATCCGCGCTCAGCAACACAGTAGTCGCGACCCGCCCTGGCTCGATCACGCCCCTGCTGGCGGAAAGTCCGGCCGGCAAACCCTCGATCGCCACCTCGATCGGTCCGTCAAAATCGTCGAGCCGCAGGGCCGTGACGGTTATGGGGATGCGTCCTCCCACCGGCACATTGGGGTTGCGGGGATTCACGCTCATCCTGAAATCCGGAGCGGGCGCGCGCACCGCCAGCCGGTATGCGTAATCTTGACCCTGCTCGGTGCCGTGCAAACCCCGCACATCGCGCAGGCGCACGACGTAATCGCCATCGGCCGGCGCGGTAAACCGTAATCGTGAATCCTTGCCGTAGCCGGGGCCGCCGTCGTCGTTGCGATACGGCAGGCGCACCAGCGGCAGGCCGTTAGTAACGAACGTAGCTCCCGGCGGATGGATCTGTACCTTATACACAGGGGTATCGATGGAGTGCGCTTCAGGTGTGGTATCGAGCAAGCCGAGGCGCTGTCCCTCGAAGGACTCAAACCGGATGTCGTCATCCGGCCCGCGCGGCATGGCGCGCACCTGGATCAGTTCGCTGCCCACCATCAGGATGTCGCCCACCTCCATTCCCGTCCACGACAGGATCCGGATACCGGATCCCGAAGAACTGGGGTCGTTCAGCGTAACCGCCGTGGCCAACTCGCAACGCACCGTGGCACGCTCGACCGGATTGCCTTTTGCATCCAGAATCTCAAGCATCGAATCGAGCGGCGATCCCAGGCGGTCCGCGTTCACTTCCAACACCAGTTTCTCGCCCTTGCGCGCTTTGAAGCGGAAATCGTTTTCGCCGGCCGACAGCTTGCCGTTCACGACAACAGGCGCTTCGATGGGCTGCGCGGCGGCTAGCGAAATATTAGTGCCCGCGGACTCGATTTCCGGTTCGCTATCCACCGCCAGCTTCAGCTTGTTGAACGTTTTGCCGGCGGCTTTGGGCCGCAGGGTCATGGCGGATTCGTCTTCGGGCGAAGCATCCACCCCTGGGGGGCCCGCAACCGCGACTTTACCCGCGCCCAGGTTGTAGCCGGTCAGCGCGATCTGCTCCGTCTGCCCCTTCCGCACGCCCAGCGGATAGGCCGCCAACACCAGGGGAAACTTGCCCACCTTAATGCGATAGAAGTGCCGCGCACTGCCGCCCTCTTCGTAATCCGCGATCTTGACGTAGTATGCGCCGGCCTTATCGAAGCGGTGCGCGAAATACTGCGCAGAACGGCCGCCCTCCAAGCCATACTGCTTGACCAGCGCCTGGTCCGCATCGTAAATGCTCACCACCGGCTGCAATGCGGAGCCCAGCAGGGCCGCGCCGTTCTCGAACACCAGTTGCTCGCCGGCTTTGACAGTGACTTTGTAGTAATCCACATCGCCCGGCTTGGAAATCGCGCCCACCAGAATCGCTGGCGTGAAGACTTCCACGGCATCCTCTGGCGTGTCGTTCGGCTCGCGGTCGGCGCTCTCACCGTAGTACGGCTCAATCAGGAAGCGTCCCTCGGGACTGGTACCGAGCGGCGTCTGCAAGCGAAAATCGACGGGGCCGATGTCGGCATCCGGACTGATATCCAACTCCAGCGTGACCTCGTTGCGCGGCGGCAGCGGACCCACATCGACGGTGGAAACGCCGCCGTTGGAGCCGAGCCGGACATCCGGCCCATCGGGCAATTCCTTGATGCGCAAGATGCGCGCCTGGATGCCGGGCTCGCTGAAGAATACGGCGCTGGCTTTGGCCAGGTTGAGTCCTTCGACCGTCAGTTCGGTGGTGGCGCCGCGCGGCAGGCCCCGCGGAGAGACGGAATTGATGGTCGGCGGCGTGGTGCGATTGCCGGTGGGCCAATCCGAGGTGGTGCTGGCCGCGAAGGCCGCGGCGGCGCAGCTGAAGATTAGCAGTGGTTTCATTCCGTGGCTCCTGCGGGGCTGCGAGCCCCGCGCAGGCTTTGAGCCTGCCCCACTTGATAAATTTCAAACGAGCCGTCGAACCGGCCCACGGCGAAGCTTTTTCCATCCGGCGCGAATCCGACAGACAGCGCCCAGTCCGGCTGGCGCCACGTCTTCACCAAGCTCAGATCGTCCGCCTTGAACACCTTCACTTCCTTATCCGCCGACGATGAAACCAGATATTTTCCATCCGGCGACCACGCCAATTGCAGAATCGCGTCCTCATGCGCGATCAGTGAATTCAGCAGCGTACCGCTCTTCTCGCCCAACGACCAGACGCGAATCGTGCGGTCCAGGCCGCCCGCCGCCACGCGCTTGCCCGCCGGATCGATCGCCAAGGTGTTCAACCCGTCGGTCGGTTCGCTGAGGGTGTAGAGGCGCTCGCCCGAGGCCACGTCCCAAACCTTCACGCCGCGGTCCGCCGATGCGGAGACCAGCCGTTTGCCATCGGGCGTGAACGCCAGCGCATAGACCGCGTCGATGTGATCCTTCAGCGTGCGGATCTCTTTGCCGCTATCCACATCCCACAGCTTGATCAGCTTGTCGTAGCTGGCGGTCGCGATAGACTTTCCATCCGGCGCAAACTCCACCGCGTAGATGCAATCCGCATGGCCCGCAATGGTGCGCAATGCGGCGCGCTTCTCGACGTCCCAGATCGTCACTTCGCCGCTGCGCGCAGGCAAGCCGCCGGCCGCGGCCAGCAGTTTGCCATCCGGCGAAAATGCCACCGCGCGCACGTCTTCGGCCTCACCGGGAAGCGTGGTCACCACCTTGCCGGTTTCCGGTTCCACCAGCCGGACTTCCTTGAAAGTGCCCAGCGCTACCAGTTTGCCGTCCGGCCGGTAAGCCAGCGCGCCGATCAGCGGCTTCACCGCGGTGCGTGGCTTGATTTCGGGAATCGCCGGCGCGCGCTTCGCCACCACTTCGCCCGCGGCCGGCGGCATAGCCCCCGCATCGATCCACTTGCGGATAATCTCGATTTCCCCGTCCGCCAGCTTCTTACCGCTCAATGGCATGGCCGGCGTCACTGCGCCCGTGATCCGCAAATACAAAAGGCTCTCGCCGCTCTTGCCCGGCACAATCACCGGGCCGCTATGGCCGCCTTTCTGCAAACCGGTGAACGTGTCCAGGTCGAGGGTGCCCATGGTGACATTGCTGGCGTGGCACCCTGCGCAGTTGGCGGCGAAGATGGGAGCTACATCTTTGGCGAAAGATGGAGCCTCGTCTGCATGCGCCGACATCGTGAAACAAAGCAGGACCCCCCCCGCGATGGGAACAACACCTCTCATTCCCGTATTCCTCCAAGCTATCCCCATTCAGCTTACACCCGATTCAAGGTTGCCAGGCAGCGTTAAGCATCGTGGCCATTTCGGCCAGACCGATGGCCTCAAGTCCATTCGTTATTGGGTAGCGTTGGCTGCCGGAATTCACGGGGAATTGGCGATCCGGCTTCGGGTCCTGGACGGCCAGATAAAAACCCTTCTCGGGCTTCGCCGACCGGCTTCGTTTGACGCGCGTGCGCAGCGTGCTGAAGGCATCCCTGACTGCCGAACTGTTACTTAAGCGGAGCCTAACGGCTGATCATTGAAAGCTGGCAGCCTTGTTCAGCAGCGCAGGCCAGTTGACGATCGCCGTCAGGGGCTGCGCGGCATGTCCCGCATTCTCGAGCACCAGCAATCGCCGTCCCTCGCCGGCCGCACTTCGACAGTTCGGCGACTACACGCTCATATGGAACTGGGGTAGACTCGGATCATGACACGAGCCCAGCGCTTAACCGCGATTATCGAGCGTGAGGACGACGTTTTTGTGGCGTTGTGCCCGGAGTTCGACATCGCGAGCCAGGGCGCCTCCATTGAGGAAGCGCGAACTAACCTCATCGAGGCACTGACGCTGTTCTTCGAAACTGCCGCCCCGTCCGAAGTCGCCCGGCGCTCTCGCAACGAGATTTTCGTGACTCAGGTTGAGGTCCCGGTTGGGTAGACTCCGAGTTCTTTCGGGATCGGAGATCTGTAGGATTCTCGAACCGTTCTGATTCCGCTTCACAATCACACGCCACGCGGCACACTGTTGAGCATCGTTCGGCAATCGGAACTCCCGAGATCGTTGTTTGAGACTGAGTGGGTGGCGACGGCAACCACCCCTCGTGTTGCGACTACAGGCTTTTGGCCGCCGACCCTTCCTGACAAAAGCGTGAGCGGCGTTTACCGGGACAGACTAGCGCAGTGCTGCCGCACCTCCCAGATTCAGGACCACCACGAATCCAGAGCGGGGTGGTGTCGTGGCCGATGGCGACGTGGCAATGCGTCCGGCCAGCGATTCACTAGACTGTTTCAGCAAATCCATCGACGCCGAGCCGAGAATAAGGAACCGGGAGGTCCTCCGTCCGTGACGGGGTCCGCGATCGATCAGGCCGCGCAGGGTAGCGAACAACTCCGGCACGCGGTGAATTTCGTCAAGCACACCAAACGGTCCTCGTAACGGCCGAGGAAAGCGGCCGGATCGGCGAGTTTGCCCCGATCTTCGCTGGCTTCCAGGTCCAGGTAAACGGACGGCGTTTTGGCCCTAAGGTGTGGGCCAGCATCGTTTTTCCGACCTGACGGGGGCCGGTTAGGGCAACGGCGGCCTGCCGCGCCAGAGCATTCTGAACGGCGGTCTGAGGACGGCGGGGAATCATCCTTGCATATTATCCATGGCGTGGATGATTTGCATGGTTTCACGGGAGCAGGCTCGAGGGAGGGGCGTTAAAAGGTCGATTTCACGTATCACTGACGCGTGCGTGCTTCCATACCGCCTCGGAATTCGGCCACGCGGCAGGCTTGCCGACCTCTCGTCCGAGTCGATCCCTATGAGAGGCCGACGGGTTGCCGGCGACGGGCGTCGCCAGGTCTGGCCCGGTAGCGCGATCCTGCTAGAATGCAATCGATGGCCAAAACTCTATCGGCCGACGACATTCTTCCGCTAGTCGCATCATTGACGCTTCAGGAACGCGTACGTCTGCTGCGGTTGATTGCCCCGACGCAGGGCGCGGACGCTCCGTTTACCGGTCCGTACCGCCTTCACGCGACGAGTTTTCGGCGGACGAGGAATGGCTTGCGTGGGACGCAGACGGCTGGGAGGACGTGGGGTGAAGCTGGCTCATCTTCAAGCTGCCCACGGCGGAAGCCGCCCTGCACCCCGGGGACGGTGAAGGCTCGGAAACCGGCGCGGGGCACGCGATGCTGGGCGCGGAACTCTATTTGATGTGCGACGATTTGCAGGCTACGATCGAATGGCTGTTGGCCAAGAATGTCACATGCACGGCGATCGACAAGGTGCGTTGGGGGATGAAGACCACGATTCGTTTGCCCAGCGGCGGTACGCTCGGGTTGTACCAGCCCACGCACCCGACCGCGCTCGGGCTTTGAGACTTTGCATCCGGTAAAATGAAAGCGATGCGACCTGCCGCTTTCCTGCTGTGCGCCAGTCTGGCCGTGGGCTGTCTGGCCGAGAGTCCCGCACCCGCGACCGTTCGCGGCACGCTTGTGCAGCGGGCTGGCAAGCCACCCGCCATCGAGGCGGCCGGCCATCACGCCATTTTCCTGGACGGCGACGAACCCACCAAGGGAGTGCTGAACGATACCCGGATGGCCGGCTTCGACCTGGAAGCCAAGGGGCACTTCACCGCGCCGGACCAGTTCCTGGTGGACCCGATTCACACGAAGGCCATGTTCATCCACAAGGACGGCCACGTGAAGGTGATCACTTACTGGTGCGACGTCTGCTCCATCCGCACCTATGCGCCTGGGCCGTGCTGGTGCTGCCAAAAGGAAACGCTGCTGGATCTCCGCGATCCGGATCAAGATCAATAGTATAGTCAACTCAATGCGCCTGTTCGCCGCTTTGCTCTTTCCGCTTATGTCGATCGCCGCCGATTATTCCGCCCATAAAGCCGTCGTGGATGGCGTGGAAGTGGTACACCTCGCCCACGCCGCACACAACATCGAGGTGTCCGTCGCGCCATCCCTTGGCAACCTGGCGTACGAGTTCAAGGTCAACGGCAAGAATGTGCTCTGGCTGCCCTATGGAACTTTGGCCGAGATGAAGGCCAAGCCGCAATTCGGCGGCATTCCGTTCCTGGCGCCATGGGCGAACCGCCTGAGCGAAGACGCGTTCTTCGCCAACGGCGAGAAATTCCGGGTCAACCCGGATCTGGGCAATATCCGCCGCGACCAAAATCAGAAGCCTATTCACGGCCTGCTCACATTTTCGCCGGACTGGCAGGTGACCGCGATAGACGCCGACGACAATTCGGCAAGAGTGACCAGCCGCCTGGAATTCTGGAAGCATCCGGAATTGATGGCGCAGTTTCCGTTCGCGCACACCATCGAGACGACGTATTCCCTGCGCGACGACATACTTGAAGTCCGCACGACGATCGAGAATCTCTCGGCCGATCCCATGCCGGTGGGGCTCGGATACCATCCTTACTTCCAACTTCACGACACACCCCGCGAGCAGTGGAAGGTGCACCTGGCTGCGCGCGATCACCTGACGCTGTCGAAAATGCTGATCCCGACAGGCGAGCGAAAGCCGGTGGAGTTCGCCGATCCGCTGCCGCTGGCCGGCGTAACACTCGACGATGTGTTCGGCGGGCTGGTACGCGACGGATCCGGAAAGGCGGCGTTTTCGGTGGAAGGCGCGCGGGAGAAGATTTCGGTTATTTATGGGCCGAAGTACACTGTCGCGGTGGTGTACGCGCCGCCTGGCCGCCAGTTCATCTGCTTCGAACCCATGTCCGCCGTGACCGACGGTTTCAACCTGGCGCACGCGGGTGTGTATAAAGAACTGCAAAGCATCCCGCCGGGTAGCCAGTGGCGCGAGAGCTTTTGGATCGTTCCCAGCGGATTTTGAGCGGGACGGCCGCTGGGTATCAGAAAAACACAGCGATACCGGGCGGGTCTGGAGACCCACCGCAGGCGTGGACGCCTGCCCCCCATGGGATCCCACAGCGCGAATCTCGGGGTACATGCTTGAGGTACGTGTCGAAAAAGCTGTGCACGCAGTAGGCCGTAACGGCGAGCTGGCGGCGTCCGTCGATACCGACAATACCTAACATACGGAGCGTGCGAAGTACGATGTGGCTCTTCAACCGAGCACCATCGTCACTGAAGAGGAAATAGTTCGCGCCACGGATCGACGAAAGTTCGCGAGTTCGCCTAAGCCGACCGTTTCGCGGTGCGCGGCGCGAAGCTGATGAGCAGGCGAGAGCCCGTCGTGTCCGCAAGCCTTTCGAGCGTGCCCATCGACGGCCGGGAACGCCCGCTTTCCAGCCGGGCGACAACGGGCTGTGTGGTGCCCATCTTCTGCGCCAGCTGCTCCTGCGTCAGCCCGGCGCGGTTGCGGACGTCGATCACCGCCGAGGCTAGAGGACGAATTTCTCCTCCAGCGCCTCATAGGCCTTGCGGTACTTCGGCTCCCTCATCCATTTCTTGTGCAATTCGGTGATACGTGCCATTGTTTACTTCTCCGTCGCCTCGATCAGTTTCGCTCGGGACAGGGCCAAATCGATTTCATGGCGCGGCGTCTTCTCGGTTTTCTTGACAAAAACCATTAAGATGACCACGCGCTGGCGCGCAGCCGTCACGTTAGAGCGCCCGCGAGATCCCGCTCCTTCCCTTCATACGCATCTCCCACAGCGAGTTATCGAACATCGTGTCGATAGCCCGGGCGGGCCCCGAGAGGCTTTCGCGCAGATAGTCGTGATTGAAAAATAACATTTCCAAATGATCGGGCGTGTCGAAGATGCCATCCAGAGTAAGATCGAGGTTGACATAGAAGATATCGCCCACGATCGCAATATGCTGGCCGAGTTTCCAGCCTTGGCGGTCCGCCAGGGCTTTGGCTGCGATGCACCCGGTCCGGTCGCGCTGGAAGGCCTGTTTCTGGCCTCCCGGGATCTGTATTTCGGTTAAGATGTCAAAGAGCGCGGCGGGCTCCGCGGCCATGCGCATAAAGAAGTTTTTGGGGTCGCGCGCGTCTTTATAGACGCCCCCGAACCATTGCCACATAGTCACCGCTTTCACGCCCGGCACCTTCGCGATTTTGGCCTCGTAGGAGGACGGCATGGGCTGCGTCAAAGAGACGCGGTGATGAGTGAGCAGGCGGAGAGCCTGCGCGGGAGTAGGATCGTTTCCTTGCCATAGAACAGCACGCGATACATGGCGAGCAGAAATCCTAGCAGGCAGAATGAGACCGCGATACTCGCCACCGTCAGAGTGGTACGCTTGCGATTGCGGAGGCTGTTTTTGAGAATAAGTGGTAGATACTTAATTGTAAGTCGGCAACTTTATAGTTCGGACACACGCACACCGTGCTGTAATATGCGGACTCTGGGACAGGCCAGGAAGTCTATCCTATTTGAAGCGTAAGCGATCGGGCTGCGGTGAGTCCCGTGTTTTTCGGTGAAGAGCGGAAGCTTACCGGTGAATGCCGATCCGTACTGGCCAGCCGCCACAAGGTCATGGCTCTGGCAGTTGCAATAGGGATTCCAATTCGTTGTTTGTCGTCTGCGCGCCGCGCTCGAACTCGGCAGGCCACCAACAACGATGGCCTGCCCCACGGCTAAATCCGCTGTCCAGCTATTTCGTGGACACTACACTAGGATAATGGCCACTCGATACGAACTGTACGGCACCGCGCGCTGTCCCTACACGCAGGAAATGCGCGACTGGCTCGAGCTGCGAAACCTCGATTTCGTGGAATACGACGTGGAGCGCGACCCGGCGGCGCTGGAGCGTATGAAAGCTCTGGCGGGCGGCCAGCGGTCGGTGCCGGTCCTGGTGGAAGAAGGGTGCGTGACACAGATCGGCTGGCAGGGTAGAAGTTGTATCGTTTGATAATCCCTAAATAAGCCCGCATTACGTGTATAGCCGCACCACCCACTCGGCGTAAAGAGCCGGTTTGCGGCCGCCTTCCACCTCGATGTTGACCGCCCACACGGCCTGATAGCCTTCGTCGAACTCCTCCAGCGACTGCAGCGTGAAGCGCGGGCGAATGCGCGCCCCCGCCAGCACCGGAGATGGAAAGCGCACGCGGTTCAGCCCGTAATTGATCCGCATCTTGAAATCGCCGCGGATCTCGAAGCACTCGTGCGAGAGGCAACTCAACAGCGACAGCGTCAGGAACCCGTGCGCGATGGTACGGGCGAAGGGCGATTCGGTCCTGGCGCGTTCTACGTCCTGGTGGATCCACTGGTGGTCACCGGTGGCTTCGGCGAAGGCGTCGATACGCGATTGCTCGACTGAAAACCATTCGCCGACGGCTACTTCCTGGCCGATCAACGAACGTAATTCTTCGACTGTTTCAATGATTCGCATGGCGATTACCGGAAGGTGCGGAGTTGCGGCTCGTTCAGATGCGGCACACCGTTGAAGCTGAACAGCATCAGATCGTCGTCCCGCAGGCGCATGGTAGTGACGGCCGAATTGTACATCGCGCCGGCCAGCCGCATGATGTGGCTGTCGGACACGCCCAGCGCCGCCGCAATCCAGATCGAAATCGGCGTAGCGGATGTGAAAATGGCCACCGCGTCGCCGGGCTGATATGCGCCCAGCGATCGACGCGCGCTCAGAACGCGCCGGCCGAATGCCGCCCATGATTCGGTACGGCACGGGTAGCGGCCTTCCATCCAGGCGCGCATCGCCTGCGTATCGCAGTCGGTCCAGGCCTGATGGATGGGAGATTCCGCATCCTCCAGCTTCCGCAATAATTCGTCGTAATCGTGTTTGAACCGTGGGTCGGCTTCGCTCAACAGCGGCGCAAATTCGCTGAAGACGGCGGTCATGTCGAATTCGTTCCAGTTAGGATCGGAAACGATGCCGGGCACCACGACGCCCGCTTCACGGTAGGCGCGCCAAACTTCGTCGGCAGTCTGCCGCTGGCGATTCAGGCATCCGGCGATCAACGCCTTGAACGGGACCTGCTGCGCAGCCAGATATTGGCCCAACAGGTAGGCCTGCCGCCGGCCCAGATCCGACAGCGCGTCATAGCGCCCGCGCGTGCCGGCTTGGCCGTGGCGGATCAGATAGAGGGAGCTCAACCGGTCGCTCCACTCCCCGACGGGGCGCCCCGTGGGCCCGGCTCGGCAGCCCATTCCGCGAGGCCGGCCGCAATCTCCACGAGCCCGCGCACGCGCTGGTCGAAGTTGCGAAAGCGATGGTCCCGCGTCTGCCCGCGGTGGTACCGGAAATAGATTTGCTGGAGGACCACGGCGATCTTGAAGATCCCGAACACTTCATAATAGCCGAGGCCGGAAACATCCCGACCGGTGATGCGCGCATAGCGTTCAACAAGCTGCGCGCGCGTGAACCAGCCGGGCAAGGTGGTGATGGCGCTGAGCGCATCGCGCCGCACGGGCGGATCGCCTGCCTCCGGCCAGTAGCACATCACGCAGCCCAGATCCACCAGCGGATCGCCTACCGTAGCCATCTCCCAATCGAGCACAGCTTCCACGCGGCTGGGGTCGGTGGCGGCCAGCATCAGATTATCGAGTTTGTAATCGTTGTGCACCAGGGTGGGCGCGGGCGATTCGGGCAGGCGATCCTGCAGCCAGCGGATGAGCTGGTCCATTTGCGGCAGCGCTTCGGTTTGCGCGCGCTGCCAGCGCTCGGCCCAGCCATTCACCTGGCGCTCGAGGAAACCTGCGGGCTTCCCCAGCATCACGCGGTTCACATCCACGGCGTGCAGCGCTGCCAGGCAATCCACGAATGCCTCGCTCACGCGGCCGCCGAAACCGGGGTCGGCCGCGTATTCGGCGGGGACGTCGCGGCGCAGCACCAACCCGCGGCGGCGTTCCATAAGGAAAAAAATCACGCCGATGACCGCAGGGTCGCCGCACAGCAGGAACACGCGCGGCGCCTGCGGAAAGAAAGGATGCACGGCGCCCAGCACGTTGTACTCGCGCGCCATATCGTGCGCTTTGGGCGCGACCGGACCCAGTGGCGGACGCCGCAACACATACTCGCGCCCTCCGGCTTCCAATAGATAAGTCAGGTTAGAGTGGCCGCCGGGGAATTGGCGCACGGTCAGTCCAGCTTCGACGCCTTCCAGCTTGCCGCGCAGGTAAGCGGCGAGCGCCTGCGTGTCGATCTGTTCCCCTTCGCGGACGGGGGCGAAGTCGGACGGCGTACTCATACGATAGCCAATGGGCGTATGGGCGATCCGGTGCCGCCCCGGATTTTCAGGGGCGCCGCCACGAACAGAAAGGTATACTGCCGGGCGGCCGCCAGTTGCTCCAGGTTCAGGCACTCGATAATGTGTATGCCGCTTTCCACCAGCAGATGCACGTGCACCGGCATGTTGGAGTCGGGCACCTTCTCGAAGGCCACGGTATCGGAACCGGCGGCGAATACACCCCGGCTACTAAGCCAGCGCGCGCCAGGCTCGCCCGGGCCTGGACCATGCACCTGCGCGATGAACCGCGCCGCATCGTCCCAAAAGCGTGCCCACCCAGTGCGCAGCAGCACCACGTCGCCGGGCCGCACTTCCACCTGCGCCGCAGCCGTGGCTCGGTCCAGATGTTCGGGAGTAATCTCGAAATCGGCGGGCAGCGCGTCCACACCCGCCTGTCCCGCGATATCCAGCAGCACGCCGCGGCGAAGGATGGGCGCGATCGTATCGACCGTATGGCGCTCGAGACCGCTGGCGTAGGTCTGCAGGCCCGCTGCTGCATCGCCGCCGTGCAGCTTGCCGCCGCACGAAAAATGGCACAGCGCATCAATGTGCGTGCCCACGTGGCCGCCCAGCGTGAGACCTTCCGACGCCGAACTCGCGCCATTGCGCGCCACGTAGTCGCCATGCTTCTTATTCAGCCCAAACAGGAACGGAGGATGGTTGGGATGGTGCGGCATCCCCGGATAATAGGGCTGCGCCAGGTCGTAGATGCGCGCCGATTGGATTGCCCGCAGCAGTTGCTCCATAGGTGATGCGTCCCGCTCTCGATTCTCCCACAGCGCGATACAATCGGAGCAAGCGCGTGAAGATCACCATTTCCAAGGAAAACTACCTCAAGGCGATCGCGGAAGCTGAATCCGAGGGTGAAACCGTCAAGGCAGCCACGCTATCGCGCTGGCTGAACGTCACGGCGCCCGCGGTAACCATGGCCATCAAGCGCCTGAAGCGCGATGCGCTGATTCGCGTGGGCGAGGAGGGCCACATCACGCTGACGTCCGCCGGCTGCGAGATTGCCAATCGCATCTTGAACCGCCACCATTTGATCGAGCGCATGTTGACCGAGATCTTCGGCATGGAATGGTACAAGGTCCACGAAGAAGCCGAGCAGCTCGAACACGCCGTTTCGGGCGACTTCGAGCGCAGGCTGGTCGAGAAACTGGGCGCTGGAGAAGCCTGCCCGCACGGCAACCGCGTGGGCGTGGACACGCCCGCCGACCGGCGCCGCCGTGGATTGAAAACCCTCGACGAAAGTGCGGCCAGCGAAGCCGTGGCCGTCGCCAGTGTGTACGAGCGCGATCGGCGGCTGTTGGAATACCTGGAAGGCTTGGGAGTGCGGCCGGGTTCCGAGGTGAGCGTGGAATCCCGCAATGCCGACGACACGCTGACTCTGCGGGTCGCCGGCCAGCGCGTACAGTTGGGCCGGTCGGCCGCGCAGAAGGTGTGGGTGCGGGCGGCGTGATTTGCTGCCGTTCCTAAGCGCTTCCAAAGCGGGCTCGAACCAGGAGAATAGAATAAGCCGCCACGAAGAACCCGCACCTGCCCGCTCAAAAGCCCCTCCCGGATTCAGTTATGGATCTTCCGGAAAATTCTCAACCAGCATCAGGTCGCTCCCCGACGACTCCCGTTCCCC
>DATKFU010000111.1:0-12940 GCA_035511215.1 Bryobacteraceae bacterium | reverse complement strand
GGAGCAGTTGTTCCAGGAACTCGAAGAAAAGATCCGCGAGTACCGCCCGCGCGACGATCTCGCCCCCGTCGAAAAAGCCTTCCGCACCGCCGTCGAGCTCCACAAAGGTCAGTTGCGCCAGTCCGGCGAGCCCTACATGGTGCATCCCCTCATGGTGGCCCACATCCTGGCCGGCATGCGCATGGACCTGGTGACCATCGAAACCGGATTGCTCCACGACCTGGTCGAAGACACCCGCATGACGCCCGACGAAATCCGCAAGGGCTTCGGCGACGAAGTCGCCCGCTGCGTGGATGGCGTCACCAAGCTCAGCAAACTCGACATCTTCAACGCCGAGGAACGCCAGGCCGAGAGCTTTCGCAAAATGCTGTTGGCCATGGTGGACGATATCCGTGTCATCATCGTGAAGCTGGCCGACCGCCTGCACAACATGCGCACCCTCGGCTACCTCAGCCCCGAACGCCGCGCGCACGTGGCCACCGAGACCATCGAAATCTACGCCCCCATCGCCCACCGCCTCGGCATGGGCAAAGTCCGCGGCGAGTTGGAAGACCTGGCCTTCCGCCATCTGGACCCGGAAGCCTTCGCGGATATCGTCCAGACCATCGAATCCAAGCGCCACTCCAACGAGGAATTCCTGAACGAGATCCGCACGACTGTCGAAAGCGAGTTGCGCCGCGAAGGCATTCCCGCCCGCGTGGAAGGCCGCCTCAAACGGCCCTATTCCGTCTATCAGAAGATCAAGCGCCAGAAAATCGCCATCGAGCAGGTCTACGACCTGATGGCGCTGCGCATCGTCACCGACTCGGTGAAGAACTGCTACGCCGCGCTGGGCGTCATCCACAACGAGTGGCGGCCCATCCCCGGCCGCATCAAGGACTTCATCGCCATCCCCCGCCCCAATCTGTACCAATCGCTGCATACCTCCGTCGTGGGGCCGCACGGCCAGCACTTCGAAGTGCAGATCCGCACCGAGGAAATGCACCGCATCGCGGAGGAGGGCATTGCCGCGCACTGGAAATACAAGGAAGGCAAGAAAGGTCCCGCGCCCGACGACCAGCGCATCGCCTGGCTGCGCCACCTGGTCGAGTGGCAGCGCGACATGCAGGACCCCGCCGAGTTCATGTCCACGCTCAAGGTGGACCTTTACCCGGAGGAGGTCTACACCTTCACGCCCCGCGGCAAGGTGATCGTATTGCCGCGCGACGCCACCCCCATCGATTTCGCCTACGCCATTCACTCCGACGTCGGCCAGACCTGCGTGGGCGCCAAAGTCAACGGTCGCATCGTGCCGCTGCGTTATGCCTTGCGCAATGGCGACATCGTCGAAATCATGACCCAGACCGGCCACCTGCCCAGCAAGGATTGGCTGACGCTGGTCAAGACCGCCAAGGCCCGCAACAAGATCAAGCACGTCATCAACGCCAGCGAGCGGCTGAAGGCTATCGAGATCGGCGAGAAGTACCTCGAAAAGGAAGCCCGTCGACTCGGAGTGCAACTGGGAAAGGTCTCCAAGGGCAGCCTCGAGAGCGTGGCGGGCGACTACGGCTACGGCAAGATCGAGGATCTGCATGCCGCCTTGGGCTACGGCAAGTATTCCGCGCGCCAGGTGCTGCAAAAACTGGCGCCCGGACAGGTGCTGCCTGAGCCCGTTGAAGCGCCCAAGGCGCCCTCGCCGCAGCCCGAAACCGTGCCTTCCCCCGCCGGGGCGCCGCGTGGTCCGGATGGCGACGCCGTCATCCGCGTCAAAGGCATGGACGATCTGCTGGTCTATCGCGCCAAGTGCTGCAATCCCATTCGCGGCGAAACCATCGTTGGCTACGTCACCCGCGGCAAGGGCGTGGCGGTGCATTCCAAGCTGTGCAGCAATGTGCAAAATCTGATGTACGATGTGGAGCGCAAGATCGAAGTGGAATGGGCCCGTAGCGCTTCCGATGCCTTCCCGGTGAAGATCGTGGTCCAAACCGACGACCGTCCCGGCATGTTGAACCAGCTCACCTCCGTGCTGAACGATGAGAACACCAACATCCGCAGCCTGGAAGCCAAAACGGAGACCGAAGCGGACGGCGCGCTGGTGGAGATGACCGTGGACGTGCGCGACAAGAAGCAGTTGGAGAAGCTGGTGGCCGCCATGCGCCGCATCTCCGGCGTGCGCGACGTGGAGCGGCAGCAGAACTGACATGACCACCGTCACCGACCCCGAACACATTGCCATTTCGAAATCGAAAGGCATCAAGATCGATTGGAAAGACCGGCACACGAGCGATTACGGCATCGGCTATCTGCGCGACAAGTGTCCCTGCGCCACCTGCACCGGCGCGCACGGCACCCCGCCGCGCCAGCCGGAAGCCGAGTCGCCATTCCAGATGTATAAGCCCACGTTGAAGATGTTGAGCGTGGAGCCCGTGGGCAACTACGCCATCCGCATCCACTGGAGCGACGGCCACTCGACCGGCCTGTACTCCTGGGAGCACTTGCGGAATATCTGCCCCTGCGCCGACTGCCGGAAATGACCTCGCAGGCCGGCAGGTCCGGAAAAGTGCCAGCCCATCAATCGATGTGAACGATGCCGCGCTGCAAAGCCGTTACGACTGCCTGCGTCCGATCTTCCACACCCAGACGGCTCAGAATCACGCTCACGTGGCTTTTTACGGTGGCCTCGGCGATCCCCAGCAGGCCGGCGATCTCCTTGTTGCTCCTTCCGCGGACCAGCAGCGTAAGGACCTCGCGTTCCCGGGCGCTCAGATCGGAATTTGGCGTTCGCGCCGCCAGGCTTTGCGCGACCGGAGGCGGCAGGAACCGCATGCCGGCGTGCACCTTGCGCACGGCGTCCACCAGATCCCCGTGCGACATGCCTTTCAGCAGGTAGCCCTGCGCGCCGGCGGCCAACGCCTGGTGAATGTCCTCGTCGCCTTCGTAGGTTGTCAGCACTACGAATCGCGCGTGCGGCTCCCGGCTGCGAATCGTACGTATCGCCTCCACCCCGCTCATCCCCGGCAGCCGAAGATCCATCAGGGTGACGTGCGGTAGATGTTGCCGGAACAGCTCCGTGGCCTCCTGGCCCGTGCCGGCCTGCGCTACCACCAGCATGTCGCGCTGCGCGTTGATCATGGCCGTCACTCCCAAGCGCGTCACGGGATGATCGTCCACCACCATCACCCGGATCTTTTCCTCCGCGCTCATGCGCCCGCTCCGTTCGCAGTCCGGGTTGACGAACCCTTCGTCAGCGGAACGTCCACGTCCACGTCGGTTCCCTCTCCGGGACCACTGCGCAGAACGAACGTTCCACCCAGGTGCTCAATGCGCTCCCGCATGCCGATGATGCCGTAGTGCCCGTTGGCGGGCGAAGAGGCCGGGTCGAAACCGCGGCCGTCGTCGTGCACTTGCATCTTCAATTCCAGCGCCCCAAACCATAGCCGCAGCCGCACGCTGGTGGGCGCTGCATGCCGGACAGCGTTCGACAGAGCCTCGCGCGCCACCATCACCAGGTCGTGCTCGATGGCGTGATCCACCGCGCGCTGCTTGCCGGTGGCGCCGAATTCGATCGGTATATGCGACTCCCGGCTAAGCTGCTCGGCCAGTCTGGAGACGGTAGCGCACAGCTCGCCCTCGGTGGCGGGCGACTGCCGAAGGTCCCAGACTACGCGCCGCGCCTCATCAATGGTGCTGCGTATCTGGGTCCGCGCGCCCTCCAGCAACCCCTGCTTCATGCCCGGGTCCGTATCGCCCAGGGTGGCGGATGCTTCGAGCAGCGCCGATACGCCTCCGCAGCCCTGAATGATCGTATCGTGGAGCTCGCGCGCCACGCGATTGCGTTCTTCCAGAATGCCTTCGAACCGGGCGTGAATCTGGCGCAGGCGGAACTCATGTACACCCAGCGCCGCCGCGGCCGCCGCGGCCACGCACAAAGTCAGGAACCACGGCATGGCGTAGAAATGGGGTTTCCAGTCCAACTCGACTGCAGCCTCGGCCACGTTGGCAGGAGCATTCATCTCGTATGCCGCCACGCGGAAGCGGTAGTGTCCGTGCGGCAGGTTGGTATAAAACGCCAGCCGCCTGCCGAACGCCTCGGTCCATTCGGTGTCGAAACCCTCGAGCTTGTACCGGAATCGCATGCGCTCTTGCGATCGCAGCCGGATGGCGCTGTACTGGATCTCCAGCTTGCCGCCGCCCGGCGGCAGTTCCAGCCTCCCACTCGTGGGCAGCGCACGGCCGTCCGCCACGATGCGCTCGATTACCGCCGCGGGCGGGGTGCTGGCGGTCCCGTGGCCGGGTGTGATGCGGACCGGTCCTTTGTTGCTCGGAAACCATACCTCGCCGCTGGCCGCCAGACATCCGGCCGGCTCGGTTCCACCGTGCATTTGGGTGGTTTCCAATCCGTCGGAAATGCCGTACAGCGTGACGGCCGGGCGGGCGCCAGGACTTTCCGCCACGCGCTCCAAATCGCGCCGCGTCACGGAGGATATGCCGTTAGGCCCACTCATCCAGAACGTACCGGCGGGATCTTCGAGGATGTGATAGATGCTGTTGTTCGCCAGCCCCTGCGCCCTGGTGTACGCCGTGAGCTTGCCGTCTTTCCAGCGGAACAGGCCCGCGCCCAGCGTTCCCAGCCACAACCCGCCCGTCGGATCCTCATGAATGGCCCACACTCTTTCACCTTGCAGCTGTTCGACCACCGCATCCTGCACGAATCGGTTGTTATGTAAACGGCTCACGCCACGTTCCGTGCCGATCCACAAATCGCCGTTCCGATCTTCGGTGAGAGTGCGAATGCTGAAATAGCAGAGCCCCTGCTCGGTCCCGTAGTTGGTGAAGCGCCCCTGCCGCCAACGGCTCACGCCTTCGTCGGTGCCGATCCAGATGCTGCCGTCGCGCCCCTGGTAGATGGCCCGAATAAAATCGTTGATCAATCCGTCCCGCTTCGTGAACTGGACGCTGCGCGAACCATCGATGCGCCACAAACCATGCCCGTCCGTTCCTACCCACAATGTACCCGTACGGTCTCGGAACAGGTTGCGAATGCGGATTCCAGCCAGCGGGCCCGCGAATCGATACGGTCTGGCGGTCTGACCGGAAAAGCGATAGAGGCGCGTGCTTGCGATCCACAGGCTCTTGTCGACATCCTGATAGATCGTGCTGAAGTCCGATCCCGCGGCGCCGGGCAGGGGAAAGGTGCTCACCGGCGTCGTGCTCAATCGCATCAGCCCGGTCTGCGTGCCCACCCAGAGATTTCCTTCATGATCCTCAAGCAACGACAGGACCGTGTCGCTAGGGAGATAGCCGGGCGCTCTGAGCCGCGTAAAACGGCCCGCCTGATATATAAAGATACCCTCGCCGATGGTGCCGATCCACAGCGCTCCATCCCGGTCTTCGCGCAGCACGCGCACAGTGCCCGACACTTCCGGCACGGGGTTGAAGCTACCCGTCCCGTCGGGATTCAGCCGCTCCAGACCGGAAACGGTTCCCACCCACAACACGCCGTCGCGGGTCTGCAGAATGGATTTGACGCGGGCGCTCGATCCACCTTCCAGGCGGTACTCCACGGTGCGGCCGCCGGCCAGCATCAGCAGCGAAGAACCGCCCACCCACAGCCTGCCGCGGCGATCCTCGCGGATGTCATGGACGGCCACCACCGGTATGCCCGCACGTCCATCCACCCGCGCCAGGCGGTCTCCCTGCAACTGAAACAGGCCGTCGTCGGTTCCCACCCAGAACTGCCCGCTGTGGTCTTCTAGGACGCTGCGCACGAAGCCATTGGACAAACCTTCTTCGGTGGCAAACCGCCGGAACGTCCCGCTGCGGTAGCGTACTACGCCGCCGCCCTCCGTGCCGATCCAGAGATCGCCGCTCTTCGAAACGAGCAGGCAAAAGATGCTGTTCTCGCGCAGGGCGGGGGTATTCTCGCGATTGAAGACCACCATTTCGGCGCCGTCGAAACGCACCAGCCCGCCGCTAGTGCCGATCCAAAGGTAGCCGTCCGGCGTCTGGGCGAAGGCCTGCACCGGTTCCTCGGGCAGCCCGTCTTGCGTCTGCCAGATACGGCGCGAATAGCCTTCCAGGCGCCGCTGGGAAACCGTCGCCGGCAATCCGAGGGAGAGGCATAGCAAGAGCGCGCAGGCGAGGCGGGCTGTCATTCCATGAGCAGCGTAACAAAAGGCAAGGATGAGCGCACGCCGCGCAGCCTGTCCTACTCGCCGCCGGCTTGCGCGACTTCAAAGTGACTCAGGCTCTGCGCGTAGCGGGACAGGCCGCGATACAGCGCTTCGGCCAACTTTTGGCGGTGCTCGGCCTTCTTGAGCAGGGTTTCTTCGCGGGCATTGCTCAGGAAGCCGATCTCGGCCAGCACGGAGGGCATGGACGCGCCGATCAGGACTATAAAAGGAGCTTTCTTGATACCGCGATTCTTGATGCCCGGATCATAGCGCGCCGCAAAGGGAAACAGCGCGGCTTGGATGCTGCCGGCGAACTCCTTGGATTCCTCAGCCTTGTCCTGTAGGGTGATCTGCTGAATCAGGTCGCGCAGCTCAAAGACAGACTTATCGGACGAGGCATTTTCGCGGCTGGCTACGGCGAGCGAATCCTTCGCATTCGTGAAGTTCAGGTAATAGCTTTCCACTCCTCCGATGCGCGGATAGGACGATGAATTGGCGTGTATGGAAAGGAACAGATCGGCCTTCTTCTCGTTCGCGATGGCAGTGCGGCGTTCGAGCGGGATGAATGTATCGTCGGAGCGGGTGAAGATCACCTCGCTGCCCATGCGGGACTCGATGATCTTGCCCAGCCGCAGAGCGACATCCAAAACCAGATCCTTTTCCAGAAGCCCGCTGGGACCCGAGGTGCCCTCGTCGCGGCCGCCATGGCCAGGATCGAGGACCACGCGCCGGATCTTCAATCCCAGCGCGCGCGTCAGAGAGCCGGACCCATCGCCGGCCAGCTTGGCGGCGCGCCCGGATTCGAAGCGCTCCGTGGTGCGGCTGGTTTTCGCGGGCGGCTCGATCTCCGACAGGGTTTGCGGTTGCGGGCGCATTGCCGGGCCGGCCACCGCGGCCACCGCGGCCACCGGATTAGCGCCGGGGAGCGGCCCCGTCCGCGACATCGGCGCGGGCGCCAGGACCGGGGGCGCCGGTAAAGCCTGTGCGACAACTTGCGGCCGGAGCGGCGGGGCCGGTAAAGCTTGGGTTACCACGGGCAACGGGAGCGGAGGCGGCGGAGGGGCGCCTCCCTTGGGCCGTAGCTCCACCACCAGACGGTCCGGGTTGGAGAGTTCGGTCGCCGAGTAATCCGCGTTATCCTGCAAGTCGAGCACGACACGCGTGACGCCGATCTGCGTCTCGGCCACCCTCACCTTTTTTAACAGCTTGTCGGTCACATTCGCCGAATAGAAGCGATGGCCATCGATGCGTGGCCGCGAGTGTTCGACATCGAAGAAAATACGCTCGGGATCGTGGGCGCGCTCGGCGCGGAATTCGAATTCGCCGCTCACCTCGACGATCACGCGGGTGACCTCGCTCAGCGACCAGCAGCGCACGGCGGTCACCTGCCGCAGATCCTCCCCGCGAAGCTGCGCCGGCGGGCTGGCCGCGAGCAGCGCGAGAAGCGGGATAAGCGTGCGTTTCATCTAGCGTTCAATGTGAAATATAGTAAATCCTGCCGTTCGCGTCCATCACTTCGCGAATCGGGTTATGCACCTCGGCCGGTACGGTTTCCTCAGGCTGGGCATCGTCTGATTGGACAGCGGAAGGCGCCGCTCCGGTTTCCTTGGCCGCGGGGTTGCCGGCCAGACGTCGGCGCACCTTGGCTACATAGCCCTGTGTCTCCGGAAAAGGAGGCACGCCGCCGTACCGGGAAACCGCGCCTTCGCCGGCATTGTAAGCCGCCAAGGCCAGGGACTCGTCGCCCTTATACAGCGCCAGAAGATATTTCAGATAGCGCGCGCCGCCCTGGATGTTGTCGGCGGGATCGAAGACATTGGATACGCCGAATCGGCGGGCGGTGGAAGGGATCAACTGCATCAGGCCCTGGGCGCCTTTCGGGGAGACTGCGTACGGATCGTAGTTGCTCTCCGCCTGAATGACGGAATGGATCAGACGCGGCGAAAGCTGGTTCTGCTGGGCGATGCGGTCGACGGCCTCCGCTATTCCCCAATCGCCGGCCAGGCCAGAGGGGGTAGCCGAGGGCAGGCCGGCCGCGTCGGGTTCAGAGCTGGGACGCGGCCGGATCACGGTGCGCACCAGGCGACCCGTGCGCGGATCGGTCCGGACCACCGATACAACCGGCGATACAACCGGCGAAACCGCCGGCGCACCTGCGCCTTCTAAGACCGCTGCGACGCCGCACATGCCAACCATTATAAAACATTTTCGCACGGTATTGTTTTAGTCCTTTACAGAGAATAGACCGCTGCGCGCCAGAGTCGCCCTTACTGTCAATGTTATCATTTCTCTGTGAGCAAGGCCGGGTTCGTACTGGCGGGCGGGAAAAGCTCCCGCATGGGCAGGGACAAAGCCCTGCTGCCGTTTCGCGACGGCGCTCTGGCAGGGCATGTGGCAGCCGCGGTGGAGGCGGCCGCCGGATCGGTCACTTTGATTGGAAATCCACAAAAATACGGGCATTTGGGCTATGCAGTGCTGCCGGACCGCAGCCCTGGAGCGGGGCCGGTGGGCGGTATCGAAACCGCATTGGGCAACACCGCCGCCGATTGGAACCTGGTGGTGGCCTGCGACATGCCCGCTATTTCGGCCGAATTCCTGCGCGGCCTGCTGGACGCCGCGGAACGCGTGAACGCCGACGCCTTGGTGCCTGCGGGCCCTTCCGGACGTCTGGAACCGCTGAGCGCGGTCTATCACCGGCGCTGCCTGACGGCCCTGCGCGCCGCGCTGGAAGCGGGCGTGCGAAAGGTCACAGATGCGCTGGCCGGTCTGGAAGTGGCGCGCTGGCCGGTTGACGATGCAGCCTGGTTCGAGAATGTCAATACCCCCGAGGAATGGGCTGGCTACCATGCCCGCTAGCCCGCCCGTTAGCGTGCCTGTCGGCGCAGCTGCCAGCATGACACCCACGGACCAATATCCGCATTACATTGAATTCCGTCACGTTCATAAGACGTTCGACAAGCCTGTTTTAGTCGATTCCAACTTTCACGTGGACGCCGGGCAGACGGTGGCGATCATCGGCCGCAGCGGCGTGGGCAAGTCCGTAACTCTTTCTCACATCATGGGTTTCCTGAAACCCGATAGCGGCCGGGTGATCGTGGCGCACGAAGATATCACGGATTTCACGGAGCCGGAATTGCGCCGCATTCGCAAGAAAGTGACCATGGTATTCCAGTCGGGCGCCCTGTTCGACTCGCTGACGGTGGGCCAAAACGTCCTGTTCTCGCTTGAGTTGCGCGAGGATTACAACGAGCGTAATAAAGAGGACGTGGTGAATGGGCTGCTGTCGATGGTGGACATTCTGGAAGCGAAGAATGCCTATCCGGCCGATCTTTCGATGGGCTATAAGCGGGCCGTGGCGATCGCCCGGGCGCTGGCGGCGCAGCCCCAATGCGTGCTGTACGACGAGCCCACCACGATGGTGGACCCGATTATGTCGGACCACCTCAGCGACCTGATGCTGCGCCTTAAGAAGCAACTGGGGCTGACGTCGATCGTGGTGACGCACGACCTGGACCTGATGTACAAGGTGGCCGACCAGGTGGTGTTTCTGTTTGAAGGCCGGGTGATATTTTTCGGTCCGCCGGCGGATTTGGCGAAGTCCGATCATCCGCACGTGCGGGAATTTCTGGAGATGGATCGGGTGGCATAGGGCTCCGTCGAAAACACCGAGTGGGGCAGGAACTCCAGTCCTGCGCGGGTCCTCCAGGACCCGGAGGCCGACATGGACGTCGGCCGCAGGACTGGAGTCCTGCCCCACATTCGGTTTCATCAAGATTTGGTGGCCCGCAGGGCCATGAGGACAGGCTCCCCGCCAGAATGCGCATCCAAACTATCCACGCATCAGTGCGGGCGCCACGGCTCATTTTGAACACGTTCAGATTTTTCTTGACAACGCGCCTAATTCGCCGTAATCTGGAATTGAACACGTTCAAATTGAACGCGTTCAGAAAGCGAGGAGGGGAATGTCTATTGTGATTTCGTACGCCGCCTATCCGGCGATCGGCCTGGCGCTGACAGTCTGGGTGGCCGGCATGCTGCGGCGCAACGGCAGGCTGTTGCTGGCTGACGCCTTCCGGGGCGACGCGAAGCTGGGAGAAGCGGCAAAGCGGCTGCTGCTGATCGGTTTCTACCTGGTCAACCTAGGCTACCTGACGTTGAGCATGAGCGCGTCCGCCAGCCCGGAGAACGCGCAGATGACGATCGAAAAGGTCAAGGACAAGGTTGGCGGCGCGCTGGTGGTGCTGGGCATCACGCACTTCGTCGTACTCTTCGCCTTCCACCAGCTGCGGAAGCGGGGGAGAGAGCGTTCCGGGCACGCGCGCGCCGGCTTTGCCGGAGGCGGTTGGAGTCCGGAAAATGCGCCGCTGGGCAAGGTGCTCGAATAATGAACGCCAAGAGCGCGGAGACGAGGGCACGGATTCTGGACGCCGCCATGGAACTGTTCCGGCGCCAGGGATTCGAGGAGACCACCATGCGCGAGATCGCCGCCGAGGCCGGGGTGGCGACCGGGGCCGCATATTACTACTTCGACTCGAAGGACGCCATCGTGCTGGCGTTCTACGATCAGTCCCAGCAGGATCTGGAGCCGCTGATCGAACAGGCGCTGGCTGGCGCGAAGCGTCTGAAAGAGGGGTTGGGCGCGCTGTTGGAGGTGAAGCTGCAATATTTCGAGCCGAACCGGCGGCTGTTGGGAGCGTTGGCGGCGCACGCCGATCCCGACCATCCGCTCTCGCCGTTCGGTGAGAGGACCCGCCCGATCCGGGAGCGGGATGTGGCGTCGTTTGCGCGCGTGCTGGAGTCGAGCGGCATCCGGGTGGCGCGCGACTTGGAACCGCACCTTCCGCGGATCTTGTGGATGTACCAAATGGGGCTGATCCTTTTTTGGATCTACGACCGTTCGCCGGCACAGGCGCGCACGCGCACGTTGGTCGCGAAAAGCGGGGCGATTGTGGAGCGCCTGGTCAAACTGACAGCGTTCCCCCTGATGCGCCCGGTGCGGCGGATGGTGGCGGACCTGATGGACACGGTGACAGAGGAACTGTGAAGATTGTCATTCCAGGCGGCAGCGGCCAGGTCGGCCAGGTGTTGGCCGCGCATTTCCACGGCGCGGGCCACCGCGGTCATCGTGCTCTCGCGTCAGCCAGGGAGCGCGCCATGGCGGACCGTTCCCTGGAACGGCCGCGACACTGGCCACTGGCGCCAGGAACTGGAAGGCGCGGATGTGGTCGTTAACCTGGCGGGCCGCAGCGTGAACTGCCGTTACAACCGGCGAAACAGCCGCGAGATTCTGCAATCCCGCATTGGCGCGACCGAGGCGGTGGGGCGCGCCATCGCGGAAGCGGCACACCCGCCGGCGATCTGGATGAACGCGAGCACGGCCACGATCTATCGGCACTCCCTGGACCAGCCCATGGACGAAGCTACAGGCGAACTGGGCGGAACCGAGCCGGACGCGCCGGCCACATGGCGGTTCAGCATCGACGTGGCCACGCGTTGGGAGCAGGCTTTCTTCGCGGCCGCTACGCCGCACACGCGCAGGATTGCGTTGCGCAGCGCCATGACGATGAGTCCGGGCAAGTGCGGCATCTTCGATACCTTGCTTTCGCTGGTGCGCGCCGGCATGGGCGGAAAGGCTGGATCGGGCCAACAGTTCGTCTCGTGGATACATTACCTGGATTTCATCCGGGCCATCGAGTAGCTGATCGCGCATGCGGACTTCGAGGGCGCGGTGAACGTTTGCGCGCCGCATCCGCTGCGGAACCGCGATTTCATGCGCAGCCTGCGCGAGGCTTGGGGAGCTCGATTCGGACTGGCCGCTTCGAGATGGATGTTGGAAGTAGGCGCGGCGTTGATGCGCACGGAGACGGAACTCATTCTGAAGAGCAGGCGGGTAATTCCGGGCCGGCTGATGAGCGGCGGGTTCGAGTTTCGATTCCCGGATTGGCGCGGGGCGGCGGCGGATCTGGTGGCCCGGGTTCGCTAACTCGGCCGCCCTCACCAGCCCGATTGCTGCATCACGCCTGGGATTGTTTCGTTTGGTAGTTCCAATTGGGTTCGTTCGGTAACTCTGATTTGGGTTCGTTTGGTAGCTCTCATGTCCGTTCGGTAATCTTCATAGGTTGCTGTGCTAGGTTGCATGTTGGGGCATGGGCCGTGCCGGGTTGCGGCAATGGAAAAGGCCGATTCGTGTAACATCTCGGGACATTTGGAGCCTTAGTGGACGCCAGATGGCGCAGCGACCCGGACCTGTTGGCCGCTGGTGTATTCAGTTGTCAAGGATCGGACAGGCGGACCGGCAGAGCGCGGTTAGTTAGGCGAAGTGCCGGACCCTTCCCAACCGAGGTATAGCACGGCGACGGTGGTATCCCGGTCTGCCGATTGCCGTTGGGTGTTTGTTTTCATTGGGCCCAAGGGATCGCAAGACGTGTGAATGCGCCATGGCCCGGCAGGCTGCGAGCCTGCCCCACTGGAAGGTGAAATACCAGCTACTTCCCGGGCACCGGCAGCCAGCCGCGCGTGACGAAATCGGCCAAGCTGAACACAAGAAGGATGCCCAGCCACAGCATTCCGCCGCCCACCACTACTTTGGTCAAAATGGTGCTGTGGCGCAGGTGCATGAAAAACAGCGCCACCAGCAGCATCTTCACTACCGCGATGAAGAGAGCCATTACGACGTTAAGCGCTCCCAGGTCGATAGTGGCCACCGCTGTGGTGGCCGCAGTCAGAATCAGCAACGACAGGAAAACCAGTGTGTAGGTCTTGATCGAATCGACGTGTCCATGCCTCCC
>DATKFU010000110.1:0-2654 GCA_035511215.1 Bryobacteraceae bacterium | reverse complement strand
GGGAGGCATTGTCATCGGCTCAGGAGCGGCCGGGGGAATCATGGCCAAGCAGCTATCGGTGGCCGGCTTTTCGGTGGTGGTTCTGGAGCAGGGGAGTTGGGGCAAGTACGGCCGCGAGCACGAGTACAACAAGGACGAATGGCTGGGCCGCAACGCGAACGATGACGATCGGTTGATGAGCGACCCGGCTCAGCAGCGCAATACCTTCCGGCCGAACGACAAAACGAAAGCTGTTCCAGGTAGCCACAGCTACGGCTGCGTGGTGGGCGGCGGCACGGTCACTTACGGCGGCAGCAGCTGGCGGCACCTGCCGTATGAATTCCGCGAAACATCCCACGATCCGACGATCCCTTCGGGCACCGGCATGGCGGACTGGCCGATCACTTACGAGGAGCTGGAACTTTATTACACGCAGGCCGAATGGGAATTGGGCATATCCGGTCTGCGCGTGAATTCGCCGTTCGTCGCGCCCATGACAAAGGACTATCCGGTACCGCCGGTGCCCCTCAAAAGCTCAGGCGCGCTATTTAATACGGCAGCGGCCAAACTCGGATTGACCGTCGTTCCCGGACCTCTCGCGATCATCACCAAGCCGTATATGGGGCGTGCCGCGTGCGTCAATTGCGGCATCTGTTCGGGCTATGGTTGCCAAGTGCGAGCGCGATCCAGTTCGGCGGTCACCGTGCTGCCGATTGCCGAGAAAACCGGCCGCTGCGAAATTCGCGTGAAGAGCTACGTGCGCGAGATCTCGGTCGATAACAGCGGTCGTGTCACCGGCGTCATCTATTTCGATGCCCAGAAGCGCGAGGTTCGCCAAAGAGCAAAGGCGGTGATCCTGTCCGCCAACGGCTCCGAGTCAGCCCGCCTGCTGCTGATGTCGAAGTCTGCCCGTTTTCCGGACGGCCTCGCGAACTCGAACGGTGTGGTCGGAAAGCATGTGATGTTCGGCAATACGGTGAGCGTTGGCGCGCTGTTCGAACATCCGCTGAACGAGTACAAGGGCGTTATTTCGGGCGCCGGCATCGTGGACTTCGTGCATTCCGATCCCAAGCGCGGCTTCTATGGCGGTGGCCGGATGACCGCCCGCGGCTATCTGACACCGCTCGAACTCGGCCTGGAAGGGTTGTCTCCGGAAGCCCCCCGTTGGGGCGCGGGATACAAGAAGGCGCTCAGAGAAGAGGCGAACCACCGGATGACGATCACTTCATTCGTCACGCAGTTGCCCCTGGAGACGAACCGCATCGATCTGGATCCCGACGTGAAGGACGGTTGGGGTCTCCCGGCCATGCGCATCACATCGTCGGCCCACGCCGACGACAAAAAGAACATGGAGTTCTTCCGCCAGAAGTCGATCGAGATTCTAGAGGCGGCAGGAGCCAAGAAAGTCTGGGCGCCTCCGGTGAGCGAAGCTCGCGGCGGCGCGCACAACCGCGGCACCTGTAGGATGGGGAACGACCCCAAGACGTCCGTGGTGGACAAGTATCACCAGGCCCACGATGTGCCCAACCTGTTCATCGTGGACGGCAGCAATCTGGTCACGGGCGGGCGTAATCACCCAACCCTGACCATCGAGGCACTCGCATTCCGTGCGTCCGAACACATCGTTCGTAGCGCCAAAGACGGCGCGCGCCGAACGACAGGGTAGGTCGCCGGTCCTGAGGCGGCAAAAGCCCGCAACCCTACGCGACCAACCGTGACGCGAGGAGGCAAATCAGACCGCGTACGTAGGAGGCACAATGCCCTTGTTGCGGAGAAACATCTCGGTGTAGCCGCGCGTGTGCGCCGTATGGATCATCGCTGCGTAGAGCAGATCCAGGCCAGTCATGGGAGCTCCCTTTCCGCTGCCGAAGGGCTTGGTCAGGTCGGCAGTGCTCAGTTGTCCCACGATGCTGATGCTCCAGTCAAACAACGCGGTGAGATATTTCACGGTGGCGGCCTTACTGGTATCTCCGGCCGGCGGGGCCGGAGCTTTACCCTTGCCGAACTGGCCCAGGTAGAACCCTTCGGCCTGTCCCAAATGCACAAGTTCTCCGCCGAAGGTGCGTGCGTCGGGAAAGGGTTTGTAGTCGTAGTTCGCCTCTGGCATCGCCTCGGCCACCTTCAGCGTGAGAGCCTTCGATTTCGTCCAATGGTCCACCAGAATCTCGATCTCTTTGTCGGCGGCGCTAGCCACTCGCACCGAAGCGGCCCCTCCCACCATGACTGCCATCGAACCCATTGCTGTGCGTCGATTCATCCTCTTACCTCCCAAACTATTGTAAGTCTCTCCATGAGAACGTCCCACTACGCGGACTTGACCAGTATGGCTGAAACTAAGACGTGCGAAGTGCGGATAGCGTTAGACTTCTTCGCATAATCGTTGAGCTATTCTCTACTGGGGCTGCGCATGGAAACGGCCATACCAAGCCGCTTTGCCAATCACATGGCCATCCATGGCCTTCAGCAACTCGTCGCGCGTCGTGTTAGCGGGCAGGTCCAGCTTCGTATCCAGCGCATAAAATTCGAACACATAGTGGTGTAGCGGCCCCTGGCCGGCGCCAGGTCCAAAATAGCCGCCCGGGTTGCCTCCGCGCGCCGCAAGTCCCGGACCGTTTCGCGTTCCGTCGGGGAGATCACCGGTTCCCAATCCTTCGGACAAACCCTTCGCCGTCCCA
>DATKFU010000109.1:0-10819 GCA_035511215.1 Bryobacteraceae bacterium | reverse complement strand
TGATCGGTCACTGGAATGTCGGGATTTGGAGCGAAGTTCTTGTCCGCGAGCGCCAGATAACCAGGATAGATAATCACGGCGAAGTCGGGTCGGCAGCTCAGCCCGTCGGCGGCGTCAATCGGATCATAGAGCCGGCGATCGAAGTGAGTGCTGAGCGCAGCAGCAAGATGGCCGCCGGCAGAAAAGCCAAGAACGCCGATTCGACGCGGATCGATGTGCCACTCGCCGGATCGAGCGCGCACGATGCCCACAGCACGCTGCGCATCCTGCAATGCAGCGGACGATTTCGGGTAAGGCCCTGAGTCGGGCACGCGGTATTTCACCAGGACGCAGGTGATGCCTGTCGAGTTGAGCCAGTCGCACACCTCGGTCCCTTCCAGGTCCATCGCCAGAATGCGGTAGCCACCTCCTGGAAAAACAACCACCGCGGCTCCCGTATTCTTGTCGCGTGGAGTGTAGACCGTGAGAGTGGGAGTTGAAACGTTGCCGAGGCGGATAAGCGGCTTGCCCGCGATAAGGTTGTCTTTCGCGGTTGTCGTATCCATCTCGGGCGCCGCATTCGGCGGACTCCCCGGCGTTAAGTTCGGCCAGAGCGGCACGGTCAGCTTCTCGGCGAACAAACTGGCCGCGCAGCCGGCCACCACGGCGAAAATCTTAATTCGTTTGCGCATCGCACCTAGAGCCTAATTGTACAGTGCTTAACCTGTGAGTGGGGCAGGCTCGTAGCCTTGCAGCGGCCTCGCAGGCCGCCAACGCGCCAGCGCGTCACAAGACAGCACCCGCACTTCACAGTATGTTGTTGCCCTCAATTGCCAAGAAACAAAACAGGCTCCGGGTATGCCGTGGACAAGGGTATCGTCCCGATCACCTGCAGCGAGGACGTAGAAACTATCTCTTCAGCGCATCTCTCGCATGGAACGGGGGTGCCGCCGTACAGGTAATTACCATCCGGACTGACCGTCAGGCTGGTGAGACCGATGCCGGTCACCGTATTAGTCATGGCGAGAGTCTGCGCATTGAACGTGTAAAGCGTATTGTCCGCCGAGAAATAGATGGTGCTGCCGTCCGGCGAAACCGCCGGGTTCGAGTACGTGCCCCCCCCCGCTGCCCGGTATCTTCGCCTGCAAGGTGATCTTGCCCGTGCTCACATCGATTTGGTCCAGATCGAGTGTGGACCCTACGAGAACCACCGCGTAGGCCACACTGCTTCCTGGGGCCATGCCGAACAGGGGCAGTCCTGGGAACGGCCACAATGCCACGCGTTTCATCTGGAGCGTATCGATAACGGCAACAGCACTGTTTGGTGCGCTTGTCGCGGGGGCGTTGGCGCTGCCGGCAAACCCGGCCGGGCCGCCGTTAAAGCTGGCCTGGAGGGGCACATACAGCGTGCTTCCACTCATCACTGGTTGCGAGAAAAAGATGAGATCGTCAGCCTCATTGTCCAGAAAAGCCACATTTCCGGTTGCCTTGAGCGAGACCGGATCGAACCGCAACACTGCGGGAGCCGCGTTCGGAACATAGATGACAAATCCGGAACCGCCGCTGGCAGTCAAGTAGGGAATCGTAGAGTTCAAATTCGGAAGAAAAATATGCCCGGCGGGTGCGAAAGTACTGGCGTCCAGCACCTCAATGTTATTGGCGGTGTCCGCCGCCAGAAGAACGTTGTTTATCCCGTCGTAAGCGGCGCTATCAAGGAACCCGGTCGGGGCTGCGCCAAGGACGGTTGGCTGAGGAGGCGGAGCGGTCGCAGCCAACGTTGAACTCTGCTGATTCAGGTAGTAGAGCTGATTCCCCGTGGAGTTCAGCGCAAAGGAGCCGCTGCTATAGGCTGATAATGTCCCCGTCACCGACTGCGAAGCCGGATCGAAGACCACCACCCCCGATCCGTTCCCAACATACACTGTGCCGTCCGGCGAAGCGGCGATGTTGCCGATGACGATGGCCGGTACGGCCTCCAAGGCTTGGGTAGAGAGATCCAGCGTGTATATGTCTGTGCCTTGAAAATTCGCCTGACCTGGCAGATAGAGCTGAGATCCGTCGGGCGAAATCGCGAGCCCGAAAACAACACTTACGCCGGCAAGGGGAACGGTTTGCGTCACCTGGAGCGTGGCGGTATTGATTACGGTCACGGCTATGTCAGGATAGTCGCCGGCCGCGACATATAGCGTCGCACTATCGGGAGAAACGGCTGCGTACCACTGGTCGGCCAGTGGAACCGTGCCTATCGGTTTCAGATTGGTCGCCTGGACCGCCGTCACGGCGGCATAAGGGTATCCGCTGAGATAGATGGCTTCCCCATTCGGGGAGACGGTCATGGACGAGCCGCCGCTGGCGCCCAGGTTCGCCTCACCGGCCACCTGCAGCGTGGTGGGATTGATCGCCAGGATGCGGAAGTTGGAGTTCGAATCGACATACCCGAGATACAGAACGCTCGCTTTAGGGTTCGCGGCGACCATAACAGGCCCTTGCCGCGGCACAAATGGAAGCTCTAGTTGCCCTGTAATGCGCCCCGTACTCAGGTTCACAACAGATAGGATATACACCGCGGAAACCGAGTTCTGCTGCAAGCCCAAGACCGCGGCACTGTCGCCTGTGTTCGCGATTGCGAAGCTGTCATTTGTAATTCGGCTGCCGGTGGGCGCGATGGCCGTCACAGAGAACGCTCCACCGCGCCCGTGGCTGGGTTGATGACGCTTAAGCTTCCTACGCTGGCGCCGCCGTTCGGAATGACGGCGATCGGCGCCGCCAGAACCTGCGACGCTAACATCGAGCTAAGGGTTATCCAAAAAATGGTCCGCATAATTCCTCGTTTCGGGATATTAGCACACGCCCGCTTCGTTGTAACATGTATTCCACACTGCGCGATTACAGGGCCGGCGTTGAAGGCGTAACACAAAAACCTGCCTCAAACGCATACAGAACAAGACACTTAGTAGCTCTGCCCTTCAGTGGGGCAGACTCGTGCCTGCGGCGGCCTCGCAGGGCGCCCAACGCGCATAGCGCGTCTTTATCCGGCCCCCGCGCCCGCGGCGTCCCCGGCTCCGCTCCCCGCCCCCGGCATCCCCGAGTCCTCCCTTTCCATCCATCACCAATGCGGATGTAACCGGATGCAACATCATTTCCATAATTCCGGCGACCCTGCGCCAGGCCCGCCGCGTCCACCCATTACAATGGAGGCTCGATGCCGCACCGCCTCCGCCACGCCATCTGCAACGAGGTCTTCGAGCACTGGGCCTTCGCCGATGCGTGCCGCGCCATCCGTAAGACCGGTTACAGCGGCATCGAGATCGCCCCGTTCACTCTCGCTGGAGATCCCGCCGCCTTCCCGCCCGCGCGCCGCAGCGAATGCCGCGACATCATCGCCTCCGAGGGCTTGCAGTTCGTCGGCCTGCACTGGCTCATGGTCAGCCCTCAGGGGCTGCATGTCACCACACCCGATGCCGCCCTGCGCGGCCGCAGTTGGCAGCACATCCGCCATCTGATCGACCTCTGCGCCGATCTCGGCCCCCAGGGCATCCTGGTCTTCGGCTCGCCCCGGCAGCGCGCTACTACCGGCGGACTCAGCCGCGCCGATGCTACCCGCCACTTCGTCGATGGTCTCGCCGGCGTCGCCCCGCACGCCGGCCAAAACGGAGTTACAATTCTGGTAGAGGCTTTGCCCCTGGCCCAGTGCGATGTGGTCACCTCGCTCGCCGAAGCTGCCGCGCTCGTGCGCCAGATCGATAGTCCCGCCGTCCGCACCATGTTCGACTGTCACAATGCCATCGACGAAACCGAGCCGCATGCCGCGCTGGTCGAACGTTACTACGATCTGATCCGCCACATTCACGTGAACGAGCTGGATGGCCGCCATCCCGGAACCGGGACCTACGATTTCAAGCGGGTCTTCGATGTGTTGCGCAGCCGCGCGTATCCGGGCTGGGTCTCACTCGAAGCTTTCGACTTCACGCCTGGCGCCGAAGCCGTCGCCACCGAATCCTTGCGCTATCTGGAAACCGAATGAACAAATATGTCGTTACCGGAGGCGCGGGCTTCATCGGCTCCGCCATCGTGCGAAGTCTGTTGCAGGAAGGCGCGCGCCATGTCGTCGCGCTGGATAACTTCCTCACCGGCCGCGAGGAGAACCTCGCCGAAGTGCGTTCCTCGATCGACTTGCAGCGCGCCGATATTCGCGACTACGGCGAGGTTGCCCGCATCCTGAAGGGCGCCGATGTGGTCTTTCACGAAGCCGCTATCCCCTCGGTGCCCCGCTCCATCAACGATCCCGTCCCCTCGCACGAAATCAATATCGACGGCACGTTCAACGTGCTGCGCGCGGCTGCCGCGGGCGGCGTCCGGCGGCTGGTCTACGCCGCGTCATCGTCGGCTTATGGCGACACCGACGTTCTCCCGAAAGTCGAGACCATGACGCCCCGGCCCAAGTCGCCCTATGCCCTGCAAAAGCTGGTCGGCGAATATTACGCCCGCATCTTCGCGGAAACTTTCGGTATCGAGACCGTGTCACTGCGCTACTTCAACGTCTTCGGCCCGCGCCAGGATCCTTCCAGTCAGTATTCCGGCGTCCTGTCTATCTTCATCAAAGCCGCGGTGGAGCGGCGTTCGCCCACCATATTCGGAGACGGCGAACAATCCCGCGACTTCACTTACGTCGATGACGTGGTGGATTTGAATCTAAAGGCCGCCCGTGCGCCGGGAGTTTCAGGCAAGCTGTACAATGGCGGCAATGGCGGCCGCATTACGCTCAACCAGGCATGGCGCTTGGTACAGCAAATCGAGGGCGTGACTATTCCGGCGACTTACGGTCCTCCGCGCGCCGGCGACGTGCACGATTCGCAGGCTGATGTCACTTCCGCCGCCGCCGAGCTGGGCCACGCACCGCGCTTCTCCTTCGAAGAGGGATTACGGCTCACACTGCAATGGTACAAAGCGCAACAGACCGGGTAACTCTGACGGGCGAGCCGCTGTATCTCCGCGGCATCCGGCTATATGGCGCCGGCGCGTTCTTCGAGTGTCACGAAGTCTTGGAAGAACTGTGGACCCCGATGCAAGGCCCGCACCGTCTCTTCCTGCAGGCCCTGATTCACTTTGCCGTGGCCTTCTATCATCAGCAGCGCCGGAATCCGTTGGGCGCCGAGCGGCAGTTGCGCAAAGCCCTGCGCAAGATCGAGCGCTATCTCCCGCTTTACGAAGGCGTGGATACGGCCACACTTCACCGCGAAGGCCACGCGTGCCTGCGGAGCATCCTGGCGGGCGAGACGCCTGCGCCGCCGCGCATGTTAATGCAAGGCTTTTTCGATTGCTGACTCGGCCACCGGCGCCATCAATTCGTAGCCTTTCAAGTTAGGATGCAGCCCGTCGTCCGAGTAACCCTCGCGTAACATGCCCTTGTCATCGACGGTCGCCGTGTAGTAATCGGCAAACACGGCGTGTACCTTGCCCGCATACTCCCGCAGCCACGCGTTCAGTTTCAGGATATCCGCCGGCGGGCGCGCCACTGTCTGCTTGTTCTTCGTGTAATCGCTAATCGGAGTCAGCGAGCACAGGATTACCTTGATGCCGTGGGCCTGCGCCAACTCCGTCATCGCCTGGAAATTCTCCTCGATCATGGTGATGGTCTCCGGTCCGGTATTCCGCGAAATATCGTTGGTCCCGGCCAGGATAATCAGCGCGGCGGGCTTCAGGTCGATCACGTCCGGATACATGCGCACCAGCATCTGCGGGGTCGTCTGGCCGCCGATACCCCTATTGACATAGGCCTTGTCCGGAAAGGATTGGCCGAGCTTCCAACCGTCCGTAATGGAGTCGCCCAGAAACACGACGCGGCGCGGACCGGCAGGCAGACCCTTTACCCGCTCGTTGTCCTGATGATAGCGGCCCAGCTGACTCCAGTCCTGCAGTTGGTCGGCCAGGCTGTGCGCGAAGCCCGCCAGGCAGCAGTTGGCCTTGGGCGGATTGTAATCCTCCACCAGTTGGCATCGGGCGGCGGCCGGCCACAGCAGCAGCGGGATCACGAAGGATGTGACGTTTCGAGACATGCATTCTCCTTGGGCTTACGCAGCCAAGCATAACCCACTGCGCCGACGATCCCCAACAGTGCGGCGCTCCCGAAGTAGAGCTTCCGAATGCCCAACTGCTGCGCCACCGGGCCGGCCACAAACATGGCCAGCACTTGTGACATGGCCAGCAGTGACATCAGGCTGCTCATCACCCGGCCCAGCAAAGCGTGCGGCGTCTCCTGCTGTAACAGTGTCTGCGAGGGCACCATGATAAATGCGGGGCAGAACCCCAGCCCCAGCATGCCGATGGCGGTGGTGGCGATTTTGTCGAATGAGGCGGTGACAAGCACCGCCACTCCCATTCCGCCAAGTCCGTAGATCACTAGAAACTGCTGCGGAACCCGGGATGCCACGCGATGCAGGAATTGCGTGCCGATAATCATCCCGGCGCCGATCAGCGAGTTCAGTGTTCCGAACAGGGCCGCGTTCGAAAGCAGCACGTCGCGCACGTAAACGGAGAGCAGGGCGCCGAAGCAGCGCACCGCGAACATGCCTGCGGTCATCGCCAGAATCACGAACGAGATGGCAGCATGCGTGAAAATGAAGCTGAATCCCTGGCGCATGGAAGACAGTACGGAACTGGCCGCCGCGCCCGGCGAGGGTACCCGGTGAATGGCGAGAGTCATCACTATGGAGGCCGAGAAGAAGAAGCTGAAACCGTCGAAAAGGAAGCAGGCGTTGGCGCCGAACCATTGCACCAGCAGGCCAGCGATGGCCGGGCTGATGATCTGCGATCCTTGTACGGCTTGGGACATCAGCCCGTTGACGGCTAGTAATCCGGCCGCCGGCGCCAGCGCGCGGACCGCCACCGATTGCGCGGGGACGAAGAAGCTCGACACCGTTCTCAGCGCCAGAAAGATGATGTAAATGCATTGAGGTCGCGCACGAACACCAGCACCAGCACCAGAACGCCGCGCACCAGGTCGCTCGCAATCATGGTCCATTTCACGTTCCACTTGTCGACGTAGACCCCAGCCAACGGGCTGACCACCGCCAGCGGCAGCATGTAAGCGACCAGAATCATGCTCACCTGCGTAGCTGTCCCGTGGAGTTGAAATGTGACCAGGCTGAAGACTGCGAAGATCGCCAGAAAGTCGCCGAAGATACTGACAAGCTGTGCCAGCCACAGCCGCCGCACGGAACGGATGTTCAACACGTCGCGAAAAGTCAGGTGTGGTGCAGGACTGTTCATGTGGGGCAGGCTCGCAGCCAGGCTCGCAGCCTGCAAGCGGCCTCGTAGGCCGCTTCGTTCATTTATTCATTCATACTTGCCCGCCGCTACTTGGAGGCAGGCTGGTTGGTAAACGGGTGCAGCACAACGTTTGCTTTGAATTCGCCGACGTTGTCGTCATAGCAGCCCGGAGGGCCGCCGGAAAGTTCGCATCCATCCGAAATCCCAAGGAATAAACGCGTGGCGCCTTGGGGTACATAGAAGATCTTAGAAACGAGGTTCGGGCTCCCGCCGGTCGCCACCAGGCCGTTGCCTACAAAAAAAAGGTCTGGAACAACTGGGGTCTCAGTATCAGGAAATCCTCCGCCCCGGTGAAGTTCAGGATGGGCGGCCCGCTGCCTGCCGGAACCGAATCGTCCAGGAACACACCGGTCAGGAAGAAGCCCCGGTCCAGCGCGATGATGCCCGATATCCCGTCAATCGAACTCAGGTCGGTTCCACCCGGGAATGGAATGCCAGGGGGACCTGAGTAAGGTTCGCCCGCGCCCAAAGTGATCTTCCCGATTGCTACAACCGTGACAGCTTCGACCGATCCGGCAGTGAAGGTGACTGCCGGAGGCAATGTGCCGCTAAACGCGACACTCTGTCCGGCGGCGAAGATGTTGGATGTGGCCGGAACCGCCAGTGTCGATTGGGCGCTGGCGCACCCGGCGATCAGCACCGCGACCGGTGCGTATGTCAAAAGTGTTACGCGTGGCATATGCTCCTACTTACCCCTTCGACACTCTACCGCGGTTTGCTGCCGCGCGCAACTATTGGGTTAGCTCCAGCACACCTGAATCCACGGTTTCCCCGGTCCGGGATATAACCTGAAAGTAGAACTGGCTCGCGGCAATTTCAACCAGCCCGAACGTCCGGTCCGTGTCGAAGCCCTCGGCCATCTCCGCGGACGGCCTGAGGTCGTGATAGCGCAGTTGCCCCGAGTTTCCCAGCACGAAGTAGGAAATGCCGTTCCGCGGCTGCAGCCTCTCGTAGACGTGCTCGTGGCCCGCGAATACCACAGTCACTCCATGCGCCTGGAACACCGGTTCGAGCAGTTTCCGTAAGTCATAATCCGGCCCGTGCGCGCGCGCGTCCGAATACAGTGGATGGTGAAAGTAACAGATCTTCCAGGCGGCGCGCGAACCGCTGAGCTGCGATTGCAGCCAGTCCAGTTGCTCGCGGTCCATGTAGTTGCTATCTAGCGCGAAGAATTCCGCGTTGCCCCGCTTGAAGTTGTAGTAGCGCTTTCCGTCCATGTTGAAGGGCTTGTAAAGGCGCTCATTGGTTTGGTCATGGTTTCCCAGGGAAGCAAAAAACTTGACCCCGGCATCCAGCAAGGGCTTGTAAGGATCTTCAAATTTCCGTTTGAAGTCCGCGGGGCTTTTGCCCCCATAGATGTTATCGCCCAACATGATCGCAAACTCGAACGGAAAGCGGTCGTGGACCGCGGCCATCTCAGCCGCGGTTTCGTATTGCGCTGGTTCGCCGGTTCCGCTGTCCCCGATCACGGCAAAACGAACGGAATTCGCCTTCAACGGCAGCCTGAGTTCCGGAGTCTCCGCCGACACCAGGCTGGCCAGGATCGCGAACAGGAGAAGGATTGCGCGTCGCATAAAGTTAGCGGATGGCATTCGCCATGAGATCGACGATCAGATTTGCATCGACGTCGCGGAGCGCCAGGTCGTGCCCCACTACCCGAAAGTCGACCTCTGGCGGCAGCTTCGGAAGATTCAATAGCAGCGATGGCGGTGTGGATTCGAGCGGAAGGCCGGCGGGGTAATCGCCATTAACCCGAATGGCGCGGAACTGCACGGGAGCGGCGCTCCGCAGGCTCTCGCGTATGCGCGCAGCGTCCGGGCCCTGCATGGCGATACCGATGAGCCGGCGAAACTCTTCCTCGATCGCGGGAGTGAAGACATTGCCCTGGACTACATCTCGCCGCGCCGCGCGAATGCGCTGCGCAAGCTGATGCTCGTAGTGCGCGATCGCTGCGGGTGAATTGGTCGGCTTCAGACGATGGATCTCAGACACCGCGGTCTTGTGCAACTTCACGTAATCCGCGACGCGCCGGCTGAAATCCTTGACCACCGGGGAATCCGGATTCGCCTGTTGCGGCTGCTGAGCGAGCGCCGCTATGGCACCCGACAAAACCAGGATCGGCCACTTCAGCCTCTTCATTGGCGCCCTCCCCGATCGTCCTCAACAGCCTCTTGGACCATGTCGCTGACCGCTTCCTTCACGGCCTCCCTGACCGCGTTTTTCACCGCTGCCTCGACTTCTTCGGGGTTCAACTCCACATCCATCGCGTTACCCACTACCGCCTTAAAGGCTCCGTTCAGAACCGGGACTACTTCGGGCAAATCCTTGGTCACCAGCTTCGCGACCTTCCTGGCTACCTTCGCCGCTGGCGCCTCATCCTCGGCCTGCCGCGTGGTTTGTCCCGATTGGGCCCAGTCCTCTGCAAATATCCGCGAGATTCTGGCCACGATCTTGGGATCGCGGAAGATGACGCCGACCTCCCGCCGGGCATCCAATTCGAGCGCCCGCAAACTCTGGCTGCCGATGAAGGCCAGATTGCCGTCCCGTATCATGGTGCGCGTGTGCAGCCGCATGGGGGCTAGCTTGCGTACCTCCACTCCGGGAATCCTGTGAGTCATGCGGCCTAGAATCTTGATGTCGACGCCGGCCCGGCAGCGCCGCTCGAGGAGCCCGATCATGGCCGGGTCGCTGATCTTCGGATCGTAAACCAGCAGCCGCTTCTTCGCGCCTTTAAGAAAATCGGACAGCAGCCGGCGCGCATTCACCGGACTGACCACCAGGCCCTTGGAGCCCGGTTCGTATGCACGACGCTCGACATCGGCCGCGAAGAGCCGTTCCGCTTCCTTCACCAGCGCCGGACTTCGGGTGACCACGCCAAAGCTGCGGCTGTGCTCGGCGTCCAAGTGAGTCCAATTGAAACCTAAAAGGTATAGCTCGCGTCCATCCACTAACAACATCTTTGAGTGGTAACGCACAAGATCGTCGGCGGTGCGCGCCACTGTAACTCCAGCCGCCAGCAGGCGCATCTCGAGTTTTCTCAGGTTCTCTTCCCCAGCCCGGTTAGTGTGAGCGATCAGTGCGTGGACGGAAACCCCGCGCGCGACGGCATTCGCCAAGGCCTGTTCGATTTCTCTCTGGTCGAACCGGAAGATGACGATCTTGACCGTACGCGAGGCCTTAACAATAGCTTTAATCAATAGCCGGATTCCATCGTCGGGCTGTACTAATAGTTGCATTCTTCATTGAGTGCTCCCGCACTCTGGTAACGGTCCTGCTAGATATCGGTTGCAGTTAAGTCGCCGTTCGGTGAAAAGGGGTTGCCTATGTATGTGAGGAAGAGCCCGCCCGCTATCCTATCAGCCTTATTCGTCTTCATATCGGTCGTTCCCAGGCCGCTCACATCCGCGGCCGTCAAAGAAAAGCGGGCTGCGCGGGAAGAAAGTACCAGTGGCGGGCCAGCGGTCCTGTGGCAGGAACCGCTGGACATTGAATCCCGCGATCTTTTTCCTCC
>DATKFU010000108.1:0-22391 GCA_035511215.1 Bryobacteraceae bacterium | reverse complement strand
CGTCACCGATTGCGTGGCTATCTGAGTTGTGTCGCCCGCTATGAAAGGCGTCCACGTAATCACGGCAAATCCGTTGTAAGGAGTGCCGTTGGCGTTATAGATCACATCCTGGATGGTGGTCAGGATGGGGCCGGCCAGCAGCGGAACCGCCAAACGGACGGCCAGTGCGGCGAATACAAGCTTGCGGGCAGACAATTCTTACCTCCTCAAAAAAACCCCCGGGCCCATAAAGAGCCCGGGGGGTCCACAAAAAACGCCAACGCAAAACACCTAACGCCACCAGTGTACGCGCCAGGCCGCGAGCGGAGGCTCTCTCAAACACACGCGCTGCGCGCTAAGTTATACTCAACGCTTGCCTTGCGGAAATCGCGAGGTAATTTCTCGACGTGTGACTGGAGGAATATGAGCAACTCAAACCGGCGGGCATTCATTCGTGGAGGCGCCCTGGCGGCGGCCGCGGGCGGGGCCGCTAAAGCGCAATCGGGACCGCAGAAGAAGGTCTACTACAGGGGCGAGAAGCCCACGAAGACGCCGCTGTTCAACGGCGCGGTTTCCTACGGCAATCTGCTTTTCATCTCGGGCATAGGCGCGCATTTTCCGGGCGACATCAAGGCGCACACGGCGCACGTGCTGGACGAGATTCAGAAGGTGTTGGAGAACGCCGGCTCGTCCATGGAGAAGGTGCTGAAATGCAGCGTCTTCCTGAACGACATAAAGGACTGGAAGGCCATGAACGAAGTGTTTCAGGGCCGGTTCGGCGAGGAGCCGCCGGTGCGCACCACCATCGCCGCGGCGGGCGGGATACCGGGCGATTCGCTGGTGGAAATGGATGTGATCGCCTACATATGAGGCCGGGCCCCACGCCATGCTGCCATATCGGCTTGTCTACCACGAGGGCTACGACCTGAGGTTGGGAGACCACGTATTCCCATCCCAGAAATTCCGTTATATCCACGACCGGCTGCTGCGCGATCGATTCGCCACGGCGGAGGATTTCGTGCGGCCGGAACCAGCCGCCGATGCGGACATCCTGGCGGTGCATGAGCCGGGCTGGGTGCGTCGGCTACAGACCGGAACGCTGAGCTACCAGGAGATCATGCAACTGGAAGTTCCGTACAGCCGGGAGTTGGTGGAAGCCTACTGGCTGGCGGCCGGGGGCAGCATGCTGGCGGCGCGGCTGGCGCTCGAGCAGGGCATCGGGTTCAACGTGGGCGGCGGATTCCATCACGCCTTCGCAGGACACGGAGAGGGCTTTTGCGCGATTAACGACATCGCGGTGGCGATTCGCGCCGTGCAGCGCGGCGGGGACGGCGCGCGGGCTATCGAGCGGGCCATGGTGGTGGATTGCGATGTGCACCACGGGAATGGGACGGCGGGCATTTTCGCGGACGACGCCTCCGTATTCACGCTGTCCATTCACCAATTCAACAATTACCCGACCGAAAAGCCGCCTTCCAGCCTCGACATTCACTTGCCGGATGGCGTGGGCGACGAAGAGTACCTGCACCGCCTGGGCAATGGATATCGCACGGCGATGACCATGTTTCATCCCGAGCTGCTGGTTTACGTGGCGGGCGCCGACCCTTATTGCGAGGATCAGCTCGGAGGGCTGTCACTGAGTCTGGAAGGGCTGCGGGAGCGCGACCGGCTGGTGATCTGGACGGCCCTGCACAGCCACATTCCGGTGGCCATCGTGCTGGCGGGCGGCTATGCCATGAGTGTTCAGGATACGGTGACCATTCACGCCAACACCGCGCATGTGGCTAAGGAGGTGCTGGAGCGGACCGGCTGGCAATGACCGCGGGAGGCATTCCGATGGTCACGGGTTACAGCTGATGGAGTATAAGCTGGGGCTCCTGGTGCTCGCGGCGGCGGCGCTGGCGGGGTGCCATGGATCGGAGGCGCATGGGCGGCAGGTGATCGTGCTGGGCGTGGATGGCATGGATCCGGGCTTCCTGGAGCGGCATTGGAGCGACTTACCCAATGTGGCACGCTTGCGCGGCCAGGGCGGCTTCCGCCGGCTGGGTACGACCATGCCGCCGCAGAGTCCGGTAGCCTGGTCCACTTTCATCACCGGCCTGGACCCGGCGGAGCACGGCATTTTCGACTTCGTGCACCGCGATCCGCGCACGATGCAGCCGTTCTCCTCCATGAGCAGGACGGTGGAGCCGCGATTCCAGATCCCGCTCGGCCCATACGTGCTGCCGCTGTCTTCGGCGCGCGTGGAGACCTTGCGCAAGGGCGAGCCATTCTGGCGGATGCTGTGGGACCGGCACATCCCGGTGACCATCATGCACATGCCCACCAACTTTCCACCGGAGCGCGTAGGCGCCGCGATATCAGGCATGGGCGTGCCGGACTTGCGCGGCACCGAGGGAACCTTCACGTTCTATACAGACGATCCAGAGGAAATAGCGCGCGATGTGCCGGGCGGACGGATTGTCAAGGTGGCAGCGGAAAACGGCCGTTACGTGCTGCCGGTGGAAGGCCCGCCGAACCCGTTGCGCAAGGATCGACGATATGCCACGGCGGACCTGGTTGTGGAGGCGGACGCGGAGCGGGACGCCGCGCTTCTGACGACCGGCAGCGCGCGGGCCATCGTGCAGCGCGGAGAATGGTCGGAATGGCTGCGTGCGGACTTTCCGCTGCTGGGCTGGCTGGCGGGAGCGCGAGGAATGTTCCGTGTTTATGCGAAGGAGATCCATCCGCGGCTGGAGCTGTATGTGACGCCGGTCAACATCGATCCGCGGGCGCCGGATCTGCCGATCTCCGCGCCAGCATCGTTCAGCCGGGCAGTGGCGGGCGCGATCGGCCCGTTCTATACGCAAGGTATTGCGGAAGACACGTCGGCGTACCGGCAGGGCGTGCTGGACCTGGAGGAGTTTCTACGCCAGAGCACGCTGGTGCGGGACGACGAAATGAAGCTGCTGCGCTATGCGCTCGATGGCTTTCGGGAGGGCCTGTTGTTCTTCTACTTTTCGTCGATCGACCAGGGATCGCACATGCTGTGGGGAAAGCATGAGCCGGAGCTGCTGGAGATTTATCGCGCGGTGGACGCCGCCATTGGCGAGGTGTGCCGGCGATTTCCGCGGGCGGACATCGTGGTGATGTCGGACCACGGATTCAACTCGTTCGACCGGAGCGTCAATCTGAACACGTGGCTATGGGAGAAGGGGTTTCTGGCGCTGCAGGGGCCGCCGCGGGGCGACGATGAGGGCTTCGCGGATGTGGATTGGACCAAGACGCAGGCTTACGCGCTGGGGCTGAACGGTCTGTATCTGAACATCGCCGGGCGGGAGAAGAATGGCATTCTGCGGCAGGGCGCGGAGACTGCGGCGGCGATGCAGAGACTGGCGCGCGAACTGGTGGAGTTTCGCGATCCGGCGAATGGGCGGCAGGTGGTGGAGACGGCTCCGGCCACCGGCGCGCCAACGGGTCCGGACTTGATCGTGGGCTATGGGCGCGGGTATCGGGGATCGTGGGAGACGGCGTTGGGGGCGGTTCCGCGAGCGATCCTCGAAGACAATACGGACGTCTGGATCGGCGACCATTGCATCAACGCGGAGGATGTGCCGGGGGTGCTGTTGAGCAACCGGTTGTTGCGGGCGGAGCGGCCTTCGCTGCGGGATGTCACGGTTACGATTTTGGAGATGTTCGGGGTTGGGGCCGGTGCGGGGATGCGGGGGCAGACTGTCTTTTGACTTGTGGGTGACACTCTGCGCCAGTAAGAGGATCGCCGCGGTCAGCGTGGTACACTCATCCGCATAGGCTTGCCGTGCTTTGCCGGACGAGAGTCTTAGAAGTCAGAAATATGCCTTCCGGATACGACGCCCTGCGTACCGCCGCGGCCTGGCTGGACCTCTCCGCGCGCGGGCGCCTCTACGCCAGCGGGGACGATCGCGCCCGTCTGCTGCACGCCATGACCACCAACCATGTGCAGCAGCTGACGCCGGGCACGGGATGCTATGCCTTCTTCCTGAACGCGCAAGGGCACATCCTGGCCGATGTCAACCTGCTCTGTTTCGAAGACCGCTTCCTGCTGGATACCGAGCCCGAAACGCGCGGGCGCGTCTTCAGCCATTTGGACAAATACATCATCGCGGACGATGTCGCGCTCGAAGACGTCACGGAGTTGCTGACGTGCGTGGCTGTGGAAGGCCCGCATGCCGCAGCCGTGGCCGCGGCCATGGGCGCGCCCGCACTGGAGTTGGAATACGCGCACGCGCCGTGGAACGAGGCCATCGTCCAACGCGCCAGCGCGACGGGTGAGCCGGGCTTCCGCATCTTCATGCCGCCGGAAACGAAGGCCGATTGGATTGCGCGGCTGGAATCCGCCGGCGCCGTCCACGCGAAGCTGGACGAAGCGCGCACGGTGCGCCAGGAGCATGGCAGGCCGCGCTACGGCGAAGATATTTTCGACACCACGCTGCCGCAGGAGACCCGCCAGATGCACGCCGTCCACTTCGCCAAGGGCTGCTACATCGGGCAGGAGATCGTGGAGCGTATCCGCTCGCGCGGGCACGTCAACCGGTTGCTGGTCAAGCTCGAAGTGGACGGCGACGTGCCACTGGCGGGCGGGACCAAGGTTACGGCTGGCGGCACCGAAGCCGGTGAAATCACGTCATCGGGATTCTCGCCCGCGCTGGGTAAAGTGGTCGCGCTGGCATATGTTCGCGCGCAGTACGCCGCCGATGGGACGGTGGTGCAGGCTGGCGGGCGGGCGGCGGTGGTTGTAAGCGCAGCGCCCGCGGCATGACCATTGAGGCATGGTTCCAGCTCCGACATACGCGCACGTGCAGAGTTCTTCGATCTGTTCGGCTAGGATGTGTCGCGGCCGCTGAAGGACGCGGAGTCTTCCAGAAGGTTCTGGATCACAAAATACAAGTAAGGCGAAATTGACGGGCCGCCATTGCTGTTCTCTAAATTCACGGGAAATGGTTGGCCGGATACAGGAGAGGGTGGTACGTTTTAAACGCATCACGCACAATTAGCGCATTACCCAAGAAGGGAGTGCCGCAGCCCCAATTAAAGCTCCCCATCGGCTAGTACTTGAACCGATTCCGTCTGCTCGAATTTTTGCGCAACTGTCTTCCGCGAGACGTGTTTTATCGTGTATGCTCTAAGCGTCAGGACGCCGGAGCCGGAGACCTTCGTATGCGACCGGCAAAGGCAAATTGAACTCATGTCGCAAATGGAGGAACAAGATGATGAAACGGTATTTGCTGGTGGCAGCGCTTGCCGCGACGTTTTTGTTGACAGCGTCCGGTCAGACGCCGGTTGCCGAGGGTTCTACAGTTACACACCGGACGGAGATAGACCATTGCTATGGCCAAATTTACGTTTACGTCGGCGGATCGTTTCCGGCTGGAACGCATCCGTCTAGGTTCCAATTCCTTTTTGATCTCTCGACCTACACCACCACGGGCTACGTTACCCCGCTCCTGTTCGAATTTCAACCCGGTGAGGCTTTCACCATCTTCACCGTAGCGGGCATCGCCAAGGGCTTCGAAGTTAACCTCAATACGGCTATACAGACGATCCCATTCGACTTGATCGCCGGAACGAAGGTTACACCGAACAGTAGGTACACGTTTGGCTTTATCAACGCGTTGGTCGATTCGAGCGGAACTCCAACGGCGACCAGTCTCGGGACAATTGATTTCGACTACCCCTCGGATAGCGGTCAGGGCGTAGGCGGGTCTCTATCAACAAATAATTGGGCGGCTTTGAACGAATGCTCGCTGACCCCCGTCGCTGCTTTGGGGACAACCTTATCGCTTCCCGGCGCAAACGCGGACTACGCTTTTGTCGTTCCACCCTATCGAACGTACTCTGCGCAAGCAACAGGAACGGTGGCCGCACAGTAACTGTTGACGGCAGCAAATCGGCTCCGCGCGGCGTCCGATCCAACTTGAAGGCCATCGGGAAAATACTTCACAGGAAAACGGAACATTACCCGGAGTTCGTTTCGAACGTTTAATCCGTCAAACGAATTCATGGTAAAAGCCCCGGCCCTAAGCCGAAGTGGCGCACCCTTGACGGCAGGGGACGAGGTCGCGCTTGGCGGCGCACCAGCCATCGGAGTAACATCTCATCATGACCACCCTCCGATTCTGCGCCGCGCTGCTGCTCTCTAGCGCTGCTTTTGGACAGACGCCCATCGTGCTCCGCGCGGCGCGCCTGCTGGATATCGAGTCCGGCAAAATGCTCAAACCCGGCGAAGTGCTGGTTACCGGCGAACGCATCGTCGAAGCGGGCGCGGCCGTCACGCATCCGCCGGCCGCCGAAATCGTCGACTTGGGCGACCGCACCCTGTTGCCGGGTTTGATCGATGTGCACGTGCACTTGTTTCTGCATCCCGGCGCCGAAGATCTGCAGACCGTCGAAGAATCGGTGCCGCAGCGGACCATCCTCGCCCTGGTGGCCGCCAAGGCCGACCTGATGGCCGGTTTCACCGCCGAGCGCGACATGGGGACCGAAGGCGCGGGATCGGCCGATACCGCGGTGCGCAACGCCATCGATCGCGGACTGGCGCCGGGGCCCCGCCTGCGCATCAGCGGCAATGCGGTGGATATTCTGGGCGGCCACGAAGACGCTATCAACTACAATCCGGCCCAGCATGTGCTGCCCAACGCCACGTGGGCCAACAACGCCGCCGAGCTGGTCACCGTAATTCGCGGCCAGTTTAAGGAAGGCGCGGATTTCATCAAGATCTACGAAACCGGCCGCGACGCGCTGCAGGATGGCAACTTCTCCACGCCGTACCAGTACACCGAAGCCGAGTTGCGCGCCGCCGTGGAGGAGGCCGCGCGCGTGGGCAAACGAGTGGCCGTGCACGCCACCGGTGAGCCGGGCACGCTCTACGCCGCGCGCGCCGGAGTAGCTTCCGTCGATCATGCCTTCCAACTCGGCGCCGAAACCATGCGGCTGATGCGCGACAAACAGATCTTTGCCGTGCCTACCTTCGCGATCGTCGAGTACTTCGCCGATCATGCCGCATCGCCCCGGCAGGCGGAGAGCGAGCGCCGGATGCTCGAATTTCACGCGCATGAATTCAGCGCGCAGATCGCGGCGGGCGTACCGATGGCGATGGGTTCCGATGTCGGTCCGTTTCCGCATGGCACGCAAGCCCGCGAGTTTGTGCTGATGGTCAAGTACGGCATGTCGCCGCTGGCCGCCCTGCAGGCGGGCATGTTAAACGGCGCCCGGTTACTGGGCTGGCAGGACCGGATCGGCGCGCTCAAACCGGGCTACTTTGCCGACATCGTCGCGGTGCCCGGCGATCCGTTGCAGGATATCGGCGTGCTGCAGGATGTCGCGTTCGTGATGAAAGGCGGAACGATTTACAAGCGATGATGTGACGGGGAGCGGGTCACGTCGGGTGATGGAGGACCCGCGCAGACCTGGAGGTCTGCCCCACAAGGGTCAGTTGCTTAGGGTGAAATTCACATCGATCTGGGTGACCACCTCGACCGGATCGCCGTTCAGAAGCGTGGTCTGGTACCGCCATTGCTTCACCGCTTCCACCGCCGCGGTCGCCAGAATCGGGTCGCCGCTGAGCACCACCAGATTCTCGACGGTGCCGTCCTTGCCGATGATGGCCTGGAGCGTGACGCGGCCCTGAACCCCCTGCGCCTTGGCTTCCGGCGGATAAACGGGGTGCACCTGCGACACCAGCTTGGCCTGTTGCACATTACCGCCCACTCGAATCCGGGCCGAACCGACCGGTGAGAGTCCGGCAACCTGCGGCATGAGGCCGATAAACACTACGCCCGAATCGGGCCTCGCCAACGCACGCAGATGGTCGTCGAACGCGCGCACGACTCCGTTCAGCGATTGCATGACATCCCCATCGACGGTATCTCCCGGATGGATCGGCAAACGCCCTAGGAGTTCGTCACGAGCGGAGGCCGACAGACCTTCGATTTCTACGCTCTTCAGCGTAAACGGCGCAAGCTGCGGGGGCGCGCTTCGGGTAACGGTCGACGGCGCCCCGTCCGGCGGAAGCTTGAAGTTCATGGTCACCTGCGCAGTCGCCGGCAGACTCATGGCTTGGGGATTGTAGTGCCACTGCAAGACGGCTTCGAGCGCCGACCGGCGCAACTCCTGCGGACCGCTGAGAACGTGCGCATCTGAGACATGGCCCTCGGCGTCGATCTGTACCTCCATCACGACCGGGCCCTCGATATGCTTCTCGCGGGCCGCGTCTGGGTACTTGGGCTCGACGTTGTGTAGCAGCTTCGACTGGCTCGCTTCTTGCGGAACAGGCGCGGCCTGTAGGGGAAATGTGTGGAGCGCGAACCAGCCCGCAGCTAGCAATACACCGCAACTGGTGGCGCAGAATGAGACGAGAGTGCGTTTCGACATAGTGACCTCCTTCAACAGCAGCGCTACCCGATTCTTCAGGTGGCGCTTTCGCAAAAACAAGGCCGCCGGCGCCAGGTCCAACGCCGGCCGATTCCCGGCCATGGCCAGCAGCGCGTTCAAATACTGCGGGCGATTTCCGGTGAGCGCGACCGCTTCGCCATCCACCGTCTGTTCACGCGCCAGTTGGGCCTGGCCGATCAGCCACCAGACGGCTGGATGAAACCAGAGCGCCGCGCGGATGGCTTGCTCCGCCACGGTGACGATCCAATCGTGGCGGCGCACGTGCAACAATTCATGGCAGACGATAGCTTCCTGGATGTCCGCCGGCAGTTCGGTAAAGCGGCTGGGCAATACGACCAGCGGCCGCGATAACCCGAACGTTACGGGGCCGGATAACGATACCGACAGCCGAAAGTCCGCATGCGGCGCTACGGCCGTACGTAGGAAGTCGAGGCGCGCCGGGAGCGGCGAGAACGCCCGCGCATCCCGCCGCCAGCGGCGCAGTTTTCGGAAGCCCACGGCGAGCCACAGCGCCCGCGCCGCGCAACCGGAGGCCAGGACCAGAAGCAAAGCCTGTCGCCACGGCGGGAAATATACCGGCGCGCGCCCCGTTGAGACCGGCCTGGCGGCAGTCATGGCGACCTCAACGTTCGAGGCCACCGCGCGGCGCCACGGTTGCACGGCCGGAAGCAGCAGACAGATTGCCAACAACGTTTGCCAGTAGGCCAACCGGATGCGCGGCACACGCAACCGGAATGCGGAGGCCGCCAAGCCACCCGCCGCAATCAGGGCCGCGGCCTGGGCGCTCCAGGCGGCCAGGTTGCCGAGCCAATGGGCTGCGCTCACGGCCGCCCTCCGATCAGCCGCCGGATCTCCTCGATCTCATTCGCCGTCAGGTGGCGGTCTTCGATCAGATGCACCAGCAAAGGCTCCGCCGATCCGTTGAACACGCGATTGACGAAGTCCCGGACCATGGCGCGGATCACCCTGCTCTTGGGCTGCGCAGGGCGGTAGACGTAGGCGCGCTCCACCTGCTTCCGGTTCAGGTAGCCCTTCTGTTCCAGGATCTTCATCATGGTCATGACGGTGGTGTAGGCGACCCGGCGGCGCTCCAGCAGCGCCTCGTAAACATCGCGCACCGTGGCGCTCTGCCGCTCCCAGACGATCTTCATGATCTCGAGTTCTTGGTCGGTCAGGGTCTTGCTCGGTGGCCGCATACTAAGAAATTAGTACTATTGAATAAAAATGTCAAGGGAAAAATGCGCGGGGCTTCGGCTCCGGGGCGCGTTACAAATTCCCGCGCCGCGCCTGTTCCCGCTCCAACGCTTCGAACAGCGCCTTGAAGTTGCCCTTGCCGAAGCTGCGGCTGCCTTTGCGCTGAATCACTTCGTAGAAAAGTGTCGGCCGGTCCTCCACCGGCTTGGTGAAGATCTGCAGCATGTAGCCTTCATCGTCGCGATCCACCAAAATCCCCAGCTCCTTCAAGCGCTCGATAGGCTCGTCGATCGCTCCCGTGCGCCCAGTCAGATCGTCGTAGTAAGTCGAGGGGACCCGCAGGAACTCGATGCCCTGGTCGCGCAGCCGGGTTACCGTGTCGATGATGTTATCCGTCGCCATGGCGATGTGCTGCACGCCCGGCCCATGATAAAAATCAAGATACTCTTCGATCTGCGACCTCCGCTTGCCTTCGGCCGGCTCGTTAATTGGAAACTTCACCCTATCGTTGCCGTTGGACATCACCTTGGACATCAGCGCCGAGTACTCCGTGCTGATGTCTTTGTCGTCGAAGTGCTGATACAGCCGGAAGCCCATCACGTCGCGATAGAAATCCACCCAGGTGTTCATGGCACCCCAGCCGACGTTGCCCACCATATGATCGATGTATTTCAGACCCACCGGCCGGGCTACCGTATCGGCATGCCCGGCATGCTCTATCGGCACGAAGCCGGGCAGAAAGACGCCGCGATAGTTGCGCCGCTCTACGAATGAGTGAATCGTGTCGCCGTAAGTGGCGATAGCCGAGATGCGCACTTCGCCGTGCTCGTCGCGCAGGGTCTCCGGCTCGCGCACGCCCCTGGCGCCGCGCCGGGTGGTCTCGCGGTAGGCCGATTCGGTGTCATCCACCCACAGGGCGATATCCCGCACGCCATCGCCGTGCAGCCGCACATGTTCCGCCACCGGATGTTCGGGCGCGAGCGCAGTGGTGAACACCAGCCGGATCTTGCCCTGCTCCACCAGCCACGACGCGCGGTCGCGCATGCCCGTCTCCGGCCCGCGATAGGCGGTCAGGCGCATACCGAACGCCGACCTGTAGAAGTAGGCCGCCTGCCTGGCATTGCCCACATAGAACTCTACGTAGTCGGTGCCGTTCAGAGGCAGATAGTCCTTCCCGGTTTCGGCTGGCGATGCCGTCAATGTTTGCATAATTGCTCCCTTACCGCTTCCACACACCGCGCATTGTCCTCGCCGGTGCCCGTCGATACCCGAACGCACTGCGGCAACCCGAATGCCGCCAGGGGCCGCACGATCACGCCCCCCCGCAACAGTGCTTCCGTCAACCCGCGCGCTTCCTCGGCGGTCGGCAGCGGCAGCATCACGAAGTTCGCGTCCGACGGAACCACTTCCATCCCCATGCCACGGAACGAATCCGTCAGCATCCGCAGCCCGCGCGCGTTCAGTTCGAGCGACCGATGCAGGAACTCCTTGTCCGCCAGCGCGCCAATGCCCGCCGCCTGCGCCAGCGTGCTGGGCTCGAAGGGCAGCTTCACCTTCAGCAGGTTCGCGATCAGACGCTCATGCGCGAAGCCGTACCCGATGCGAATGCCCGCCAAACCGTAAATCTTCGAGAAAGTCCGCAGCGTGATCACGTTGTCGTAGCGGTAGTGCATCGAATCCGGATAGCGCGGATTGTCTTTGGCGTACTCGAAATAGGCTTCATCCAGGATGATCAGCACGCGCTCGGGCACGTGCTGGTAGAAGCTGTCGAATTCGTGCCTGGTGAAGATCGTCCCGGTCGGATTATTCGGATTCGCCAGATAGACGATCTTGGTTTTTTCGGTGATCTGTGCGGACAACGCCGCCAGGTCGTAATGCCAGTCGCGATAGGGTACAGTGCGATACTTGACGCCGCGGGACCGCGCCAGCACCTGGAAGCCGATAAAAGCTGCATCCGTGGTCAGCACCTCGTCATCATCACAGAGGAAGGTTCTGATAATGCCGGACATGATACCTTCCGATCCGCTGCCCGCGATCACGTTCTCCAGCTTCAGATCGAAGTTTTCGGCCAACGTGCGGCGCAAGTCCAGGCCGCCGTTGGGGTAAAGGTTCAGGCCGCTTAACTGCCGCCGGATGGCTTCCAGGGCCAGCGGCGATGGCCCCAGGGGGTTCTCGTTGGATGCCAGCTTCGAGACATTCGTCAGCCCGTATTCGCGGCGCACTTCGTCGATGGAGCGGCCCGGCTCGTACGGCCGCAACGATTCGATGTATGGCGGAACCAGGGGCATTGGCGGAAGCTAAGCTGTCCTTTACCATAGTAATTCCAATGCTACGCTGCGAGGGTCACACGCATTGACACTGCCGCCCACGCTGCGCGCGTTGCGTTATCGCAATTTCCAACTGTTCTTTGGCGGCCAGCTGATCTCGCTGATCGGCACCTGGATGCAGAACGTCGCCCAGGCCTGGCTGGTGTACCGGCTGACAGGGTCGTCCGTGCTGCTGGGCCTGGTGAGCTTTTCGAGCCAGATCCCGGTGTTCCTGATGGCGCCGGTGGGCGGTATCGTGGCCGACCGCTTCCGCCGCCGCCGCGTGGTGATCGGCACACAGACCGCCGCCCTGCTGCTGGCGCTTGTTTTGGCCGCCCTCACGCTCTCTGGGGTGGTGCGCGTCTGGCACGTCGTGGTTCTCTCGGCACTGCTCGGAGTGGTCAACGCTTTCGATATCCCGGCGCGGCAGGCGTTCTTCGTGGAGATGGTGGGGCGCGAAGACCTGATCAACGCCATCGCCCTCAACTCCTCGATGTTCAACGCCTCGCGCATAATCGGCCCGGCGGTAGCCGGCATCCTGGTGGCCGGCATCGGCGAAGGCTGGTGCTTCTTCGCGAACGGGGTGAGCTACTTCGCGGTGATCGCCGGGCTGCTGCTGATGACGGTCGACGATCGCAAGCCCGTCAAGCGCGAGGCATCGCCCTTAGCCGACGTGATCGAAGGGTTCCGCTTCGTCATCGGTAGCCCGCCGATTCACCACCTGCTTATCCTGCTGGGAATCCTGAGCGCAACCGGTATGCCCTTCGCCGTGCTGATGCCGATCTTCGCCGACCAGATCCTGCACGGCGGCGCCAAAGGGCTGGGCATCCTGATGGGCGCATCGGGCGTGGGCGCGCTGGCGGGCGCTCTGCTGCTGGCGTCGCGCGAAAATGTTCAGGGCCTGGGGCGCTGGGTGGCGATCGCGGCTGCCGCGTTTGGCGCTTCTCTTATAGCCTTCGCGGTTTCCCGGTCATTCTGGGTTTCGTGCGCGCTGCTGCTGCCGGTGGGCTTCGCCATGATGGTCGAGATGGGATCGTCCAACACGTTGATTCAAACCATGTCGCCGGACCACTTGCGCGGACGGGTGATGTCGGTCTATTCCATGATGTTCATGGGCATGGCGCCGCTCGGCGCCGTGGTGAGCGGCGTGACAGCCGCGCGTTGGGGCGCGCCCGCGACCGTCGCCGGCGGCGGTGTCATTTGCATGGCGGCAGCCGCCATCTTCGGCTGGCGCTGGCCGGGCTTGCGGACCGACGCGCGCCGGCTGATCGACGCGGCACAGATGGCCGGCGGCGTGCCTCCCCAGAGCGGCGCCGGAGGCTCTCTGGCACTGAAATAGCATGATCCTACCGCGGAGTTTCTACGCGCGTGACACCATCGAAGTCGCCCGCGGCCTGCTGGGCAAGATTGTGGTGCATGGTGAAACGTCCGGCAGGATCGTGGAGACCGAAGCTTACCTGGGCGGCGGCGAGGATCTGGCGGCCCACACCGCCCGCGGCATTACCGAGCGCACGCGCGTCATCTTCGGACCGCCGGGTCATGCTTACGTGTACTTCATCTATGGCATGTACGAGTGCTTGAATCTGGTCACCGAGCCGGATGGCCGGCCCGGGGCCGTGCTCATTCGCGCCCTGCAGCCAGTGGCCGGCATCGAGACCATGCAGCGCCGCCGGCCGTCCGCGCACACACTCCGGGACCTGACGTCCGGGCCGGGGCGTCTCACGCTGGCGCTGGGCATCACCCGCAAGCAGAACGGCGCGGATGTGACGCGTGGCGCCCTCACGGTGCGCACACCGCGGGACCAGGAGCCGTTTGAGATCGAGGTCACGCCCCGCATCGGCATCCGTCACTGTGCCGATTGGCCGCTGCGGTTTGTGGTTAAAGGAAACCCGTTTGTCAGTAGATGAGGCGTTGCGGGGATGTCGCGACCGCGCGTCTAATTCAGCGTCGGCGCGCGCATCCCCAGCGCGGTCAAATATCCCTCGTTGACGCGGCAATTCTCCAGCTTGATTTTCGCCAGCAAATCGGCCAGCGCCGCGCGGGAGCGATCCTTCGGCGGGCGCTTCTTCATCTTCTCTTCCGCCGCGCCCATGCCGCCGGCCAGCGCGGCGTATGCCACAATTTCGTCCCAATGCGCGGGACGCGCGAAGCTGACCGGCGAAGACGTTGCATCCATCTTTTTGTAGGGCCAGAATGTCCAGCCGACGTCGTTCTTCTCCAGCATGGTGCGGAATTCCGCGATCCAGGAATCCTGGTTCTCACCGGATTCGCCCATCCAAATAGGAACCTGATAGCGCTCACGGAAATCCAGGTAAGGCTGGATCACTTCTTTGGTGGGCGCGGTCCAGTATTTGTGGAAAGTGTAAATGGCGTTGCGGTCGAAGGGCGGGCCGAATACGTCGAAGTTGCTGTCCCACTGCGCGCCGCCGAGGATGACGGCGTGATTCGGATCCACCTGGCGAATGGCTTCCGTAATCTTGCGGTAAACCGGCTCCAGGCGCGAATTCAAGTTGGCGACGGGCGGCGGAATCGGTTCATTCAGCAGGTCGTAGCCGAGGACGGTCGGCTCGTCGGCGTACCGTTGCGCGATGCTGCGCCAGAATCCGGCTGCCAATTGCTGCTCTGCATCGCTTTCGAACAGCCAGGGATAACCCCAGCTATCGTCGATATTGGTGCCGGTCTGGCCGCCGGGCGCGCAGTGCATGTCCAGAATCACCCAGACGTGCCGCTGACGGCACCATGTGATTACCCTGTCGAGCAGGGGGAACGCCGTGCCGTCGTCGATCAGCTTGGAATGAAACGGAATGCGCACGCAGTTGAAGCCAGCGTCGTGAATGAAGCGGATGTCCCATTCAGTGATGTAGGATTCGCGATACTGCTTCCAGAAACGCGCCGCCTCATCCGGCCCGATCAAGTCGTTGTAGAGTGCCGAGATCTCGCGATATGACTGCGGTCCTTTGTCGAAGTGGAACATGTAGCCTTCGGGCACCAGCCAGTTACCCAGGTTGATGCCGCGTAGCAGCAGCTTTTCCCCGTTGGGCGCCACGATGTGTTTACCGTCCACATGCACAAACCGGTTCCCGGCGGCGGCCAAGCCGGCGGACATCAGGCCGGCCAGGGTGACAATTCTCAGAATGATGCGCATCATCCGCTATGATATACTCGTTCGCCATGTGGACTTACAGCCAAAGTACCGGACAGATCACACGAAATGGACGTATCGTTGCGACCGGGTATTCGGGAACGGGGGCCGGTCGGAACAACCCCAACGCCGAGAGTCTGCGGAACGTCGGACCAATTCCGCGCGGACGCTACAACATCGGGCGAGCGCACGACACCGCTACGCACGGTCCACATGTCATGGATCTCACTCCAGACGGCCCCCTGCCTCCAGGGCGAGACGGCGGGTTCTTGATTCATGGAGATAACGTCCGTCACGATGCCTCTACCGGCTGCGTGGTTTTGCCGCCTAACGTCCGCGATCTGATCTCAAACAGCGGAGATAATCAATTTGAAGTCGTACGCTAGCCCAAAGCTTCTGCGGCTCGCCGTCTTCTCCGTTGTGCTGTGCCCGCTCGCGCACTCGCAAGAGCTTGGGGCCAAAGGTGCAGTTGAGCCGAAGGCCGTAATCGACGCCATTGATTCACACGGTGCGGCAGCGGTCGTCAGGGAGCTTTCCGCTGGAAAAGGGAGCCAATGGGACGCCGTGATCCATGGAATCGAGATGGGAACGCCAGTATGGCTCGATGTCGCCAAGAAACTACTGAAAGCTACCGATGCCGGGCGGACGACAGATCTGTACTTTGCCCTCTCGCTCGCATTGACGCGAAATGCCGCCGGAGTGCTATCCATGGCTGGGCCAGACCTGCCGATCGATAGGGTTTGCTCGGTGCCTTATATTGAGCCAGACGAGAAAACGATCCGAACCCATCGGACTAGAGTCCGCGCCGCACTCCGGCGAGTGACTTCAACCCACCTGGATTCTCAGAAGAAAGCCTGCCTTAACGCGATTGACCGCTAACGCTTCATGGCATGATGATGGATGATAAATGAGGTACACTGGCCTTCCGGTATGAATACAAACCAACAGAGTCCCGGCGCCCCAGGGCGCACAGCCAGGCGCTCTTTCCTTGCGGCCATGGCATCCGCCGCCCTTGCTCCAAAGGCGATGCGCGCGCAGCGCGACTGGAGCGGAAAAGAGCCGGTGCGCTATCCCGACCCGGACATTCTGGTGCTGGACAAGCGCTTCGCCAGGTACAAGATCAACAACACCGCCATCCGGCGGCTGCGGACGGGTATGCTCTGGGCCGAGGGTCCGGCGTGGTCGGGCTACGGCCGCTACCTGGTGTGGAGCGACATCCCCAACAACGTGCAGATGCGCTGGCTCGAAGAGGACGGGCATATCGGCACCTACCGCAATCCCAGCGGCTACAGCAACGGCAATACGTTCGACTATCAGGGCCGCGAGCTTTCCTGCGAACACCTGAACCGGCGCGTGGTTCGCTACGAACCGGATGGCTCCGTCACGGTGCTGGCCGACAAATGGAATGGCAAGCCGCTGAACGCGCCGAACGATATCGTAGTGCACCCGGATGGGGCCATCTGGTTCACCGACCCGGGCTATGGCATCCTGGCGGCCTACGAAGGCACGCGCGCCGACATGCAGTTGAAAGAGGCGGTATACCGAATCGATGGCCAGACCGGCAAAATGGAGATGGCCGTCGACGAAATGTACAAGCCTAACGGCCTGTGCTTCTCGCCCGATTACAAGAAGCTCTACATCGTAGACACCGGCGCCACGCATTATCCCGACGCGCCGCGCAACATTCGGGTCTATGACGTGGCGGATTCGCGCAGCCTGCGCAACGGGCGCGAGTTCGTGTCGACGAAGCCCGGGCTGGCCGATGGCATCCGCGCGGATGCGGATGGCAACATCTGGGCCGGGTGCGGATGGGCGGGCGCGGGCTTCGACGGCGTGCAGACTTTCACCCCCGCGGGCGAGCGGATCGGCCAGATCCTGCTGCCGGAGCCGTGCGCTAATTTGTGCTTCGGCGGCACTAAACGTAATTTTCTGTTCATGACCGCCGCCCAGTCGCTGTACGGGGTCTATGTGGAGACACGCGGCGCGCACATCTGTTGAGACATCTGTCCTACCACTGCACGCGCGTCACACTATAAGGTCCGATGGTGACCGGGTTTGGCGAAGTGGTGGTCACGATCTGCACGTTGTTCTGGTCGGTCGCCGTGTTCTGAGCGGTGTCGCTGGCGTTAGAGATATAAGAAACCGTCACCGTCGACTGCAGCACGTTTCCGTCGACCTCTATGGCCACCGGGACGGACGAAGCGGATTTGTTCGTAATTAACAGATAGTGCGTCCCATTCGTGCCCTGGTAACCTTGTGCGAATATGGCCGGCACGGGATTGCCATCGTATCCACTGATCGGCACGGTGGGTCCGCCAGTCACTGTAGTGGGCCAGGTAGCGTTGCTGCTGTTGATCGCCAGGTTCGCAATCTCCATCGCAAGCGCGCTAGTCGAGTTATAGAAACTGTACTGTGTGTTCGGATTGGTCGCGGTATTGGTCGAGTAATTCGGGTTCGCGGCGAGTTGTTCGAGCAAGTAAGTCTGATAGTCGTCCACGGCCCGGACAATCCCCTGGTTGTAAGTGTTCGGAAGAAACAGTTGGGCTATCCCAACCGCTTGCACCTGCGGAATCGTGGACATACGCGAAGTAAACTCCGCCAGGAAAATCCCGTTGTAGATGTATGACTCGAAAGCCAGGGTGGCAAACCCGTCGCTGTTCACCTCGGTGAAGTAAATGGGTGTGTTCTCGCCCACCTCCGGCTGTATGGTAGACGTGTACCAGTCGGTTGAGCCATGCGCCAGAATGCCGTTCAATTGCATTTCCTCGGCGCTGGTGGAAATGGACGCATTGCTTACGGGATAAACGTGGAACGATACGCCCTGCCAGTAGCGCGGGCTGTAAGCGGCCATGCCCGCGTCCCAGGTCACGTAATTGCCTAGCTCGATGTATTGTCCCTGGTAGAAAACGCCGGCTATGGCATTCGGATTGGCCGCGTTGATGTTCAGGTAATACGGATTGTAAGCAGCCGCGGCATAAGAAGTGGACGTCGGGAAAATACCGGGGACGGAATACGGTTCATTGTCGATTTCCCACTCGAGAATATTGATTCCGGCCGCTTGGGCGGTGGTCACCATCAGGCCGGCGGAGTCCGCAAGGTTGTCGCTATAACCGTTGAAACTCACTATTCCATTGGCGCCCAGCGTTTTCAGGAACGTGGCGTAGTCCGAGACGCAGGCGCCGCCCGAGAAGCACGCCCCGCCCTTGGCTTGCGTCATTTCCTGGCCTACTTCCAGGCCCTCGTAGAGCAAGGCCGGCATTTCAGGCTTCAGTTCGGCCATCCACGTGCCATTCATGTGCGCCGTCTGCCAGTCGAATGCCATCGAAAGTGTGCCGGCCGGAAAACGGATCCAACCGGGATCCAAAGGCGCTACCGCGGCCAGCCACTTGGGGTCCCAGTATTCGATTCCATGCAGGAGGTATGCGTCGTTGAAGCCGCTAAAGCCCTGCGCCAGCGGAGTGGTCGAAGTCGTGGTCAGGGTGATGTACGGGATAGCGGCCTGGATGGTGAAACCATTGGCGAGCGTGGCCTGTTCCGCTCCTGTCGTAACAGTTACCGTCTGCGAGCCGGGGGCCGCCGTGGCGCTGATGACGATTTCCGCCGTGGCGGCCGTGGAGCTACTGACCGTCACCGGTCCCGGTTGTCCGGCTGCGGCGCCACCTACCGCGATCCCAGGTCCGAAATTGGCGACCGTGGTTCCCTGCACAAAATGCGTGAAAGATCCCGCGATGCTGACTTGCAGCGACAGCCCCGCATTCGAGGTATTCGGAGACAGGGTCTGGATGGCGGCTGCCGGATTGATCGTCACTGCGAAGGCTTGTGTGGCAGTCGCGCGATTGCTGTCAGTCGCCTGGACGGTAAAGCTGGAAGTGGCTGCCGTAGAGGGCGGCCCGCTAATCAACCCTGTGGCTGAATTCAACGAAAGGCCGCCGGGCAGCGACGATCCCGCACTGAGCGCCCAGGTGTATACCCCGGTGCCGCCGATGGCCGTCAAGGTCTGCGAATAATTCACTCCCACCTGGCCCGTGGGCAGGGGCGAAGCGGTGGTAATTGCCAGAGTCACTGGCACGCTGAAAGACCCGGAAGCGGAATTATTGGTGCTGTCGGTCACGGCCACCGAGAACGTGGCATCGACGGCGGTGACTGGCGGCGTTCCGGCCAGCACGCCTGCCGCACTCAGACCCAGCCACGCCGGCAAACCCGTGGCCGACCATCTGTATCCGATGCCGGAGCCTCCCAAGGCTGCGAATGTCTGGCTGTAGGCGGCCGCGGCGGTGGCCGCCGGCAGCGGCGATGCGGTGGTGATGACCAGGGCCGGATTGACAGTCAACGAGAACGCCTTGGCGGAGGGCAGATGCAGGCTATCGGTAACCTTGATTTCGAAGTGTGAGGTCCCAGCCGTGCTGGGCTGGCCGCCGATTACGCCGGTGGCCGAATTCAACGAAAGACCATTCGGCAAATTGCCCGCGTATACCGCCCAGGTGTACGATCCGCTGCCACCGCTGGCGGTCAGCGTCTGCGCGTAGCTTCCATTGGCGTCCCCCGGCGGCAGGGGGGAACCGGTGGTAATGGCCACAGGAGCGTTGACCGTGAGCGCCGAACTATTGCTGCTGGCAAAGGCAGTGCCGGTGGAAGTGGTCCCAGCAATGGAAACCTGGTAAGAGGTAGCCGTGGGAACGCTGATGGACGCGGGCAGCAGGAAGGTGACGTATTCCGTGGTGCCCGAAGCAACCGTAACTTTGGTGGCCGTAGTGGTGCCGGAGGGCCCGCTGCCCGAGGTGGTTGGGTCGATGGTCACGGTGACGTTGGCAGGCGGGATGGTTCCGCTGGGGAAACCATGCCCGATCACCGTAACACTGGTTACGCCGGCATCGGCCGCGGTGGGCGACGCCGCTCCGTTCAGTGTGACCTTGGTGACTGCTCCCAACCGGAATGAGGCGGACAGCAGTACCAATGCACACACCAGCAAGCGAACCAGGCAACTGGCCGCGGATACACGATTGAATCTTAGGCTGCTCGTCATATATTTTCCTCCGTAGCTTCGATTACTACTAATCACCACTGAATACGCGTCACGCTGTAAGGACCTACCGTGATCGGGTTGGGCGAAGTATTGTTCACGATCTGCACGTTGTTCTGATCCGTGGCGGTGTTCTGCGCCGTAGGATCGGAATTGGAAACGTACGAAACGGTCACCGTGGACTCCAACAAGCTGCCATTCACCTCCAGCCCCACGGGAACGGCGGAGCCGGATTTATTGGTGACCACAAGATAGTGCACTCCGTTTTCGCCCACGTAACCTTGGGCAAAGACGGCCGGGACCGGATTGCCATCGTAACCGAGAATGGGAACCGTGGGGCTGCCTGTTACAGTCGTGGGCCAGATGCCGGTGCTGTTGTTGACCGCCAGATTGAGAACTTCAATAGCCAGGCCGGGGGCTGAGTAGTAGAAGCTGAACTGCGTGTTGGGATTGGTGGCCGTGTCCGTGGAATAGTTCGGGTTCGCGGCGAGCTGTTCGAGCAAGTAGGTCTGGAAATCGTCTACCGCACGAATCATTCCTTCGTTGTAGCTATTTCCCAGATACAAAGCGGTCGCTCCGACTCCCTGCACATTCGGAACGGTTGACATCCGCGCGGTGAACTCCGCAAGAAAAACTCCGTTGTAAAGATACGCCTGAAAGGGAATCGTCCCGGAGCCCTGGTTGAACTCGGTGATGAACAGCGGTGTATTGGCCCCAATCAGCGGCAGCAGGTAAGAATTGACGTATTCGCTGGTGCCATACACCAGGAGGCCATTCAGGGTCTCCTCTTCCTGGGTATTCGTCAGGCTCGTGTTTATGATGGGGTAGTAATGGTCGGATACCGCGCCCCAGTACTTAGGAGTGTAAGCCGCCATGCCATTATCCCAGGCCGCATAATTGCCGGCAATTCCGCTGAATTGTCCTCTAAAGAATACTCCGATCTCGGCGGCGGGGTTGGCCGCGATCATTTCCGTATAGTACGGGCTGTAGCTCCCCGCTGCGTAAGCCGCCGGCGTCGCGTAGATACCGGGAAAAAAATAAGCTTCGTTGCCTAACTCCCACTCCTTGATAGTCACGCCGGCCGTTTGCGCCGCCAGCACCATGTTGGACGCCGAGCCGGGGTTGGTGTCCGTGAAGCTGTTGAAGACCACGATGCCGGATGCGCCCACCGCTTGCAGGAAGGTAGTGTAGTCTTGAAACTTTATGCCTCCCTGGGCCTGCGTGAGCTTCTGCGCCAATTGCTGCGCTTGTGTCGTGTAAGTGGGGACCTTTGGCGGAGTACCGCTGCTAAGCTCGGTAATCCAGGCTTGACTCTCATTCCCGGCCTGCCAGTCGAAGGTCATCGATTCAGTGCCTGACGGAAACCGGATCCACCCTGGTTTCAAAGCTTGCACGGCGGCGACGAACTTCGGATCGTAATATTCCACGGCAGTGATCTGATGTTCATCGTCGAAGCCGCTGAACCCTGGGGCTATCGGGGTACTCGTGGATGTTTCCACATTGATGACCGTGACCGCCGCGGCGATCGTAAAACCGTTGGCGACCGCGGCCTGTTCGGCGGATGTCGTAACAGTCACCGTCTGCGAGCCTGTGGCGGCTGCCGGGTCGATGGCGATTGACGCTGTGGCGCTGGTGGAACTGTTAACCGTAATGGGCCCTGGCTGTCCTTCCGCGGCGCCGCCCACCGCGATGCCGGGTCCAAAATTGGCCACCGTGGTCCCCTGCACAAAATGCGTGAAAGATCCCGTGATGCTCACCTGCAGCGACAGCCCCGCGTTCGAGGTATTCGGAGACAGGGTCTGGATGGCGGCTGCCGGATTGATCGTCACTGCAAACGCCTGTGTAGCGGTCGCGCGATTGCTGTCCGTCGCCTGGATGGTGAAGTTGGAAGTGGCTGCCGTAGAGGGCGGCCCGCTAATCAACCCGGTGGCTGAATTTAACGAAAGTCCGCCTGGCAGCGACGATCCCGCGCTGAGCGCCCAGGTGTATACCCCGGTGCCGCCGATGGCCGTCAAGGTCTGCGAATAATTCACTCCCACCTGGCCCGTGGGCAGGGGCGAAGCGGTGGTAATTGCCAGAGTCACTGGCAGGCTGAAAGACCCGGGAGTGGAATTATTGGTGCTGTCGGTCACGGCCACCGAGAACGCGGCATCGACGGCGGTGACTGGCGGCGTTCCGGCCAGCACGCCTGCCGCACTCAGACCCAGCCACGCCGGCAAACCCGTGGCCGACCAACTGTATCCGATGCCGGAGCCTCCCGAGGCTGCGAAGGTCTGGCTGTAGGCTGCCGCGGCGGTGGCCGCCGGCAGCGGCGATGCGGTGGTGATGACCAGGCTTCTCC
>DATKFU010000107.1:0-4307 GCA_035511215.1 Bryobacteraceae bacterium | reverse complement strand
GGGTACAAGAGAAGGTGAACCAGGGCGGTAGTCAGGACGGGCAAAGACACGCGGAACCTATCGCAATCGGATCGCCCCCGATGAACATCCACACACTAGGAACGGCGAGGATCGACAAACCCATCGCCACAACCGGGAAATGTCCGAAGCGCATACTACCGTGAGTTTTCGGTGAGCCTGCGTAAGGGGTGATTCCTCCGGGGAATAGGTCAGCCCAGAATGCGGCGTACCGAGGTGCGGCCGATCTGAAGGCGGCGGCCGATCTCAGCCTTACTCAGACCCGCTTGATAGAGCTTGCGAACCTGGACGGCTTGGAGTGCTGCCGTTTGCGGCCGGCCCAGCGTCTTCCCGTTCTGTCGAGCATGGGCCAAGCCGGCTCTGACACGTTCGCCGAGTATCTCTTTTTCGAACTCAGCGAACACCGCCAGCAGTCCCGCCATCGCTCGCCCGGCCGGAGTTGTCAAATCCAAGGCTTCTGTCAGCGAGACGAAGCCCACACCCAGATGATCGAGTTCCTGCAGAGTCGTCAGCAGATCCGTTACCGATCGGCCCCAGCGGTCCAGCCGCCAAACCAGCACCACATCGATTTCACGGCGGCGCGCTGCCTCCAATAGTTTCTCGCGGGCTTTCCGTTGCACCGCACCGGAGCCAACTTCACGTACTTCGAGCGTGATCGTCCAACCGCGCCGGGCGGCATACTCTCGCATGGCCCGATTCTGCATGGGCAAGGTCTGCTGATCGCTGGTGGACACGCGGGCATACAGGCCGACGCGAAACATTTTCGAGTGCTTTCGTCGCTGGCCAAAAACCCTGGCGGATTTGACGTTCTGGGAGGCTCGCTTTTTCGCGATTATTGAGGAATCCTCCAGCCTGGCCGAATACTATCCTTTTCGGCCATGTAGATCTATCGTATTACGCCGCGGCAGGAGATTGCATCCGTGCCAGAGTCTCGCCATAGTTCCAGGGCATCCAGTCTCCCGGCGTTCGTTTTAGTTCCTCTGCGTGCCTGTGCAGTTCGGTCAGGTAATGGAACGAGTTCACGCCGTTCAACTCGCAGGTATGGATCAGACTCATGAACAGATCGCCTACCCATGCTCCGTTCGGCGTCTTGTAGAACATCGCATTCTTGCGGTTCAGAATGGCTTTTTTCAGAGCACGTTCGCAAAGGTTATTGTCGAGCGGTGCGCCCTTTTCTCTGAGAAACAACGTCAGCGCTGGCCAGTGGTTCAGCAGATACGAGATCGCTTTGCCTAGCCCGGAGTTGGGTTCCGTCTTGGCCTCGGCCAGTTGCTCCTCGAGCCAGCCATGCAACTGATCCATCAGCGGTCCGCTGTACTGTTGATGAAACCGCAGTCGCTGTTCGGCATCCATGCCTTGCTCGCGCGTCCACGCATCATTGCCGTACACCATGCCGAGCGATTCCAGCACATACCCGCACTCCTGCGGGAAGTTCGCCGCGACATCCACGAACTGGCGCCTTCCATGGGCGATACAGTTGGCCAGTAGGATCTTCACGCCATTGGTCAACTTGGGCGTGTTGCGCGAAAGCGCATCGCACATCTGGATGGGCGAACTCATCTGTTCCGAGCGGCGCTTCAGCACGTCGGCGAGGTTCTCACCCGCATGCTGGCGCCCGGTGAAGAACAGCGCGATCTTCCGGGCCCCGAGGGCACCCCGCCACAGCGACACGATACCGCTGGTGAAGATACCCGTGCGCTTGTCGGAGGGCGCGCGCGCCAACCGCAGGATGCGCATGCCCGTGTCGTCGTTGTACAGCACCTCGCCTTGCGCCGCCTGCCAGAGGAGTTGATCGAAGGCCGGATTGAGCACTGCCGCCCCCTGTTCCATCAGTTCCCACTGCGTCGCCGCCGGCAGCGGGATCCCCATTTGTCCTTCCATCCGTTCGAGCCGCGCAAACGGCACGCCGCTGCCATACTTGAGTTGCGCGATCAGCGCTATGGCGGTGGCGTCGTATTTGTCCGGACCGACGCCTTCCGGTTCTTCCGCCGTGAACACCTGCCCGCAGGCGTTACAGCGCAAGCGTTCCATCTCGAACACAGTCGCTTCCACCGGTGGCTGTCCCACGATCCGCACCAACGTCTTCGGTTGCCTCTGCGTGTACACCTTGCCACGCGCGCACTCCGGGCACGCATCGCCGCAGCCCAGCTTCGCGTGACGGATCTCCACTTTCCGCGCTCCCGTATACGCGGCAGCGCTGTTCCGTCCATGTCCTTTCTTGGCGCCTGGTCCGCCGTCGTCTGGCGGCACAGTGGCGCTGCCGGCAAGTTCGGGCTGCGCCACCACGGTCCGGGTTTTCTCGGTGGTCCGCTTCGGCGTGAGCCGCTCGGCCAGCACATCGAGGGCGACCTTCATCTTCAGATAATCCGCTTCGCCGATCGGCTGCTGCCGGGCTTGGTCCAGCACCCGGCGCAATTCCTCAAGGTCGATGTCGACGCGCTGCCGGGATCGTTTCATCGGTTCACCGGCTCAACGCCTCGCGGAACTTTCGCGTCAAAGGCAGTCCGAACACTTCCTTAATAGAACGGTTCTGTCGGTGCGTAAGATCGTCCTTGCCGCGCCCGGTGGTGCGTCCCAACAAGACCCAGTTGGCCGCGCGATAACAGGTTCCACGAAAGCGCTCCGGGTCGATAAAGGTCTCCACGAACCAGATCGGGTGCCCGTAGATTTGTTCCCAGTCGCGCGACAGGGTTGCGGTCACACGGCTGAGAATGTGCGAGGCCAGATGCGGCACCTTGACCCAGGGCAGGATCAAGAAGCGGGTGTTGTAGGCGATGAACCGGATGTTGCGCTTGCGGGCCTCCTGGCTCCAGCCGAGATAGCGGTCCCGGCTGCCCAGATGGCGCGGCGCCGAACTCCAAGCCAGGCAGGCGATCGGCCGCCCCTGCGCCCACACCAGATATTTCAGATGTTCGCCCACCGGTTGTTCATAGCCGAGGTAGTGATGCTGCTCGAGGAGACTGTTGAACAGCGGCTCATCGCCGGTGCGGCGGACCTGCTGCACCTCTACCGGCCGCAACTCATTGACGGAAGCAACGACCGGAGTGGTATCGATCAGCACCGGCGTGGGCCGCGCGCGTTCAACCAAAGGATTGCGCGCGAGGAAACGGACGGGGGGAAGTTCGATCTCGCCGGCTCGGTGCAGCATCAGCATCAGGCCGCGGCAGACCATGTCGCAAAACGCTCCATTGGCCTGCTTCCACTCCCATGCTTCACACACTTTCGCCGACAGCTTTCTTCGGCTCAGGCCGGAGTGTTCGGCAAGGAACTGGCGCAGAAAAGCGATGTCTTCCGCGGTAATGACTCGGCCACGATACTTCCACTCGACCGCCATATGCGGTAGTGTGCCAGAGTTCGATCCGGAACGCAAGCTAATTGTTATGTTTTATTCTTAGCCGCTCACCTGGCGCCATTCCGGAGCCGCTTCCGCGTCCGGATTGCCGGCTGCCAGCAGTAGCTGGGCCTGATGCGCTCGCAGTACCCGTGCCGGCTCGTCACCCGTGGGCCACCAGCGGAACCGTCCTTTCGACAACCGCTTCGTCGCCAGCCAAAACCCTTGCCCATCATATGCAAGTAACTTTATGGCTGTGCCGCGACGGCTTCGAAAGATGAATAGACATCCGGAGAACGGGTCGGCGGCGAGTTTCTCCCGGCACAGTTGGGCGAGACTGTCGATGCCTTTCCTAGCATCAATCGGTTCAACAGCAACCAGAATGCGAATCTGTGGCGTGATTTGAATCAAGAGCCCGGCTCCCACAGCACACGACTCAGGCCCGGCAGGTCTGGCGCTGTGGAACCCTTCCATTCGATGCGCATGCGGCCGCGCGGTCCTTCTATTTCGATGGTGCATTCACAGGGCTGCGAAGCCGACGGTGCTAGCAGTTCGACAAATGCTGGTGGCAGCGTGGCTGTGGGCTTCGCATCCGGAGCCGCCGCAAGCATGCATCGCTTCAGCTTGTTGTAGTCGAGTCGCAGCAACTGCGCGGTGCGGAACACTCCATGTTGGCGAGCCAACTCCGCCGCTAATCGCCACAGTGACTCCGGAATCGGGCGACGCCCGGAGTGCGAACCCCGAAACTCTTCGAAGCGCTGCTTCGCTTCCCTGATTGCCGCTGGTGCTTCGTACTCTGCCCGCCTGCTCATCGTCGGTCCTCCTCGCTCTTCAGCGTTCCCGACGTTACCAGCTATGGCCGGGAGAAGTCATGCACCGTTGCCGAAAGCTCACGAGGCGCCCATGAAAGAGCCCCTCGCGGATCTGCGCCTGAGATACGGGCACTGCGGCGCCCCTC
>DATKFU010000106.1:0-6015 GCA_035511215.1 Bryobacteraceae bacterium | reverse complement strand
TATGGAAGCGACGTTGACGATACGCCCGTACTTGCGCTTGATCATCTCCCGCCCGCAAACTTGCGAGAAGAGGAATGCGCCGGTAAGATTCACATCCAGCACTTGCTGCCATTTGTCGAAAGGCATGGCTTCGGCGGGAGCGCCCCAGGTGACTCCCGCGTTATTAACCAGAATATCGATCTGGCCAAAGGCGGCGAGGGTCCGCTTTACGGCGGCGTCGATTTCGGCGGGCTTCGAGACATCGCAGAGCGCGCCTTCGCAGCGGAATCCGCGCTGCTTCATGGCGTCCACGGTGGGGGCGAGCCATTGGTCGCGGCGCGCCAGCAGCATCAGCGATGCGCCGGCTTCGGCCAGTCCTTCGGCTATCTCCTCGCCGAGGCCGCGGGAGCCTCCGGTTACCAGAGCCACGCGGCCCGAAAGATCGAATAGTCGCTTGATTGTGGTCATCGCTTATCTTGCGCTTCGAGAATCAATTTCTGTATGCGCCAATTCAATAATTCCGCGACGTAGAGTTCGGTCTCGGACGGGCACGCGATCTCGTGAATCCACCCGAACTGTTTGAGTTGTTTGCCTGACTTCCCGAGTACGCCCACAACCTTCCCTTCCAAGGTGAGCTTGTAGATCCGACCTGGGTAACCATCCGTGCTAAACAGCATTTGTTTCGTCCCTGGCGTGATGCAGATCGCCCAGGGAGCGCCGGGCGCCATCGCGCCTGTCGTTGCGCTCGGCTTGTTGCCGATCGCCGGACGCGCGTCCGGATCGGCTGGCACGTCGATAGTGATCTGGTGCAAGAACCTGCCGTCGCCGTCGAATACCTGGATGCGGCGGTTGCCGCGGTCAGCCACATAGACACGCCCCTGCGCGTCTACCGCAATGCTATGCGGGGTGTTGAATTGTCCTGGACCGTTGCCGGGCTCGCCCCACGACTTGAGCCAGTTGCCGTCTTTATCGATCTTGGCTACGCGAGAGTTAATATAGCCGTCGCTGATGTAAGTATTCCCGGCTGCATCCCAGGCCACGTCGGTCACTTGCCTAAACATCCCGTCCACCGGAGGCAGCGGCGGCTTGGGATGGCGCAGCGGTTCCGTGCCCTCGTCCGAGGCTTCCTGTTTGCGCCCAAAGACCATCAAAACGCGGCCTTCCGGGTTGAACTTGATCACCATGTCCGAGCCTTTGTCCGCGACCCAGATGTTGTCGTCGTGGTCGACTTTCACTGAGTGGGCAAACGACCACGCGTACAGATGATGACCGATTTCGCGAATGAATTTGCCGTCGGCGCCGAACTCCAGAAGTTGCGCGGCGCCCGCACCGTAAGCCGGGCCCGTGCTATCGCCCCGCGAGAATACGAACACGTGTCCTTTAGAGTTCACCGCGACGCCCGCGACTTCGCCTAAGTACATGTCCTGAGGAAGTTTCAGAAAATCAGGGACGGATTGGTACTTAAGCTGCGGCACCTCTTGAGGGAAAAGGGGGCCACTAAGGAGGAGCAATAAAACAAGTATCATCGGATGCTGAGTCGACCTCAATCCACCAAGGCTTCGTAGGCCATCCTCTTGAACTGGCCACCTGCCACGACGTCGCCGCTGGGCAGCACATTGACCAAGAAGACGCCGACCATATGTTCCTTTGGATCAATCCAGAAACTGGTTCCAGCCGCGCCTCCCCAATTGTATTCGCCTTCGGAGCCGACGCTCGCTGACTTTCCAGGACCCAAATTCACGGCAAACGTCAAGCCGAAACCGTAGCCATCGGCCGGCATGCCGCCGGTACGTGCGAGGGTGCCGAGGTGATCGCTCCTCATGAGTTCGACCGACTTGCGTCCGAGAATGCGCACGCCCTCAAGCTCGCCGTCGTTCAGCAGCATGGTAACGAATCGCGCATAGTCGTCGAGAGTCGATACCGAACCCGCTCCGCCTAAAAGCAGCGTCGGCTTCTTCTTGTAGTCCTCTTGCGCTGGCGCGGTGGAGGGTTCGATGCCGCCGCCCTTTTTGGGCGTGTACAGTACTGCCAGACGATTCCATTTTTCTTCCGGCACGAAGAAGGCCGTATCCTTCATACCGAGCGGACGGAAAATCCGCTCTTCGAAAAACTGGTCGAGCGGCTTGCCGGAGACCACCTCCACGAGCCGGCCCAGCACATCGATCGAGAAGCCGTAGTGAAACGTCGTGCCAGGCTGGTGGTTCAAAGGGGCGGTGGCCAGGCGCCGTACCGCTTCCGCCAGATCGAAAGACACCCACCCGTTTCCGCCCGTCACGCCCAGCTTCTTGTAAGCCGGCTCGCCGTTCTCATCCTTCGGTCCCGCGTAGTCGAGGCCACTGGTGTGCCGGAACAAGTCGCGGACCGTGATGGGATGATCGGCGGGAACGACGTAGTATGTCCGCTTGCCGGCGGCGTCAAACGATTCCTGAGCCACGCTCATCTTGGTGAACTCAGGAAGGTACTTCGATACCGGATCGGTGAGCGAAAACTTGCCCTCTTCGTAAAGAATCATCGCGGCGACGCCTGTGATGGCCTTTGTCATCGAGTACATGCGCACGATCGTGTCGGGCTTATACGCACCCCAAGTCTCGCGGAAGACGACCTTACCGTTCCGCGCGATGAGGCCGGAAGCGCCATTCAGGCGGCCAGTGCTGATATGTTCCTGCATAACGGTGTTGATCCGGTTCAGGCGATCGCTGGAGAAACCAGCCTGCTCCGGAGGCGCGGTCGGCAAGCTCGCGCCGGCCACCAACGATGCGACCAAACAAAAGACGAAAACAATCCGCATGAGCGCAAATCTATCACAGAAGCAGGCACCAAGTGTGCGCCAAGTTGAAGAGCTGCGGGCTGCGGAACTCGGCTCGGCGATCAAGCCCCGTGATCCTGCGTTCAAGCAGGTGACGCACCGGCCACGGGCGCTGTACGCCATTCTGCGGGCTTGCCGCAGGCGTTGGAAGAAGACGATTCGCGCACGCTTCAATAGCTCTGCCGGCTTCGCAGCCGTCCCGCCAGCTCCGCCGCCCGCGCGAACTCATCCCGCGCCCCTCTCGTGCGCAGATTCTCGCGAAGCTGCTCCAGCTCGTTGATATACGCCGTGAGCGCCTGCTCGATGGACTCCGTATTGGTCGCCAGGATGTCCCGCCACAACTCATACGCGCTCAGCGCCAGGCGAGTACTGTCGATCAACCCCGGTCCGGCCACTTGTAAGTCCTCCGGCGCGGTGAGGTTTTCCGCCACCGTGGCCGCCAGCGCGGTCGAAGCGAGCTGCGGCAAGTGCGACGTAAACGATACCAGCCGGTCGTGCTCGGCTGCGCCCAGCACCACGGTCTTCGTCCCGATGCGGCCCAGCCACTCGACGAACGCACGCGCCGCGGGAGTCTGCAGTTCTTCGGGCGCCGCTGGCGTCAGTACATAGGTGCGGCCGCGGAACAGGTCCGCATCCCCTTCCGCGGCGCCGCGTTTCTCCTTCCCGGCCAGCGGATGCCCACCCAGGAACTGGCAGCGCCGCACCAGCTTGCGCGCCGTGGTGACGATGGCGTGCTTGGTGCTGCCCGCGTCGGTCACCAGCGCGTCCGGCCGTACCAGCGGGTCCAGATGGTGCAGCGTGTCCAGAATGCGCCCAATTGGCTGCGCCAGGTAGAGCAGGTCCGCGGAACGGGCCGCATCCTCGAGCGTAGCGCCGCGGTCGATCGCGCCCCGCTCCAGCCCCGCGCGCACCGCCGCTTCCGAGCTCACTCCCAGGACGGCGCCGCGGAACCCCGCCTTCTTCAGCGCCAGGCCGAACGAGCCCCCGATCAACCCCACGCCTACGATTGCGACCGTTTCCATTCGCCCGCCCTAAATGGTACGACCCACCGCTGTGGCGATCATGCGCAACTGCCCCATCAGCTCTTCAAACTGCTCCGGACGCAGCGATTGCGCGCCATCGCTCAACGCGCGGTCGGGATCGGGATGCACTTCGATCAGCAGTCCGTCGGCGCCGGCGGCCACCGCCGCGCGCGCCATGGGCGCCACTTTGTCCCGTCGCCCCGTGCCGTGCGACGGGTCTGCCACCATGGGCAGGTGCGAAAGCTTCTTCACCACAGGGATGGCCGAGATATCCATGGTGTTGCGCGTGTAAGTCTCAAACGTGCGGATGCCGCGCTCGCACAGGATCACGTCGTAGTTGCCGCCCGCCATAACATACTCCGCGGAGAGCAGCAGCTCTTCGATGGTCGCCGCGATACCGCGCTTCACCAGGACCGGCTTGCGCAGCTTGCCCAGCTCGCGCAGCAGATTGAAGTTCTGCATGTTGCGCGCGCCCACTTGCAGAATATCGGCATACTCGGCCACCAGCGGAATCTGCGTCTGGTCCATTACCTCACTCACTACCAGCAGGCCGTTGCGGTCGGCCGCCGCGCGCAGCATTTGCAAACCCTCGGCGCCCATGCCCTGGAAGCTGTAGGGCGAAGATCGCGGCTTGAATGCGCCGCCGCGAATCACGCTGGCCCCCGCGCGCGCCACCTGCTCCGCCACGCAGTCGATCTGCTCGCGGCTCTCCACGCTGCACGGTCCGGCCATCACTACCACCCGCTCGCCCCCAATGGACACGCCGGACGCCCCGACTATCTTCACCACCGTTCCGCCGGGTTTGAAATTCCGGCTGGCCAGCTTGTAGGGCGAGGCGATGCGGTGCGCCTCCTTCACGCCCTCCATCACCTCGAAGACCTCCAGGTCCACATCCACCTTGCCGCCCACCCCGCCCAGCACCGTGTGCATCACCCCCGTGGAGCGATGCACGTCGTAACCTTCGCCCACCATGCGATCGATTACCGCCTGAATGTGGGACTCGGTGGCCCCCTGCTGCATCACGACTAGCATTTATAAGTCTCCGTCCGTACCGGTTTCAACGCCGGTTTGCATGCGAATTCTTTGGATCGTGCGCATCTCGTCGATGATGCGTTCGAAGATGCGCTTGACGGCTTCGGGCGAGAGCGGGCCGCCGTTATGCGTGGTGATATTCTCAAAGACCTGCTCTTCCCGGCGCGGCTCGTAGATGGGCAGTTTGGCGGCACGCTTGACGCGGCCAATCTGCTCCACCACCTGTGTGCGCTCGTTCAACAATTCCAGCAGGCGAAGATCCAATGCGTCGATCGACACGCGATACTCTTCGAGCGCCTGCAGCGCTTCTTCGCGCGTCACCGCGCCTCCGCGGCGCGCAAATCGAAGCCATGTTTCAGCTCGCGCACGAAAGATTCCAACTGGATTTCGAGCGATGTATTCTCCCGTCCACGCTCGATCAAGTCGACGATGGCGCTGCCCACCACCACCGCTTCCACCTGCCGTCCCGCTTCCGCCACCTGCTCCGGACGCGAGATGCCGAATCCCACCGCCAGCGGCAGATCCGTCACCGCACGCACCGCGGCCACCAGCGGCCCGATCGCGCCGGAGAGCGATTCGCGCGTGCCAGTCACTCCCGTGCGCGAAACCAGGTAGACAAAGCCCGTGGAGTATTGTGCCATCAGCCGCAGCCGCCGCTCGGTCGAGGTGGGCGCGGCCAGAAACACGGTATCCAGATTGCTCCGGCGCATGGCGTCTACGTAATCGCCGGCTTCTTCCACGCTGGCATCCGTCAGCAGGCAGCCGTCGATGCCGCAGGCCGCGGCATCGCGTGCCAGCGCATCCACGCCGTAGCGCACCACCGGGTTCAGATAGGTAAACAGCAGCAGGGGAATCTCGGACCGGCGCCGGATCTCGGCCGCGATCTCCAGCACCTTGCGCAGCGTCGTGCCGGCGGCCAGCGCCCGCTGGCCCGCGCGCTGGATCACGGGACCGTCCGCGATGGGGTCCGAAAAAGGCACGCCCAGTTCGATCAGGTCGGCGCCGCCCTGCTCCAGCGCCTCCACCAGCGCGGGCGTGCGCTCGGGCGACGGGTCGCCCACCGTCAGGTACGCAATCAGCCCTTTGCGCCCATGCCGCTTCAGGTTGTCGAACAGACGGGCAATACGAGTGTTCATGTTGTGGGGCAGGCTCGCAGCCTGCGGCGGCCCTCTCCCC
>DATKFU010000105.1:0-27178 GCA_035511215.1 Bryobacteraceae bacterium | reverse complement strand
GGGGGGAGCATGTCACAGCACGCGACAGCATGTCACAGCACGCTACGGCACGCAACGCAATGTTACACAAAGGAGCCCTTATCATGGCAACCGCAGCGCAAACCAACGCCAACCGGCAAAACGCGAAGAAAAGCACCGGACCCCGCAGCCCGCAAGGCAAAGCCATCTCCAGCCGCAACAGCCTGGTCCACGGCATGACCTCCGGCAAGTTCCTCCCGCCCGATGCCGATCCCCAGGAATTCTTCCAGCTCCTCGACCAGTTCCGCAACCGTTTCCAACCCTTCGACGAAGTCGAGGACGCCCTGGTCGAACGCCTGGTCGCCGCCGAATTCAAAATGCGCTCCGTCCGCTACATGGATGCCGGCCTGTTCCACTATCAGGCCGAAACCAACCCCATGCCGGAGCAGTTCAACAAAGCGGGCCGCTCCAACCCCCTGGCCTGGGCCTTCCATGGCGATTCCGCATACTACAACTCCTTCTCCAAGCTCATGCGCTACGAGGGCTTCCTGCAACGCGAGTTCTCCCGCGCCCTTCGCGACTTGTCCATGCTACGGGCTGACCGCCGCGCCCGCCTCGCCGAAGCCGAATCTGAAGCAAAGACCGAAGCCGAAACTGCCGCCGCCACCCATGCTGAAGCCGACGAAACCGAGCCGAATCAGGCGGATAGCCCCGCAACGAACCCAAAAGCGGATAATGCGAAACGAAGCCAATTCCCCGATCCGGGCGCCCTCCCAAACGCAGGTGTCGCGCCCCATCCGCCCCAAAATCCCAATCCGGAATTACAAATGGGAAGCTGAAAAGGATGTTTACAGTTAATCAAGGATGTTTACGGCTTAGGAGGCCGGCCCTAGCAGCCCGCACCCCGGCTGGTTTCCCCGTCCCCTTCCAGAATCTCCCGCACCTTGCTGGACAAGGCTGCGGGCGTGAACGGCTTCTGGATGAAACCGGATTCGCCGGTCAGCGGGGTGTTGCCGGTGGCTTGGTCCGTATAGCCGGACATGAAGAGCACCTTCATCGCCGGACGGCGCGGCGCCAGGCTGGCGGCCAATTCGCGGCCTCCTTCCCTAGGCATCACCACATCCGTCAGCAGCAGGTGGATCGGACCCTTGCAGGCGCCCGCAATCCGCCGGGCGTCCGCGGCATTGGGCGCGTCCAGAACCTCATAGCCTTCGCGCCGCAAGGTATCGCGCACCAGGTTGCGCACCTGATCCTCATCCTCCACCAGCAGGATGGTCTCCGAACCACCCGCCGCCTTCGCCAGGGGCGCCTCCGCCTCGGCCGCGGCAGGCTGGTCGAAACGCGGCAGATATACCTTCACCGACGTGCCCTTGCCGGGTTCGCTATGCACATCCATACAGCCGCCGCTCTGCTTGACGATGCTGAATACCGTAGTCATTCCAAGCCCCGTGCCCTGGCCTTGAGCCTTGGTGGTGAAGAAGGGTTCAAACAGGCGCGCGCGCGTTTCAGCGTCCATTCCGGAACCGTTATCGCCGACTACCAATGCCACGTACTTGCCCGGCTTCATGGCCAGGTGCGTGATCGTGTAATGCTCTGCAAGCTCCACATTCCTCGTCTCGATCGTCAGGGCGCCGCCGCGGGGCATGGCGTCCCGGGCGTTCACCGCCAGGTTCATAACCACCTGCTCGATCTGTCCAGGATCGGCGTTCACCTGGCCGATTTCACGGCCCGGAACGAAGCGCAGCTCGATGTCCTCTCCGATCAGGCGCCTCAGCATAGCCTCCATCCCGGTGAGCAGTTGGTTAAGGTTCAAGAGCTTCGGCTGCAGTACTTGCCGGCGGCTGTGCGACAGCAACTGGCGTGTCAGGGTAGCCGCGCGCTCCCCGGCTTTCATGATCTGTTCTACCGCGCTGTGGTTGGGGTCTGCCTCGGGGATGGCGTTCAGCAGAATGTGGCTATAGCCGTTGATGATGGTCAGCAGGTTATTGAAGTCGTGCGCGATGCCGCCGGCCAGCATGCCCACCGCTTCCATTTTGGCTGCCTGCCGCAGTTGTTCTTCGAGCAGCTTGCGTTGCGTAATATCCTGCAGCACCGAGAGCACGGCCTCCTGGCCGCCATACGAAATGGTGTGGGAGGCGACCTCCACGTCGATCAAGCGCCCGTCCTTAAGACGGTGACGCCAGTGGCCGGACAATGCCAGTCCACGCGCTCTGGAGACCGTATCTTTCAGGCGCGCGACGTCTTCCGGCGGACGGATGTCCGCGATCGTCATGCTCAGGAATTCTTCGCGGCTATAGCCGTAATGGGCCAGCGCAGCATGATTCGCCTCCAGGAAGCACAGGGTTTCCCGGTCGAACACCCACATCGGCAGGGGGTTGTCCTCAAACAGCAGCCGGAACTTCAGGTCCTTTTGCTTTAGGAGATCTTTCGCAGGCATCGGTCTCGCTCAAACGGGTCTCGCCCGATCTCAGGATAGTCAACCGGAGACTATCTTACAATGCAGTTAACATGTAGTTAGTAACGGATCATACACTAACTCCGGCGCGGTGTAAGCTCTCAAACATCCCCAGAGTTTCGAATATGCCGTTTTCAAGCGGAGTCTGCTTAATTCCCGGTATATGTGCGTGTAATTGAGTTGCGTCCATGCGGTATGCGACAGGCACCTGCGGGCCTTCCGCCGTGATCAGCCGGGAAGCGCCGGGCCGCAAACGCTCCAGTATCCCGATCAACTCATCCATGGTCGTGACCGTCCCTTCAAGATTGAACGCATAAGCTCCCGGCAGCGGTTCGAGCGCGCAGCGTACGAAGGTCTCCGCAACGTCGGCAACATATTGCAAGTCCATGTGGCCGGTCAGCCGGATGCGAAACGGCTGGCCCAGCGCTAGGGCACGCATAGCCAGCGTCGGATCGGCTGTGAGTCCGCGGTCGCGGCCCACTCCATAGACGGTCCAGGGCCGCAACCCGACGCTTGAGATCCCGCTCGTGAGATAGAACACGCGCGCATTGCCTTCGTTGGCTTGTTTGAAGACGCCATAATGGGTGGCAGGCTTCAGCGGCTCCTGCTCAGTGAGCTTGCTGCCGCCGTAGGCCTCCTCGGGACCCCATACCGCCGAAGAACTGGCGTAAACAACGCGCACCGCGCGTCCGGCGTCGCGGGCCGCTTCGAATACGTTCAACGTACCGATGACGTTGATCATCCCGCCCTCGGCGGGCTGTGCCTGGCAGAAGGGCATCAACACGGCAGCCAGGTGCACGATGTGCGTGATGCCGCCGTCCTTCACCAAAGCCTTCAGGCGCGGACCGTCTTCGATGCGGCCGGTTTCCACCGCGGCCTTGCGGATCACGGCCGCCGGCGCTATCAGCGAAAGCCGCGCAGGCGCGGGGTCCGCGTCGTAGAGCAGCACCTCCAACCCGCGGTCGAGCAGGTTCTTCACCACCCACGCGCCAATGCAGCCTTGCGCGCCGGTTACCAGGATTCGCACGGAGTCTCCCCTTTGATACTCTACTCACTTATGAGAATCACGCATCTTAGCACGGCGGTCATGGAGTCGAACTTCGACTGGACCATCGTGAAGGTGGAGACCGACGACCAGATCACGGGGTATGGCGAGGCTTTCCTCGGTCCGGGGCTGACGGCGGTGATCCAGGAATTCGGGGGGATTCTGAAGGGTGAGGACCCCACTTCGATTGACCGCGTGCTGCGGCGCATGCGTGCCAGTTGCGTACATGCATCGCCGGGCCTGGTATTCCACGCCATAAATGGCATCGAAACGGCTCTGCTGGATGCCATCGGCAAACGCTACAAGCTGCCTATCTGGCAGATACTGGGCGGAAAGTATCGCGACCACGTGCGCATGTACGCGGATTGCCACGCAGGCGACGCGCTGGAGAGTATCACGCCGCTACTGGTGCCGCGCCATCCGCAATGGATGCGAGGCGGCGGCGATGCGGAGCGCCAAAGCCTGGTCAGCCTGAAGCACCACGGTTGGGACGCTTCGAGCGAGGAACACCTGACGCCGGAGGCCTATGGCCGCCGGGCTCGGGAGATGGCTGCGCGCGGCTTCCGCATCCTGAAATTCGACGTAGATGTGCCCACGCCCTACGAAACCGACGAGTACAACCGCGACCTGAGCGAGCCGGAAATCGAGCATGCGGCGGCACTCGTGGCTGGAGCGCGGGAGGCCGTAGGCATGGGTGTCGGGCTGGCCATCGATTGCCATTGGAACTACGGCGTGCAGGCGGCCATCGGACTGGCGCACGCGCTGGAGAAGTACAAGCTGCTGTGGCTCGAAGACCCCACACCGCCGGAGAACATCGGCGCGCTGGGCGTGGTGCAGCGCAATACCAGCTTGCCCGTGGCCACCGGAGAGAACCACTATTTCCGTCTGGATTTCGAACGGCTGATGGTCGAGGCAGGCCTGCGCGTGCTGGCGCCGGACGTACAGAAGCTCGGGCTGTGGGAGGGGCGCAAGGTCGCCGACCTGGCGGACATGCACTATGTGAATCTGGCGTGGCACAACATCAGTAGCCCGCTGGGCACCATGGCCGGAGTACACCTGTGCGCCGCCACTCCCAATTTTCTGGCGCTCGAATGGCACGCTGCGAGCGTGCCGTTCTTCGACGCCTTGGTGAAGGACCGGGAAGGGCCGCTCATCCAGGACGGCAGGATCGCAGTGCCCGGCAGGCCCGGCCTGGGCATCGAACTCGACGAAGACGTCGCCTACAAATACCGTAAGCCCGGCGAAAAGTTCTTCGGGGATTGAGACGTCGCGCCTACTCGGCGCGCAGCGCGTCTACCGGATTAACCGACGCGGCCCGGCGCGCGGGAATATAGCTGGCAAGGAGCGCTGCGACGCCCAGTACCACAGCTACCCCCATCAATATTTCCGGATCCGCCGAACGCACGCCGAACAGCAGATCGCGCAGCAGAGTCGCCGCGGCCACAGAGCACCCCAGGCCGATGGCGATGCCGGAGGCGATCAACCAGCCCGCCTCCTTCAGGATCAGCCGATACACGGTGCCACGCTGCGCGCCGAGCGCCATGCGTACGCCGATCTCGCGGGTTCTGGTGCTGACCGAGTACGCGATCACCCCGTAGAGCCCGGCGGTACCCAGCAGCAAAGCCAGGAAGGCGAAGCCTCCCACCAGCCAGGCCGAGCAACGGTGCAGATAGGCTGCCGGCGTGTTATCGATTATGCCTCGCATGGTCCTCGGGTCGAACGTGGCGATGCCCGGATCGATCCGGCGAATGGCGGCGGCTAGCGTTGGCAGCAGCGCCTGCTCGCCATTCGACGCCCGCACGATCAGTGAAAAATGGTCGTCCGGATCCTGGTTGAAAGCGACATACAAGGTTGGCCAAGTGGTCTCATCGAGCGCGCCTTCCTTGATATCCTCTACGATGCCGACGACTTGCATGGGCGGCGAAGTTGCACCGGAGTAGGCCATTTGCATACCGACCGGGTTCTCGCCGGGGAAATATTTCTCCGCCAGAGCGCGGTCGATAATGACCACCGGCGGTTTCGAGGCATCGTCCGCTTCGGTGAAGTAACGGCCGCGCAGGAGCTTCGCGTGCAGCGTTGTGAAATAGCCCGAGCTAACTTCCCGATAGCCCACCTCGTTGTGCTCACCATGAAAGGCATGGCCCAGCACGCGAATCCACATGGTATTGCCGCCGTGCACCGGTAACGTGGTGGAGATTCCCACCGACTGCACACCCGGCAGGCTCGCGGTCCGGCTGATCATTTCGCGCGCCAACGCTACCACCTTCGCATTGTTGCCGCGGGTGGCATCCGGCTCCGCAATCCGCAAGGTCGCCAGGTGGTCCGGCTGCATCCCCATGTCCACATGCAGCAAGCGATAGAAGCTCTTGCCCAGCAAGCCGGCACCCACCAGCAACACCACGGCTGTGGCCAGTTCCAGCACCACCAGATTGGCGCCGAATCTGCGCCAGGTCGTGCCGGCAGAACCGCGGCTGCCTTCCGCGAGGCCCTTCCGCAAGTCCGGCAGGAACGAGCGCCAAGCCGGAGCGATGGAGAGGACCGCCGCCGCAGCCACCGAGATCGCTGCGGCGAACGCCAGCACGCGGAGATTCAAGCTAAGGCCGTAGAGAAACGGCATGGCCGCCATCTGGTCCGCTCCGATCAGGCCGATGAGCAGCCGCATGAGCCACTTGGCGGAGACCAGGCCAAGGGTCGCGCTGGCGGCTACCAGGACCACCGCTTCCGTCACAAACTGTCCAGCCAGGCGGGCGCGCGATCCGCCCAGTGCGCTGCGTACGGCCATCTCCCGCCGGCGGCTTTCCGCGCGCACCAGCACCAGGCTGGTTACATTCACGCTGGCGATCAGAAGCAGAAGTCCCGATCCGCACAGCAACACGATCAGAATAGGGCGGATGCGTCCGACTTCCAGTTCGGTAAAAGAGATCACAGAGCCGCCCTGGCCGCGATTCGATGGATACTCCTTTTCCAACTCTCCCGCGATCAGCTTGATGTTGGCATCCGCGGTTTGGACGGAGACGCCATCCCGCAGCCTGGCCAGGCCGTGGAGACTGTGGCAGCCTCGCTGCGGGTAACAGGAGTTGGAGGTGGTGTGCAGCGCAGTCCAGAACTCCGCGGGCCCGGTGGCGGCGAAATGGAAATCCTGCGGCAGCACACCGATGATAACGCTCGGATCGCCGTTGAGCGTCACAGTCTGCCCCAAGGCGGCCGCGTTTCCGGCATACCGTTTCTGCCAGGCGGCGTAGCTGAGGATGACGGTGCGCGGTGCTGCCGGAGAATCCTCCCCGGCGCGAAAATCGCGGCCCAGCACCGGAGCCACACCCAGCGTCTTGAAGAATCCGGCGGTCACCAGCGCGCCGCCCACGACTTCGGCGCCCGAATCCGTGCGTAGCGTAAGGCCATTACCTTCGAATGCGTCCACGGCGGTGAAGACTTTGTTGAGTTTCTTCCAGTCGAGATAGTCCGGATACGAAAGAGGGCAGCGCGGGCAGAACTGGACTGTCTCGAAAAGGCCGACCAAGCCGGCGGGATTGCGGTAAGGTAGCGGCTTGATGAGCGTGGCATCCACAAAGGCGAAGATGGCCACGCTGGCGGACATGCCCACGCCCAGAACCAGCACGGCGGTGCAGGCGAATCCGGGGTTCTTGCGCAAGTGCCGTATCGCGAAGCGAGTGTCCCGCATCAGATTTTCGAGGAACGGAATGGTGCCGCGGTCGCGGTAGGCTTCCTTGGTCGGCTCCACGCCGCCCAATTTCAGAATGGCGTGGCGACGCGCCTGCTCCGGAGGCATGCCGGATCGCAAGTTGTCGTCGATGTGCATTTGCAGATTTGCCTCGATCTCATCCGTCAACTCACGGTCCCGGCGGCCGCCCGGCCGGAGGCCTGCGAGACGTACCAGCCACGCGCGGAACCGCTTCATGCCGCATCTCCCGAGGGAGAAAGGAAACGGGCCAGGATGGCGGTGGCCTGCTGCCAATCCCGCGCTTCCTTCGCCAGTTGCCGGCGGCCGGTACGCGTGAGCTTATAGAACTTGGCCTTGCGGTTGTTCTCCGACACACCCCATTCGGAGGCGATGCAGCCTTCCTGCTCGAGCTTCAGGAGCGCCGGATATAAGGTTCCGTAGTTTAGCGACAGCAGATTTCCGCTGGTTTGCTCAATGCGGCGCGCAATGCCGTATCCGTGGAGCGGCCCCATACTCTCGATGGTTTTCAGAACCATCAGGGCCAGGGTGCCTTGCCATATGTCTGTCTTATCGTTCATCATTTGTCCTATTCGGCACGCATCGCCTATTGTTTGCCCATAGGAAGCATAACACAGCTTATATGGGAAGGCAATAGGAAAGCGTGTTACGGCAGGAAGCGGTAGCCCACGCCATGTACGGTCAGGAAATGCCGGGGCGCATTAGGCTCCGGCTCCAGTTTCTGGCGCAGCTTGACGACATGGGCATCCACCGTACGGGTGTTGGGGAAGAACTCGTAGCCCCAGACCGAATTCAAAATCATATCGCGGGTCAGCGGCCGGTCCGGGTTCTGCAGAAAGTATGTGAGCAGGTTGTATTCGGCGGGCGTCAGTTTCAGCTCTTCCCCCCGCCGGGTAACCACGCGGCGCTCCAGGTCCACTTCGACTTCGCTGAAGTGCACCACTTTGCGCGCCTCGGGTGACGTCCGGCGCAGCACGGCGCGGATGCGCGCCAGTAGCTCGCGCGTGCCGAATGGCTTTACCACGTAGTCGTCGGCGCCGATTTCGAGAAGCAGCACTTTGTCGATTTCATCGCCCAGAGCGCTCAGCACGATGATGGGCGTGACTACCTGCGCGGCGCGCAGTTGCTTGCAGATCTCGACGCCATTCATGCCTGGCAGGCGCAGATCCACCAGGATCAGGTCGGGCTTGAGCAGCAGGGATTTCTCGTAGCCTGCGCGGCCGTCCGCCACCAGCACCGCGCGGAATCCTTCCTGCTCCAGCATCACGCCGATGGTATCGCGCAGGCTCTCGTCGTCGTCGATAACCAGAATGGTCTGCATGCGGGCGATTCAACCTATTGTATCCGAACAAAGTTCAAGACTTGTTAAATGAGCGTGGTAAGCTCAAGAATCGGGGTACACAGTCAACACATGCGGGTCACGGTCATTGGAACAGGATATGTAGGAACGGTGACAGGCGCTTGCCTGGCTTACCTCGGCCACCATGTTACGTGCGTGGACACCGATGCGCACAAGATCGAGAAACTGCGCCGGGGCGAAATGCCTATCTACGAGCCCTGCCTGCAGGAGTTGCTGCAACTGGCAGCGGCGGGCGGCGGCATCGACTTTACCACTGAACTGGCGGCGCCGGCCGCCCAGAGCGACGTGATTTTCATCGCGGTGGGGACGCCGCCGCTGGAGACGGGCGAAGCCAATCTGTGCTATCTGGAGGCGGCCGCGCGCAGCATCGGGGCGGCTATGGACGATTCCAAGTTCCGCGTAGTAGTAAACAAGTCCACCGTCCCTGTGGGCAGCGGCAACCTGGTGGAGGCGCTGGTGCGCGAGGGTATTCGGGAAGCGCACCCCGGTGACCCGAAAGGCATCCACTTCGGTGTGGCCAGCAATCCGGAGTTCTTGCGGGAGGGCAGCGCCATCGCCGACTCGTTGTATCCGGACCGCATCGTGCTGGGCGCCGAGGAAGAGCGCACGCTGCAGGTGCTGCGCGAATTGTATCGGCCGCTGGTGGCGCAGAGCTTTCGCGCGCCTGCCTTCCTGCCCCGCCCGGCAGCCGTGCTGCAGGTGCCCATGGTGACCACGACGCTGACCAGCGCGGAGATGATCAAATATGCCGCCAATGCGTTTCTGGCGGTGAAGATCGGTTTTGCCAACGAGGTGGCCAACATCTGCGAGCGGGTAGGCGCGGAGGCACCCGAGGTGATGGCGGGCATCGGGCTGGACTCCCGCATTGGGTCGCGCTTTCTCAATCCCGGCTTGGGCTGGGGCGGTAGTTGCTTCGGCAAGGACATCCAATCGCTGCTGCATACCGCGCGCGAGTACGGCTATAAGAGCCGCCTGCTGGAAGCGGCCCTGGAGGTAAACCGGGCGCAGCGGCAACTGGTGATTCAGAAGCTGCAGGAGAAGCTGTTTATCCTAAAAGGTCGCAGCATCGCGCTATTGGGCTTGGCGTTCAAGCCGGAGACCGACGACCTGCGCGACGCGCCCAGCCTGCAGATTGCCGAGCGGCTGCTGCAAATGGGCGCGCGAGTCAAAGCCTACGATCCCATCGCCATGCCGGCGTGCCGCGAGAACCACCCGGAGCTGAGAATCCAATACTGCGCATCGGCTGAGGATGCGGCCCAGGATGCCGACGCCCTGGTGCTGGTGACGGAGTGGAAACAATTCGCTGGTCTGGATTTGGCCGGTCTGGCGAAGCGGATGGCGCGGGCGATTCTGGTGGACGGCCGCAACCTGTTCGATCCGGAGGCCGCGCGTCAGGCAGGTTTCGACTACTGCGGCATCGGGCGTCCGCAGCGCGCGGCGCGCTCGAATGTGCCCGCGGTTCCCCTCACAGTTTGATTTTAGCGGGCAATTCGATCGGGTGGTCTTAGATTTTGCGGTAAAATCTGAGACACTCGTGAACGCGCCAGAATCACCGCCGGGCGAAATCACCCGCCTGCTCTCCAGCAAGCGCCACGGAGATCGGGATGCGGAATCCCGTCTGATGAAGCTGGTTTACCGGGAGTTGCGCATCCGGGCCGGACGGTACATGCGCGGGGAGCGGCCCGACCATACTTTACAGCCGACGGCGTTAGTCAACGAGGCGTACTTGCGGCTGACGCATAAAGACCGGATAGATTGGAAGAGCCGTGCGCATTTCTATGCGGTGGCCTCCGGTGAAATGCGCCGGATTCTGGTGGACCATGCGCGCAGTCGGGCGGCGGACAAGCGCGGCGGACCTCTTGAAAAGATTTCCCTGGAGGATGCGGCCGTATATTGCACCTCCCGGCCCGAGAAGTTACTCGCGCTGGACGATGCAGTCCAAGAGTTCGCCGCGTGGGCCCCGCGGCAGGCCCGCATCGTGGAAATGCTGTTTTTCGGCGGTCTGACGGAAGCCGAGATCGCGGAAGTTCTGGGCATCTCGGTGCGCACGGTCAAGCGCGACTGGAGCGCTGCGCGGGCTTGGCTGCATAGCCGGCTGGGCGGGGGGAAGGCTTGACGCCGGAACGCTGGCGCAGGCTCTCGGGCATCTTCAATGCCGCGCGAGAGCTCGGTCCGGAGGCACGCGACGAATTCCTCAGGCGGGAGTGCGCGGGGGACGAAGCCGTGCGCTCAGAGTTGATCCACTGGTTGGACGACGATGCCAAAAAGGACGGATTCCTGGACCGTCCGGCGTGGGCCGATAATACGGAAAGCCTGCCCGCGGCAGTGGCGTTCTCCAGCGGGGATCTCGTTTCGGGCCGGTACCGCATTGTTCGTTTCATTGCCCGCGGCGGCATGGGGGAGGTCTATGAGGCCGAGGATCTGGAATTGAAAGGCAGGGTGGCGCTGAAGACGCTGCTGCCCGAGATCGCCTCGGATCCGCGGATGATCGCGCGGTTCAAGCAGGAAATTCAGCTTTCGCGCAAGATTGCTCACCCGAACGTATGCAAAGTGTACGATCTGGCGCGCCATCCCGCCGACACCTCACCGGCGCAGGTTATTATGCTGAGCATGGAGTATCTGCCAGGCGAAACCCTGGGGCAAAAGCTGACGCATTCCCGGCGCCTGAGCGTGGACGAGGCTTTGCCTATCGTGCGCCAGATGGCGGCGGCGCTCGATGCCGCGCATGCGTCTGGCGTGATTCATCGGGATTTCAAGACCTCGAATGTGATGCTGGTTCCCTCTGGTGGCAATCTCCGGGCGGTGGTCACCGACTTTGGCCTCGCGCGGAAAGCAGAAGCGGACGGCGAGAGTACCGCCACCCTTCCGGGCCGCATCGCGGGGACTCTGGACTACATGGCTCCGGAGCTGCTGACCGGAGGGCCCGCTACGGTTGCGTCGGACATATACGCTTTCGGTATGACGATCTACCGGATGCTCACGGGGACCCGGCCATTCGCCGCGGACGCGCCTTTGGCTGCCGCTTTGCGGCGCGCGCAAGAGCCTGTACCCGCACCGCGCTCGGTGGTGCCCTGGTTGGACGAGCGGTGGAATGGCGCGGTCGTACGCTGTTTGGAAGCCGATCCGTCGCGGAGATTCAGTTCGGCGGGCGATGTGGTGAGGGCCATCGAAGGCGAGGCGGTGGGAGCCGCGCCGCGTGTGGCGACTGTGGGGACCAGGCGCAAGCTGGGACTTGCCGCGGTGGCGGTCGCGCTAGCGGGAGTGGCGGGCTACGCATTCTGGCCACGCGTCTATCAGCCACCAGCCGAAGCCGCGCGGCTCTATCAGACTGGCACTGCCGATCTGGAGGCAGGCGCCTATTTCGCTGCCACCAAGGAACTCGGGGAGGCAGCACGGCTGGCCCCGGATTTCAGCATGGCCCATGCACGGCTGGCGGAGGCGTGGACCGAACTGGATTCGCAGGAAAAGGCAAGCCAAGAGATGCTGTTGGCGCGACGCGCCGCGGCCGGCGCGCGGATCTCCGCGCTGGACCGGTTGTATCTGGATGGGTAGACTTGACGATCACTCGCCAATTCCCCGAGGCGGCCCGGAAATTTGGGGAGATGCTGAAACACGCCGAAGTTGCGGGGGTGGATGTGCGTCTGGATTTGGGCCGCGTTTACGACCTGGCGGGCAAGCCGGACGATGCCATTCGGAATTATCTGATCGCGGCGCAAGGGCCGCCAAAGAACGCGGCAGCGTGGCTTCGGCTGGCGGTGTTGTACAGCCAAAGGTCGGATGCGAAGGATGCGGATCGGGCGTTCGATGAGGCGGAGCGACTCTACGAACTGAGAAGCAACCAGGAGGGTCTTACCGAGGTTGCGTATCAGCGCGGCGTAGCAGCGAACAGGCGTGGACAAATGCAGGCGGCGGATGGGTTTCTGGGTAAGGCGCTGCGGATCGCGCAGGACACGCAGAACGTGCAACAGGAGATTCGCGCGAAGTTGCAGTTGGGAGCCACCGCATTCTTGTCCGGCGATGCCGATTCAGCCCAGCGATACGCCCAAGAAGCCACCGATGCCGCAACATTGAATCGCGTTCAAAGCTTGGCCACGCGGAGCCTGCTGCAGTTGGGCGATGCCTTCAGGCGGAAGCAGGATTTCGAGCAGGCCCAGAAGTACTACGAAAGGGGGCTGAGTCTCGCGCGTCAGGACGATTCTCGGCGGCTGGTAGCCTACGCTATGTTCGGCCTTGCGGGCCTGCACGAGCAAGAGAAGCGCATTGACAAATGGGAGCCTGAGGCGCAGGAGGCGCTTACCTTCTTCCAGCAAAACAACTTTGCGCGCGAATCCATGCAGTGCCTGGTATTGTTGGGGAGGGCCAAGGGTTACCAGGGCCAATACGATGTGGCGTCGGGCTTCTTCGGCCAAAGACTTGCGGTGGCGGAAAAGCTGCAGGACCGTTTTCAGATCATGCTTGCGCAGGAGGGGATGGGCTATGTGCTACTGGAACGAGAGCGGTTCCCTGAGGCGCTTGAGCATTATGAGAGGGACCTGGAACTTGGTACCGCCCTCCGGGATGTTGAACATGTCGGCTACGCCGCTCTCAATTGCGGCACCGCCCTCTGGCGCCTGGGGCGCTACAGGGAGGCCCATTTACGGTTCGCCCAAGCGGAAGGCGCTGCGGCAAAGTTCGAGGATTTGAGATTCGCGATCAGTCAGGAGCGCGCGGATCTGGCTCTGAGTGAAGGTAAGTACCCGGAAGCGGTAGCAACTTGCAGCCGGCTACTTTCCCACACCAAGGCCGACGAACTGGACACGGTGGCCGACCTGAACCGAGTGCTGGGACTGGCACTGATCCGCATGGGTCGGAAGCAAGAAGGGCGGCGGCGCTGCGAACGCGCGGTCGCGATAGTGGCAGTGCCGAACGTGACGGTGTTGGCGTCCACCTTGGCGGTCGCGGAAGCGCGTCTGGAAACCGGCGATTGTAGGGCAGCGCTCGCCGCCGTTCAGGCCGCGGAGAACCAGTTAACCGGGCTGCCGGACTCGAACTGGCGAGCCAAAGTCTTGGAGGCCCGAGCGAGCGAGGCGCTCGGCGATCGAGGTGCAGCTAGGCGAGAGGCTCTGGTCGCCCAGGCGCAATTGCAGGAAATCCAGCGTCAGTGGGGCGAGTCCGTGTTTCAGTCGTACCATGCCAGGCCAGATTTGCAAAGACTTTGGCGTCCCCTTTTGCAGATGGTTTCCGCTAATCACTAAGAGGAGAGAGAATATGCGAAGCGTACAATACCCAGATTCCCGCAATTTCCCAGCTTACATTCGCCTGACGTTACCGCTCTGTGCGCTCATAGTCCTTTCTGGATGCGCCGGTCACAGATGCGGCGTAGCGGGCAAAGCTCACGGCTTGCAGGGCGCGCACAACTCGCCGATCACGGGGACCGATGGGAGCATGGTCGTCCGGACGCAGGAGTCCTTCGATCTGCACGCACATAATCTTACTGTGTCCTCGGGACAGGCATGCCTGATCGTGAGCGCCTGTAAGCGCATCGGCGTGAAGGGAAAGAATTGGACGATTCTCAGCTCCGATGGGAAAGCCAAGATCGAAACGCATGACCATGGCAAGACTATCGTTGCGAAAGGCACCGGCAACGACGACAAGAACATCCCAGACGACGGTACGGACGGCCCAGGCAAAGAATTCGGGTATGGGAGCGTGGTCTTTTCTCCCGCTACCCTCAAATTCGAGGACGGGAGGACGCGGAGCCTCGACTGCAAGATGAAGAAATGCAGGATCGAGATTTACTACATCGTTAAGTAGGCGCGCGCTTCGGTCAACGCGCATGGTGGTCACGAGCCCCGCTTCGCAGGCTTCTCTCCTTACCTGTGCACTGTTTGCCGCGATCGCCGGGGACAGACGCCGATTGACCATGCAGGTTACCCGTCTGTATCATAAATGTCGGGGAGAAAGCGATGTGTTTGTGGTCCGAACAAGACGCCAAGTCACGCGCGGAACTGTTGCGTGCGTCGGTCGAACAGGTCCAACGGGTCGTCACGCGGCCGGGCGCCGAAACGGCTGTGTGCTTTTCGATTGGAGAATTGCAGCGGCTACAAGGCGCTGCCCAGCCCAGTATCAAGGATTTACTCCTCGCCCCTGAGCCTCGATTCGAGAATCTCATCCCACCGCGCAGGAGGCTACGCCGCCGTGGTCCGGTGGGCCTGTAAGATGGAAGTGATATGAGTGAACCCGAAGGCAGTCTGACAGAAAAGCATTGTGTTCCTTGCAAGGGGGGAGTGCCTCCGTTACGAGGCGAGGAATTGCAGAAGTTATCCGCTCAGGTGCCCGATTGGAAAGTGATCGACGCGCATCACCTCGCCCGGACGTTTGCGTTTTCGGACTTCAAGACCGCCCTGGCATTCGTGAATCGCGTGGGTGCAGTAGCAGAGGCCGAAGGGCACCATCCGGACCTGTTGCTCACTTGGGGACGGGTGGACGTGAAGACGTACACGCACAAAATCGACGGGCTGACGGAGAGCGATTTCATCCTGGCCGCCAAGATCGATCGGGAATTCCACACTGCCTGATTCATGCCGGCCTACGATCGCGATCTGGCGTACATTCACGATACCGGCTTCACAGGCTTCGCCAGGAAGGCAGCGCCGGGATTGCTGCGCCTGTTGCAACAGAACCGCATCCTGGGAGGGTGCGTAGTGGACGCGGGCTGCGGCAGCGGCGTCTGGGCGCGGGAGTTGAGCGAACGCGATTATGAGGTGCTGGGGATCGATATATCTGGTTATATGATCCGGCTGGCGCGCAAGCAGGCGCCCGCGGCGAAGTTCCGAATCGGATCGTTTCTGAGCGCCGAACTGCCGCCCTGCGACGCCGTAACAGCGATTGGCGAATGCGTCAATTATGCGTTCGACCGGAGGAGCGGCAAGAAAGCGCTGGCTGAGTTCTTCCGTCGCGTGCATGGCGCCTTACGCCCCGGCGGCGTTTTTATTTTCGACGTCGTTGAGCCGGGAGTAATCGCTGATTCTACGCCGCAGAGAAGATTCCTGGAAGGACCCGACTGGGCGATTCTTCTGGAAGTGCGGGAGGACCGGAGACGAAAGACGCTGACGCGCCACATAGTGAGCTTCCGCCGGATGGGGAAGCTTTACAGACGCAGCGAGGAGACACATCGCTTGCATTTGTACCCCGGCTCCGAGTTACTCGCGGAACTTAGCCGGTCGGGTTTCGAAGCGCGCCTGCTGGGCGGTTACGGACGATTTCGATTCCCGCGCGCGCATGTGGGTTTTCTGGCACGGAAGCCTGCCTAGCGCGCGACGAGGTAAGCGCGGTCAAGCGTGCGCCGAAAACGGATCCTCGACCGTAGCGACGTTGACAGGCCGGCTGCCCAGTTGTTTCGGGTGCGCCCTCGCGATCAGGTCGCGCTCCGCCGGCAGCGTCGCGAAGACCAGATCGAGCCGAATACCGACGGATGACAACATCGGTAGAACCCGCGCCTCTCCTGCGAATCGGAGCGGATGGACGGGCAGAGCCTTCATCCGCGAACAGAACGGACGCGCCTCCACGACAGACGCTTCGAGTTCGCTCACGGCCGGCAGTTCAAAAATTCGACGCGCTGCTCGATCTGTTCTTTGAGCGTCATTGTCCCTGATGAGCGTGATGGAGCGTCATCGCCGGATCGCGATACCCAGATCCTTCAGGGCTTTTTCGGGCACGGGAGCCGGCGCGTCGCACATCAAGTCCGTGGCGCGCGCGGTCTTGGGGAACGGAATTACGTCGCGGATGGAAGTCTCGCCCGCCAGGATCATGACCAGCCGGTCCAGTCCGAGGGCGATACCGCCGTGCGGCGGCGCGCCGTATTCCAGGGCTTCCAACAGGAAGCCGAACCGCCGCTGCGCCTCTTCTTCGCTGAACCCCAGCGCGGCGAACACCTTCGATTGCACGTCGCGGCGGTGAATACGAATGGACCCGGAGCCCAGCTCCGTGCCGTTCAGCACCAGGTCATACGACTTGGCGCGGCAGCGGGCCGGGTCGGTGGTGAGTTTGTCGAGATCCTCGTCGTGCACCGAAGTGAACGGATGGTGCGCCGCGTTCCAGCGACGTTCCTCGTCGTCCCACTCGAACATCGGAAAGTCCAGAACCCACAGAAACTCGAACCGCCGCGGGTCCAGCAGCTTGTGACGGTCATTGTATTTCTGGGCCGCGAATAGGCGCAACTGACCGCATGCCTGGAATACGGTCTCTTCGGGCCGATGGCCCTTCGGCTCTGCAGCCCAGGCCGCCAACATCAACAAATCGTTTTCGGCGGCGCCGGTCAGTTCACGCACGCGCACCATAGGCTCGGGATGATCGCGTTCCAGGCGTTTGGGATCGTCGTACACGCGCAAGCCGCGCTCCACGCCGTAGGCCTTCAGTTCGTCCCGTTCGCGCCGGCTGAGCGCGCCGGTTTGGGGGATGAGGATGGCCACCAGCGGCAGGCCGTGCGAACTGAGGCTGCCTTCCGGAAACAGATGCTCTACGGCATGCATGGGCGGAATACGCCTGTCGGGCTTATCGCTGCCGTAACTGCGCATGGCTTCCGCATAGGTCAGGCGCGGGAAAGGAATCTCCACCTGGAACCCTGCCACCTGGCACACACGCTGGACCAGCGGCTCGATCACTTCGAAAATGCGCTCCTCTTGCGGGAAGGACATCTCCAGGTCGATCTGCGTGAACTCCGGTTGGCGGTCGGCGCGCAGGTCTTCATCGCGGAAGCAGCGCACGATCTGGAAATACTTGTCGAACCCCGCGACCATCAGCAGTTGCTTGAAGATTTGCGGCGATTGCGGCAACGCGTAGAAACAGCCCGGCTGCACGCGGCTGGGCACCAAATAATCGCGTGCGCCCTCCGGTGTGGATCGGGTCATGAAAGGCGTCTCTATTTCGAGGAAGCCCTGCCCGTTCAGGCATTCGCGCACGGCGAAAGAAATCTTCGAGCGCAGGATGATGTTGCGCTGCATGTGCGGACGGCGCAAATCGACGTAGCGGTATTTCAGCCGTACTTCTTCGGCAACATCCACGGTATCTTCCATGGGGAAAGGCGGCGTGCGGGATTCGTTCAGGATCCAGATCTTTTCCGCAAATAGCTCCACCTCGCCGGTTTCCAGATTCGGATTGACCGTATCCGCGCTGCGCAAAGCGACGGTGCCCTCCACCGCGATCACGTACTCCGGGCGGACCTGCTCGGCTCTGCGGTGGGCGGCTTCATCCGCATCGGCACGAATGGCGATCTGCGTGACGCCGTCGCGGTCGCGCAGATGGATGAAGATCACGCCGCCAAGGTCGCGGTGGCGGTGGACCCAGCCCATCAACAGGGCGCGTGCGCCGGCGTCAACTGCGCGCAACTGGCCGCATGTATGCGTACGCCGTAAGCCGCCCAGAAAATCGAGTTGCGTTTCCATATAAAGAAATGCGTCAACGTTTCGCGTCGACACTCACCGGAGGGATGAAAACCATGCTAACATGCGGCGCTACAATTCTGTTATGCATCGAGTCTTTCTTGCGCTGCTCGCAGCCGCCGGCTTGTTCGCGCAGAAGCTTCCGTTCGACGCGCAAGCGCTGCTGGACCTGGCGCGCATCGGCGATCCGCAAGTTTCACCGGACGGACGGCTGGTGGCTTTCGAAGTCCAGACGATCGACGTGCCCAATAACAAGCGCATCACGCAGATCTATGTGACGCCGGTCGCGGGCGGTGTGGCGAGGCAGATCACGCAAGCCGGACAGGACAACGAGCGGCCGCGCTGGTCGCCCGATTCGGGGCATATCGCATTTGTTTCCGACCGCGGCGGCGCGTCGCAAATCTGGCTGATGGATGCGGATGGCTCGAACCCGCGGCAGGTGACCAATCTCTCGACCGAGGCTGGCGGGATTCTGTTTTCGCCCGACGGAAAGAATCTGGTTTTCACCAGCGATGTTTTCCCCGAATGCGGCGCGAACGATGCCTGCAACAAGAAAGCGTTGGAAGACGAGAAGAACGGTAAGGTCAAGGCGCGCATCTATACCAGCCTGCTGTACCGGCATTGGAATCGTTGGCAGGGTGCACGGCGCAGCCATTTGATGGTGGTTCCGTTGTCGGGTGGAGATCCCAAAGACTTGACGCCCGGCGCGCTGGACGTGCCGCCATTCTCGCTGGGCGGTGGCGACGATTATACGATTTCGCCGGACGGCGCCGAGGTTTGCTACGCGACGATGGCCGATGCAGTGCCCGCCACCAGCACCAATTCGGATCTCTACGCGGTTTCCATGGCTGGCGGTGCGGCCCGCAGGATTACCAGTAATCCAGGCGCTGACAGTGGACCGCTCTACTCGCCGGATGGCAAGTATCTGGCTTGGCGCGCGCAGATCCGGCCGGGCTATGAAAGCGACCGCTGGCGGCTGTGGGTGATGGAGCGGGCCACGGGTAGGGTAACCGATTTGACGGAGAACATAGACCGCTGGGTCGGGAGTTTTGCGTGGTCGCCGGATTCCGCCAGCCTGTTTTTCACGGTGGAGGATCGCGGGCGGCAGGCCATCCAGTTCAAGTCCGTGAGAGGCGGTGAGGCGCACGTGGCGGTTAGCGGCGACAACCATTTGGACGAGATGCAGTTCACGCCGGACGGCAAGACCCTGATCTACACGCAGCAGAGCGGCATGCAGCCGGCTGGGATTTACCGCGCGTCCTCATCGGGCGGCGCGGCGGTGGCGTTGACGCATCTCAACGATGCCGTGCTGGGTTCCCACGAGATGATGCCGCTCGATGAATTCTGGGTGGATGGCGCGGACGGTGCGCGGGTGCAAAGCTTCGTAGTGAAACCGTACGGCTTTCGCGAAGACCGGAAGTATCCGGTGCTGATGCTGATTCACGGCGGGCCCCAAGGCGCGTGGGGACATAGCTGGACCTATCGCTGGAACGCGCAGGTGTTCGCGGCTGCCGGATACGTGGTGGTGATGCCGAATCCGCGCGGGTCGACGGGATACGGCCAGAAGTTCATCGACGAGATCAACGGCGATTGGGGCGGCCGCGCATTCGACGACATCATGGCGGTGGCAGATCACGTGGTCACCAGCTTGCCGTATGCGGATGGCAGCCGGATGGCCGCCGCCGGCGGCTCCTACGGCGGGTACATGATCGATTGGATTCTCGGCCACACGCAGCGTTTCAAGGCGCTGGTTTCGCACGACGGTGTGTACGATTTGCGCAGCGAATTCGGCGAGACCGAAGAGCTGTGGTTCCCGCTTTGGGAATTCGGCGGCGCGCCATGGGACAACCCCGAGAGCTACGGCCGCTGGTCGCCCAGCTTGTTCGTGAAGGAATTCCATACGCCCACGCTGGTGATCCACGGCGAGTTGGATTATCGCGTGCCGGTGGGCCAGGGGCTGCAACTGTTCACGGCGCTGCAACTGCAGAAAACGCCTTCGAAGTTGCTGCTGTTTCCCGATGAAGGGCACTGGGTGCTGAAGCCGCAGAACAGCCTGCTCTGGTACAAGACATTTATCGACTGGATCGACTCCTGGACCAAAAAGTGAAACTTCTCATTGCGCTCGTAGTTGTCTTGGTAATCGCGGCAGTCGTGGTACTGGCGGCGCTTTCCGCTACGCCCGCGATCGCCATGGATCCGCCGGTCAAGGCCATCGGCGCCAGCACGCCCGTGAAGGTGGAAGTGACCGGCCCCTATGGCCTCCGCCGCTTCACCGCGGTACTCGAGCAAAACGGCGCGAGGTACTCAGTTTACGAGCAGCGCAATCCGGCGCACCGGCTGTTGTTCATGCGGCTGCGCGAAGCGCCGCATGCGGTTAGCTTTCCCGCGGGCAAACAGCAGGCGGCTGCTTTAAAGGCGGGAAAAGCTACGCTCATTCTGGAGGCGCAATCGAACGATTTCCTGGGCCGCACCACCAGCGCGAGCTTCGATCTGGATGTGGTGCTGGAACCGCCGCGCCTCGCGGTGGATGAGGCGCAGCACTACATCAATCAAGGCGGCAGTGAGTTGGTGACGTTTACAGTCTCCGGAGATTGGAGCGAGGCCGGCGTTAAGGTGGGACCGTATACGTTCCGTAGCTTTCCGATGCCGGGCCGGCCTAAGAATGAGCGTTTCTCGCTGTTCGGTTTCTCTTGGGAACTGCCCGTCGACACCGTGCCGCACGTCTATGCGCGCAACGCCGCGGGAACGGAAGTCACCGGCCGATTCTGGTTCAAGATTTTCCCCAAGCCGTCCCGCACGCGCGACCTGGAGATCACGGATGCGTTCCTGGACAAGGTCGTGAATCAGATCGATCCGACTGGGTCGGGCGATTTGCTGGCGCGCTTCCTGCGCATCAACCGCGAGTTGCGCAAGCAGAACAATCAAACGCTCGCGGATCTGCGGCTGAAGACCGAGGAGCGCGTGCTGTGGAACGGCCCGTTCGCGCAGCTCGCCAATTCGCAGGTGGAAGCGCACTTCGCCGATGTGCGGAGCTATATCTACAAAGGCAGAAAAGTGGACCAGCAGGTGCACCTCGGATTCGACCTGGCGGTGACCGCCCATGTACCGGTAGTGGCGGCGAACGACGGACGCGTGGTGTGGGCGTCTGACCTGGGAATCTATGGAAACTGCATCGTGCTCGACCACGGGTATGGACTGCAATCGATTTACGGGCATCTTAGCCGGATCGACGTGAAGGTGGGCGACCCGGTGAAGAAGGGCCAGGCCATGGGACATAGCGGCTCGACCGGCCTCGCCGGCGGCGATCACGTACACTTCAGCATGCAGGTGGATGGCGTGCAGGTGAATCCGGTGGAGTGGTTCGACGCGCACTGGATCCATGACCGGATATTGAGCAAGCTGGCGCCGGAAGGTGCGGCTGCGGCCGTGCAATCGAAGCCATGAGCGCTACGACTCTAATCACCGTGGAATAGTTCGAGCCGTTTTGGCTGACGCTCCCTTGATCCCGTCGTATTCCCATTTTCGCCATGTCTTCGCCTAAAAAACAAGATGTTGGGGTGTCAAGCTGTGCCGGTGGATCGTCTAGTACCTCACTAACTCAAGGCCAATCAACAACTTTCTCGAAATTCCTCTTGCCATAGATATACGTTCCATGCCACAATCGGTTGTGGTATGAAAGTAGCCAAGAAGTAGATCAAAAGTGGCGGATGAACCTCAAGATGCGGCACCTTTGGAACCACCGCGTGGCATGTACCCCGCCCGCCTGGACGAAAAGGGCCGCCTCAAACTACCTGTCGAGTTCCAGAAGTATCTGGCAGGATTGCCTGAAAAGAAGCTTTTTGTCACTAGCAAGGATCGGCGCATGGCCACAGTATACCCCATCGAGGTTTGGCGCGAGAACGAAAAGTTGCTCGCTAACTTCCGGGACAATCCCAAGGCGTTGCAGCGCGTGTGGTTCACCACCCAGGACCTGGGGACGGAAGCCGAAATGGATGCGCAGGGACGGGTGCAATTCTCAACCGACCTGCGGCGGGATCTGCAAATCGAGAACCGGCCGGTGAGGGTGTTGGTGGTTCACGGCGCCATCCAGGTAATGAGCGAAGAGATGTTCCAGGCGCGGCGGACGGAAGCCGCGCAGTCGGTTGAGGACGATCTGGAAGTCCTGGAACGGGCTGGGTTCAAGTAAATGGCTTATGCACTTTGCCGTGATGGCGGCCGAAGCAATCGAGTGGCTGGCGATAAAGCCAACGGGCACGTATTTGGATGCCACGGCCGGCCTCGGCGGTCATACGGGAGAGATCGCGCAGCGCTTGACTACGGGCCGGGTGATCGCCAACGACCGCGACGCGGAGTCGCTGGCGATGGCGCGGCGCAATACGGCCGAATGGGCCGATCGGATTTGTTTTCATCAGGGAGCCTTTTCCCAGCTTGCCGCTGCGTTGCCGGCATGCGGAGCGGGGCAGGTGCAAGGACTGCTAGCCGACTTGGGCGTCAGCCGGTATCAACTGACCGAGCCGGACAGGGGATTTTCGTTTATGGCCGAGGGGCCGCTCGATATGCGCATGGATCGATCCACGGGCATCACGGCGGCGGACCTGGTCAATCAGTACGCCGAAAAGGCGATCGCCGACCTGATCTATCAGCTAGGCGAAGAAAGGAGAGCGCGGAAGATAGCCAGAGCAATCGTTCGGGCGCGGCCCATACGGAGCTCACTACACCTGGCCGGGGTAGTGGAGCGGGCCGTGCCTCGGACGAGTCGTCTGCATCCCGCGACTCGAACCTTTATGGCCTTACGCATGTTTGTGAACGACGAACAGGGCGAACTCGACCGGCTGCTCGAAATCGGGCCGGAGCTGCTGGCGAGCGGCGGCCGTATGGTGGCGATCTCCTTTATGTCGCTTGAAGACCGCAAAGTGAAGCAGCGGTTTCGCGGACTGGCGCAGGAGGGCCGCGCTACTATCCTGACCAGGCATCCGCTGACGCCAACGGAAGAGGAAACGGGTTTGAATCCGGCGTCGCGCAGCGCCAAGTTGCGCGTGCTGGAGATGATTTAGAGAGGTAACGATTCATGGCAACGCTGGCAATGTTTTTTCGCAGACCCTTGGCCGCGCCTGCCGCCGCAAGCGGCGCCGCGCATTCCGGATCCGTCCCGGTGGCTTCCCACTATTATTTGCGGGCGCTGCCCTACGAGGACATCTTCCTGTACTCGAAACCCATCGATAATAGCCGCGTAGTCCGGGAAGCGCACACGACGGCGCGCGGCGAATGGTCTATGATCGGCTCGGCCTGCGCGCTTGCCGTTTTGTTCATGGGTCTATTGACACCCAGGGTGGCCAATATCTTCGCAGGGTACCAGTTGGAATCGCTCAAGGCCGAACAACAGCACCTGCTCGACGAGCAGCGCGACCTGGATATCGTGGAAGCTCGGCTGTCTCGGCAGGAAAACCTCGAAGTCCTCGCCAAACGGCGCGAGTTGGGGACTCCTACGCCCGGACAGATCGTGCATCTCGATCCCAAGGGCGATAGCAAGCTGGCTCTGAACCGGCACTGATCTTATACCGCACAAGGTTGGACGTTATGGAATCCGTCGACAGAAATAGAGCGGGCAAACGTCTGATGTGGTTCGGCGGCGTTATCCTGGTTTGGGGATTCCTGATCCTGGTTCAGTTGTTCCGTCTGCAGGTTGTGCACCACGCCGAGTATGTGCGCGCGGCCCAGAAGCAACAGGTAGAGACGGTGGAAATTGCCGCGCCGCGCGGCTCCATCTTCGATCGATCCGGACAATTGCTGGCTGGCAGCGTGAAGCGCGACTCTGTCTACATCGATCCTCTGCAAGTGCCGGATTTGCAGGTTGCCTCGGCTCTTGTGTCCGGCGTGCTGCACATGGATCGGGCTGCGCTCTATGGCCGCATGCAATGGTACGCCGCCAACCGGAAGGGCTTTATGTGGGTTGCGCGCGCCATCGAGCTGGAGCCCTACGAACGGCTGCGCAGCCTGCACCTGGATTGGATCCGATTCGCAGATGAAAGTCGCCGCAACTATCCGCGGAACACACTGGCCGCGCACGTGATTGGAGCCGTGGATGGCGAAGAGACCGGACAGTGGGGCCTGGAGAAGAGCCTGGAGTCCAGCTTGCGCGGCGCGCCGGGTAGCGTATCCGTGCTCACCGACGCCAAAGGGCGCGGCATCGATTCCCATCTGGAAACTGAATCGCGGCCCGGCGCCGACTTGACGCTCTCGATCGACGAGCGCATCCAGTTGCCCGCCCAGGATGCCATCGCGCACGCAGTCCAGGATTCGCATGCCGAAAGCGGCAGCGTAGTAGTGATGGACCCTTACCATGGCGATATTCTGGCCATTGCCAGCTATCCACCGTTCGATCCGAACCAGCCGCCCGGGCGCAGTGAAGGCCCCACCGCGCGGTTCAATCATGCGGTGTCAGTGCCCTTTGAGCCAGGCTCGGTCTTCAAGGTTGTCACGCTTTCTGCCGCGCTCGAGACTACGGGATTAAAGCCGTCAACCATGATCAATTGCGGCAACGGCAGCTTCACCATGGCGGGCCGTACGGTGCACGAAGCCCACCACGGCTATGGCACCATGCCCATGGAGATGGTGCTCGCCAAATCCAGCAACATCGGCGCAATTCAGATCGGGCTGAAGGTGGGCTCGGCGAAACTGTATGAGTATGTTCGCCGTTTCGGCCTTGGCGCGCGCACGGGCATCCCGCTTCCGGCGGAGTCGCCTGGGATGGTCCGCAAGCTTTCAAAATGGCGCACCACTTCATTGATGTCGGTTTCCATGGGCCATGAAGTGGGCGTCACTACCTTGCAACTCGCGCGAGCCTGTTCCGCGGTGGCTAACGGCGGTCTGCTGGTGGCGCCGCGGCTGATTTTGAAGAATGGATCGGAAGCCGTGCCAATGGTTCCTCCGCATCGAATCCTGAAACCGGAAACCGCCATCGCGATGCGTAAAATGATGGAAGGCGTGGTGCTTGTTGGCACGGGACGCAGATATGCCAATCTGCAAGGCTATTCGAGCGCGGGCAAGACCGGATCGGCCCAAATCTTCGACTACGCCACGGGCCACTATACGCACAGCTACAACGCGTCGTTTATGGGATTTGCGCCGGTGGCGAATCCGGCTATCGTGGTAGTAGTGACGGTGAACGGAACGCATGGTGGCTCCGCGGGCTATGGCGGCCCTGTGGCCGGTCCTGTCTTTCGGGCCGTTACGACCGAAGCTCTGCGGGTCCTGGACGTGCCCAAGGACTTGCCCGATACGGCTCCGGATACGCGTGAAACCCAGGTAGCCGACCTGGACGAAGTGCCCATCGTAGACGGCCCCGCCGACCCGCCTGTCCTGGAAGAGGCGGAAGCACGTGCGCCCGAGGTGCCCCAAGTTTCTAGCCCAGGGCCCGCGCCGTCAGCCCCAAATACCGTGCCTGCGCCGCCTCCGCCCCACCAGAGCGGCCCCAAAGCGCCGAACTTTATTGGATTGTCGATGCGGTCGGCGGTGGCACTGGCGCAAGCCCAAGGCTTGCCCGTGGTGCTGGCTGGCACCGGCGTCGTCCGTGCGCAAGTACCGCCGCCGGGCGCCGTTCTGCATGGCGGAGAAAGGATTCGAGTCGATCTTGCCAGATGACCCTGGGCGAGATACTGACGGGAGTTCGCCTGAACGCGCCACTCTCGCCGTCTCTTTCCCAACTGGACGTGCAGGGCCTCGACTACGACTCGCGCCGCGTGCAGCCCGGCTTTCTTTTCTTCGCCTTTCCCGGCAGCCGCGCCGATGGCCGCCAGTTCGCGCGCGATGCGGTGGATCGCGGCGCCTTGGCCGTAGCCAGCGAATCCGTCGCCCCGGATGCCTTTCCAGCGCCTTGGATTGAAGTCGGACATGGCCGTCATGCGCTTGCGCTGGCCGCCCGCAATTTCTACCGCCATCCCGACGAGCGCATCGCCCTTACCGGAATTACCGGGACTAATGGCAAAACCACCACATCGTATTTGATCGATGCTATCCTGCGCGCCGCCGGTAAGACCACCGCTCTGATCGGCACCATCGAGTACCATTTGGCCGGGCGCGTCCTGCCGGCCGTCAACACCACCCCGGAATCGCTCGACCTGAACCGGCTCTTCGCGGAGTTGGAAGAGGCGGGCGGCTCGCACGCGGTAATGGAAGTATCGTCGCACGCGCTGGCGCTGGGACGGGTTTACGGCTTGGCCTTCCACACGGCTATCTTCACCAACCTCACGCGCGACCACCTGGATTTCCATCAGACTATGGAGGATTATTTCGCCGCCAAGCAACTGCTGTTTTCCGGCGCCGGCGCGCCGCCGCCCGCGTGGGCCGTGCTGAACCGCGACGACGAATGGTGCCGCCGTGTGCAGATCTCGCGCCAGAGCGAAGCGTTGTGGTTCGGACTCGGGCAAAGCGCCACCGTGCGCGCGCGGCACATTACCTCCAACCTGCAAGGGCTGCGCTTTGAAGTGCAGAGCCGCAAATTGCGCTTCATGGTGGAATCGCCCCTGCTGGGCAAGATTAACGTGTACAACATCCTGGCCGCCTGCAGCGCCGGACTGAGCTACGGTTTTCCCCCGGAGACCATCGCTGCAGGTATCGCCCAATGCCGCGCCGTACCCGGACGCTTCGAGCGCATCGACGAAGGCCAGCCGTTCGGCGTAGTGGTGGACTATGCGCATACCGACGACGCGCTGAAGAACACCATCGCGGTGGCTCGCGGTCTGGATCCCCAACGCATCATTACATTATTCGGCTGCGGTGGCGACCGCGACCGTGCCAAGCGTCCGTTGATGGGGCAGGCTGCCGCGGAAAACAGCGATTTCGTCGTGCTCACAAGCGACAATCCGCGCTCGGAAGACCCACTGGCTATCATGAACGACGCCCTGGTGGGCATCCGGCGCACCGACGTGCCGCATATCATAGAGCCCGACCGCGCCACCGCCATCGCCCGCGCCATCAAGGAAGCGCGTCCCGGGGACATTGTCATTCTGGCCGGGAAGGGACACGAAACCTACCAGGTATTGAAAGACAAGACCATCGCCTTCGATGATCGCGAGGTGGCCCGCGGAGTGCTGCGCGGTTTCGGTTACCATCGGGAGCCGAAATGATCTTTCCATTAAGCGTGGTGGGGCAGGCTCTAAGCCTGCGGCAGCCTCCCAGGCTGCCTGGCTGCGTCACCGGCTGGTCCGTGGACACCCGCACCCTGTCTCCCGGCGATCTCTTCTTC
>DATKFU010000104.1:0-9080 GCA_035511215.1 Bryobacteraceae bacterium | reverse complement strand
GGTTCGTTTCGCTTCTTGCCGCCGCGTCCCTACTGGCGCTGGCCGTAATATATCGCTGGCGGAGTCGGGCGGCGCGGCAAAGAGAACGCGATCTGGTCCGTCTGGTTGACGCGAGGACGATGGAATTGAAGCAGGTCAACGGCAGCCTGCAACAAGCTTCTTCACAACTGGAGGCCGCCAACCGCGACTTGACCCGACTGGCCACTATTGACGGACTCACAGGCATTCCGAATCGCCGAATGTTCGACCAGACGCTGGAAATCGCGTGGGCCCTAGCGCGGCGATCGGGCCCCCTCTCCCTGATTATGGTGGATATAGACCATTTCAAGCGCCTCAATGACACAGCCGGCCACCAGAAGGGAGACGAGAGCTTGAAGCTCATTGCTGTGGAATTGGCGAAGGTGACAAGGAGGCCTACGGACTTTGTGGCGCGTGTCGGAGGCGAAGAATTCGCGGTGATCCTGCCGGGAACCGATTCGCTTCAGGCCGCACGCCTGGCGGAATCGGCCCGTTTGGGAGTACAAAGCCTGGGGATCCGGTATTCCGTTCTGCCAGCCGGAGCGACGGTCACGATCAGTCTGGGAATCGCAACGGCAATTGGCCACAACTTTCCGTCGGCCGAGGCGCTGACGGGAGCGGCGGATGGTGCGCTTTATGCGGCCAAACGTCAGGGACGAAACAAGGTAGTGGTGCACACTGAACAGGGTTGCCCAGACGAATTCGGTGTAAGCACCGGATCAGCCCCAGCCTCGTCTACGATATCGCGCGAGTGGTAGATGAGGCCACGAAGGCTGTAGCCCGCGGTGCGCTGCGTTCACGCCGCGCGGTGGACAGCTGAAAGCTTTTGAAGGCTTTTCGAGTGCTTTACGCGGGCGCGTAAAGTCGCTGTGACATTCGCCGGCGCCGGTACGGTCCCAAAGTTTTCCAAATGCGATCCCGCGCTGGTGCTGCTCGTCGATCCTGTGCTGCGCCATAGAAGGCGCAGGACTTTGCCGCGGGCGACGCGGCACGCAGCTCGCTGCCGCTCCTCGGCCGCATGCGTCCGGCCGGCTGCTGGCGCGGCGATGCTGCGGTGCGCCAGGCGCATGGGCTTAAGCTGTTGGTGGCGGGAAGCGACGCGCGCCCTAATTGCAGAGGCTTGTATCCGAAGCGCTCCGGCCCGTGCATTTCGGCGCGAACGAGCCTCTACGCGCCGGAGCGCTCCGGATACAAGCCTCTGCAATATCGTCCGCCAAGGCGTCGGCCACGAGTTCGCAGGTTTTTCCGAGCAAAGTGTACATTTCCGTTCGTTTCTCCGCATGTTTGATTAGGAGGGCATGAAAATGTCACGACCACCAAACGAATCCGATCTTCAAAGGGAGACTGTCGGGGGCGGCGCAGACCGGCAGGCAGCCTTGGTTCACGTAACCTGCCAGACCAGAGGAGGCGAATTCGGAGGGGAACACGGCGGCCAAGCACCAGCAGCGGATTGGCGGCCGCATGAGATGTGTGTCCGCTCTGACTTGGAGGAGACCACCATGTATAAACCACATTTACGTATTCGCGAAACGCGGGGGTTGCCCGCCGCGCTGGGCGTGCTTATGTCTTGTCTTTGGCTGCCGGCGGCACGCGGCGACATTTTCGTCAGCCAAGGAGCGAGTGGTTTCGCGTACTCGTATAGCGAGTTTACTGGAGCGTCCCACGTATTCTTCAACGCCAATCCTAGTGGTTGTGGTATAGACGTTCATTGCCCGCCGGCATTCACGACAGGCGTGGCCATAGGGCCGGATGGCAACTTATATGTAGCCGATTTGAACAATGAGGAAATCGTAGGTTTCAACGCTTCGACGGGAGTGCCAACTGGGGCCCTTATCGGTATGGGCCCCAAGCCGGACGTACTCTCAGCACCCTATGGCATCACATTCGGTCCCGGCGGCAACCTTTATGTGGCCGATAATCTCGGTTATATCTGGTTCTTTGGGGGCCCCCCTTCATTCACACCTATAGGCATAGGCAAGTTCCCTTGCACCCCTCCTGCCAGTGGCACACCGTGCAATCCCCTCGGTTTGACCTTTGGCCCAGATGGCAACCTGTACGTTTCCGACGTGGGGTCGGGCGGTGTCTTGCAATTCAGCGTCAGCGGGAATACCCTGACATTTCTGAGCCAGTTTGTTCCGCGGCCGAACCCCACCGCGTATCCCAACGCGTATCCAGGCGGCCTCCATTTCAGTCCCGGTCCCAATGGGAACCTCTATGTGAGTTTCGCGGTGCCAATCCTGGGTACCGGGTGGTACTACAACGACATCTTCGAATACAACGGACCAAACAGCGGGTCGCCCGGCTCCCCGGTCGCCCTGGATGGAGGCGCGGGCATTGCTTATTGGGGCCAGCAGGACTTTGCGTTCGGTCCGAGTGGGGGAATTATCGCGGCGGAGGCCTATGCGTTCAACGAGTACAGCCCCTCCACCGGCTATTGGCTCTCCCAATTCGGCGCCCTCGCTTTGCCCCCGGGCGAGATCGCCGCAGGTTTCATCACGATTGGTCCCTGTAGTTTTTGTGTCGCTCCGCCACTCACGCTCTTTCCCGCTATCGGCTTGGATTCCAGTCAGAACTTGCGGCTTAGCGTGATCGAAGGGCCGGTGTGGGTGCCGCCGGGTGTTCCGGTGCAGGTACAACTCGGCTTCGAGAATAGCCAGGGCGCTGCTGTGGGTCCAAGCCAAGTGGTTACACTGAATCCGGGCCAAACGGCGTCGCTGGATTTGGTTGCCAGTTCGCTGATCTCTTCCGGACGGATCGAGATACAGCCGGTGGTGACGGCCGCGCCGGGCGTCCCCGCGCCGATGGCAGTCCTCAATGGCAGCGCGGAAGTCTATTCCCCCACCTACGGATTCGGCTCTAACTTCTACGCGGGCGTCCCCGCCTCGGGGGGAGGCGCGGCAGCAGGTCCTCCCTCGTTCCTGCCGCAAGGGGTAGCTCTAGGTCAGAGCATTCAGGTCAATGCGACTGCGCCTCCAGACAGCCCGTGCGTGGCGATGCTCAGCTTTACAGATGACAATGGCAATCCGATCGGACCGACACAACAGGTGAATCTCAGCCCCGGCCAAATGGCGTCGCTCACCTTCAACCCCAACAAGTACACCAAGTCAGGCCGCCAGGAATATGTTCCGCAGATCACACCAAACAACCCAACCGGTGGTCAAGGCGTAGCTCCTGCCTGCCTGGGCTCGGCGGAGGTCTACGTCACAAAGACAGGCAGCACCTCGACCTATCAGACCTCTTCACCTGCCGTTGGCACGCCCGCGGCAGCGGCGCCATTGGCTTCCAGGCCATAAGCTCTTTGATGTTTGATTAGGAGGAAAGGAATGTCGGCACAGATTGGCCAGTTAAGGAGGCTTATCGGTAGAGGTCGAATGCGCCGATAACTTCCGGTTGCCCTATACGGACGGAATCCCCGGCGGTCCGACACCGTACAGCCTCACAAACTACACGTCTAGACCGGACTGTGAGCGGGGAGGCCGAAGTGGAGACGCGACACGTTGATGGATTTGTGGTCGCGCTGGGTTCCGATGTGCGTGCGGAGGATGGCTAGATTCCGGATGTAGCGTCCTAGCCGGGAGGACTTGGCCAACGCCGGTGGGGCGATCTCCACTACTGGCGATCACCACACCGCTGTTGAGATAAGCCCCGTCCACCCCGGTACCTGGCCGCCCTCATCGTACAGGGCCACGGCCTGGGAATGGCGCACGCAATCGTGCGTGCCGTGTTCACACAATCCTGTGAAACACGTGCGCTATGATAACTCCGTGGCGGAGTCCGTGACCGTACTGCTGAAGCAGTTGGGGAAGGGCGACCGTCGCGTGCTGGACGAACTGATTCCGCTCGTCTATCACGAACTGCACCTGATCGCGGAGGCCTACCTGCGGCGCGAGGCCCCGGCACATACGCTGCAGCCCACCTCCCTGATCCACGAAGCATATCTCCGTCTGGTCGAGCAGTCTCATCCGGATTATAACAGCCGCGCGCATTTCTATGGCGTAGCCGCGCGCGTTATGCGCCAGATCCTGGTGGATCATGCGCGCACCCGCCATGCTCTCAAACGCGGCGGTAACGAGGCCAACGTGCCGCTCACCGACACGCTAGAATTTCCGGAGCGCCCTATATCAGTCGTCGCGCTGGACGAGGCTCTGGACCGTTTGACGGCAGCCGATGAGCGGAAAGCGCGCCTGGTCGAAATGCGCTTCTTCGCCGGGATGACCGCCGAAGAAATCGCGGAATGCTCCGGTATTCCCCCGTATACCGTTCGCCGCGAGCTTCGGCTCGCGCAGGCCTGGCTGCACAAGGAACTCGCCCCATGAACGCGGAAGTCGAGCGTCTGTTCGAAGCGGCGCTGGAGATTCCGCCCGCACAGCGCGCGCAGTTTCTGTCGCAGCAATGCGCCGATGCCGAAGTCCGCCGCGAAGTGGAGCTGCTCCTCGAACACGATCGCGGCGCAGAAACGTTTCTGGGGCAAGCCGTCGCCGGTGAAGCATCTGCTGTCGTCGAGAGCCTCTCGTTTTCGCGCGGCCAGCGCCTCGGCCCTTACAGCATTCTCTCCGTCATCGGACGCGGCGGCATGGGACTCGTCTATCTGGCGGAGCGCGCAGATGGCCAGTTCGACCAGCGCGTAGCCATCAAGGTGGTTCAGGCGGGCCTCGGCGCGCTTCTGGCCGGACGTTTGCAACAGGAGTGCCGTATCCTGGCAAGTCTGGAGCATCCCAATATCGCCCGGCTGATCGACGCGGGCGCCACTGGCGATGGCCTGCCCTACTTCGTGATGGAGTACGTAGCCGGCCAACCTATCGACCGGTCCTGCGACGAGCGCAAGCTCTCCGCGCGCGATCGCGTCCGGTTGATGCTGCCGGTCTGCGAAGCCGTGCAGTTCGCGCACCAGAAGCTGGTCGTACATCGGGACCTGAAGCCGGATAACATCTTGGTCACCGGCGAAGGCATTCCCAAGCTGCTCGATTTCGGAATCGCCAAAGTGATCGGCGAGGCTCCCGCCACCGCGCCGGAAGCCGTGACCCACATTCTCACGCCCGAATACGGCAGCCCCGAACAGGTCCGCGGAGAATTGGCCGGCACCGCCACGGACACTTACTCGCTCGGAGGAGTGCTCTACAAGCTGCTCACCGGCGCCGCGCCGCATCAAATCGAAGGCAAGAGTCCCGTGGACACATTGCGCGCGATCTGCGAAGAGGATATCCGCCGTCCCAGCAGCCTGCGCCCCGAGCTTGCCGGAGACCTCGATCGCATCCTGCAAATGGCCCTGCGCAAGGAGCTGCGGCGCCGCTACTCTTCGGTGGACCAGTTCGCTGCCGACTTGCGGCATTGGCTCGCCGACGAACCCGTCCTGGCCAGCCCGGATACCATCTGGTACCATTCCGGCAAATTCATCAGGCGGCATTCGCTGGGCGTTGCCGCGGCTGCCATCGTGGTAGGAGCGCTGATTACCGGCGCGGCAGTGGCCACTCGGCAGGCCCGCCGCGCGGAACGTCGGTTCGCCGACGTGCGCCATTTGGCGCATGTGTTTCTCTTCGATTTCGAGCAGTCCATCCACCATTTGCCCGGCGCTACCCAGGCCAGACAGCTTCTGGTAAAGACGGCCCTTGAGTACCTGGTGACTCTCTCCGAGGAAGCCTCCGGAGACCCGGCTCTGACTCGCGAGTTGGCGGCCGCCTATGAAAAAGTTGGAGACATTCAGGGCGAGCCTGGCGAGGGCAATGTGGGCAACACGGAAGGCGCGGTGCGAAGCTACCAGCAAGCCGTCTCGTTACGGCAGTCGCTCCGCGATGCCGAGGACACCGATCCGGCAATCGTGATCGCAATGGCGGCCGGACTGGTGAAACTAGCCAACGTGCAGGCCAGGACGCGCGCATTGGAAGCTGCGATTTCGAACTGCCGGTGCGCCCTCTCTCTGGCTGAGAAAACGCGGAAAGCCCACCCCGGCTTACGCCCGGCGGTCGCGGTACAGGCGCAAGCGCACTCAGTCATGTCGCTCCTGTTAATGAAAAAGAACGATGCCGGATCCTCTCTTGAAGAAGCTCATCGGAGCTTGGCCTTGAGGGAGCGGCTGGCCGCCGCCGCTCCGGAGGATCGCTCCGCCCAACTTGCATTGGCGGACGCCGACCGGACGATCGCAAGATTGACCGAGCAGGTGGGCACAGGCCACGACGGAGCGATCGCCTATTACAGTAAAGCGCGAGAGATATTCGAACGCCTTTCGCGTGAAGACCCGTCCGACGGTCAATCCGAAAGGGGTCTCATGAAGGCGCTCTCGGAACTGGGCTTTAGCGCCTTGGGGCAGGGCGGCTCGAAGGAGCTAGCATTAGCCAATATGCGATGGGCCTACACGATAGCCGATCGCAGGGTGGCGGCGGATCCGGCCGATGCGGAAGACGTCACCAACCTGTTCGCCATCTGTGTGCGGTTGGGGGGATCCCTCGACGGGCGTGGCACTCGGGGAGAGCGCTACCGAGTACTAGGGCGGGCCGTTCAGGCCGCCGGCGATCTGGTCCAACGCGATCCCGGTAGCGAGGAAGACCGATTGCTATTGGGAAGCGCCCACGACCACATAGCAAGTTTCCTGGAGGATGACGGCAGCCTCGGCGGGGCCGCACGCCATCGCCAGATAGCGGCGGATATTTACAGGGACTTGGCTGCCGCCGATCCATCGGAATCCAGGATCCGGCTCACGCAAGTCTGGAGTTGCTTGCGGTTCGGCGATCTGCTCGCGAAACAGGGAGACTGGGCCGGGGCACACCGTACCTATGGGTTGGGCCGCGAAGTCGCGGAAAGACTGGCGCCCGGCAATCCCGCTTTCGCCGAACCCCTGGCGGAGATCCAACGTGCGGATCTTCACGCCGTGCAAGTCCTCGGAAACCACCGCTAAGTTTTTTCCCGCGGAGTGTACATCTTTCGTTCATTTTCCGCATGTTTGATCAGGAGGGAAAAAACATGTCAAGACAACGAAACTTAGCCGCCTGCGCACTATTCATATCCGGCCTTGGCGCGCCGGCAGCGCGGGCCGATATCTTCGTTAGTAACGGAGCAGGCAACCCCAATTCAGTCAGGCATCCTCGTATAGCTTGTATACCGGGGCGCCCAAGCTGACATTCACCAGCGGTCTGGTATCCTCGGAAGGAGTGGCCATAGGGCCGGACGGGAATCTGTATGTGGCCGATGGCGGCACCGGCGCGGTGCTGCGCTTCAACCCATCCAGCGGAGCGTTCCTCAGCACATTCGTGGTCCCCAACAGTTCTTCAAAACCGAACGGCATTACATTCGGTCCGGATAACAACCTCTACATGGCCTGGGCAACGCGGCCTTCGATGTTGAGATCGAAGCGGTAGACCTACGAGACGGTTGGCGGCTTCGCTTCGAGGAGTCTTTTAGCCGCATCGAGGGAGTGGCCTTCTTCACGGCATTGATTGAACGTGGTTCGGCATCGACATTCCACCTCCAGGACGTCTGGATAAATCTCTCGTTAGTCGGGGAGCTATCTCCCTCATTTCCTTTACTGGTACGCTTCAGGGACGGTCAGCGCGGCGCGTGGAAAGCTATATGCGAGATTCGTAGGGACAATCGGCTGTCGCCGACCGGCTTCGATGTTCGGCTGCTCAACTTCAAGAGGTTCCGCGATTCCCTTAAAAGGGTGCGATGATGAGCCGATGAGGCACGCGCCTGAATACGTGGAAGGCCCGGCGTCCAAGCGTAGGGCGAATCCATTGCTGAAGGCTGACCGCGGGTATTTTTCCCGCGCGCGCGAGTGGCTCGTGACGTAACGTGATATTGAGTGGTATGGCTCCGTTAGAATTTGCTCATGTACCCATTTTCATCCGCCGAGGCAGCGCTGGCGGGTCGTCGCGGGGCCACGCCAAACGGTGCCCTTGCTGCTAGCTGACCGCTAGCTGCTCTTAGCCGCAACGAGCAGAGCAGTTGCCACACGATTCCGCCCGCCATTCTTTGCTTTGTACAAGGCAGTATCCGCCGCCAGGAGCAAGCTCTCCGGCATCCGCATCGTCCCGCCCTGTCGAGCCAGCGCGGTAGCTGCGCCGATACTCGCAGTGAAGTAGCCGGCCCCTTCCGCATGCCTCACCTGAGGAAGACGGAGCGCCTCGACGGCATACCTCATCTTTTCGGCTACGTCGACCGCACCGGCAATATCGGTCGAGGGAAGAATCACAGCGATCTCCTCTCCGCCATAGCGTGCAGCGATGTCGGAAATGCGCAAGACCCCCTTTACGGCAGCAGCTACTGCACGGAGACAATCATCGCCTACCTGGTGCCCGTACTGGTCATTGAAATCTTTGAAATGATCGATATCCAACAGCAACAGAGAAATCGGAGAGCCCTCTCGCAACGTTCGGTTCCACTCGCGCTCCAGGGCTTTATCAAAGGCGCGACGCTTCGAGAGCTCCGTTAGGCCATCGGTGAGAGCCAATTCGGAGAGTTGTTGTTCCAATGCCTTACGCTCCGTAATGTCACGCATGGTGACGACCCACTCTTTTGGCTCTCCGGTGGCGGAATCAAGCACTAAGCGGGCGCGATTCTCCATCCACACTGTGGACCCGTCCTTCTTAAGCATGCGGAGCATCGCACTTTCGCGGTGACTAGCGATGGCGGCGGCAAGGACCGGACAATCTTCGGCGAGAATAAAGTCTTCCACAGGTCTGCCGGTCATCTCCTCGGGTTTCCAGCCAAGAATTTGGAGCGAGGAAGGGGAAACATAATCCAGCACCCGATCCATCTTGGACCGACAGATGATATCGATGCTGTTTTCCGCAAGGAACTGGAAATTAATTTCGCTATTGCCAGACACAGGTTTCCTCCAATTGAGTTCCTTCGGCCGGGTCAAATAAGAGGCCGTATTCGCAATGCACGGGGGAAGCTAAAAACTTCGGCGCGTTCAGTTCGGCCGGCAAGGGGCTCTGGTGCAAACGGCAGCCGGTATCGACGATGATGGAGGGATGCCACGATTCGTACCTGTCGAGGAGCTGTTCAAGGGTCGGCATTTTGACCAAGAGATCGTGGTGCTGTGTGTGCGGTGGTATTTGAGCTTCAAG
>DATKFU010000103.1:0-6749 GCA_035511215.1 Bryobacteraceae bacterium | reverse complement strand
GGAGGACATCTTCGGAGCGGCGCTCGATGGCGTGCGCGACGGTGTGGCCGTGCGCGGGGCCGAGGACGAGGGTTTGTAGAATCAGCAGGTCGAGCGTTCCCTGGAGCATTTCCCCGGCCAGCGGTTGCCGATCTTTGATCGCCATATTCCTATACCCATAGACGATCGACTGGAGTAATGGATAGGAGGGATGGAATAATTTTGTTTGATAGGGTTTGGGGTTCGGAAGGTGATCGAGGGAGGAGCGGGAAAGCCACGGGCGGCTCCGGAGGCCCGCCGCAGGCGTGGACGCCAGGCGTGGACGCCTGCCCCACTGGCCCACTGGAATGATAGGGTGTGAGGGAAACGGGTATAATGCTTCCGGAGGGTCTTATCATGCTGACCCGATTCGCGGGAATCGCGCTGGCGCTGGTTTGGATGGCATCCCAGGGGGCGGCCCGCAAGAACGACAGCACCGCGCCGGCCGAAACGCGCGGCGAAAACGAATCGGTGGTGATCACCGCCACGCTGTATGCGAAACCCGAAGCGGTGAAGGAAGTGGTCGGTTCGGACCTGGGTGGGCACTATATCGTGGTGGCGATCGAAGTGACGCCTCGCTTCGGCAAGGAGGTGGCCGTCAACCGCGACGATTTCGTGCTGAAGACCGACAAAGATGGCGAGAAGAGCGGGCCTTTCGCGCCCAGCCAGATTGCGGGGCGGGGCGCCATGATTGTCCGGCAGACCGGCGGTGCGGGCGCCACGGGGATGCACGATAACGACGGACCCATCTGGGGCGGCATGCCCGGTACGATGGGGCAACCGCGGAGGGTGGGCGGCGATGGCGTAGGCAGCGCAGGCGCGCCCGAAGGCGCCGAAGCCAAGACGCGCACAGGATCCAGCGAAAAAGAGGATCCCATGCTAGCCGTGTTGAAGCAGAAGGAGCTGCCCGAAACAAAGACCGATAAACCTGTTTCGGGGCTGCTGTACTTCCCGATGGAGAAGCAAAAGGCCAAGGACCTGGAACTGCGCTACGCGGCTACCGACGACAAGATCACGATGCGGTTCCGCCTAGAGAAGAAATGATGCGGACCGCGGATATCGATACGCCTGCCCTGCTGGTGGACCTGGAGGTGATGGAGCGCAATCTGCGGCGCGTCGCGGATTACACGCGGAAGCACGGCCTGCGGCTGCGCCCGCACACCAAGACGCACAAATCGCCACGCATCGGGCGGCGCCAATTGGATCTGGGGGCCGCGGGCCTGACCGTAGCGAAGGTGGGCGAGGCGGAGGTGATGCTGGCGGCGATGCCGGAAGCAGGGCCGGCCGACCTGCTGGTAGCCTACCCGGTGATCGGACACGCGAAACTGGAACGCCTGATGGCCGTCGCGCGGCGCGCGCACGTGACAGTTTCGCTCGATAGCCTGGCCGCCGCGCGACAGCTTTCCGAGGCGGCGCAAGCGGCGGGCGTGAAAGTCGGGGCGCTAGCGGAAACCGATGTGGGGATGGGTCGCGTGGGGGTATCGCCGGGCGCGGAACTGCTCGGCCTGGCACGCGGCATCGAACGCCTGGCCGGCCTGTCGTTCGAAGGCATCGCGTTCTATCCGGGCCATATCAAGGCCAACGGCGAGGCGGGCCGGGAAGCTCTGACCGCGCTGGGCGGCGTCATCCAGCGGATACTCGCCGATTTCCGCCGGGAAGGCATCGAAGCGCGCATTGTCAGCGGCGGATCCACACCATCGCTCTACCACTCGCACGAGTTGGAGGGCCTGAACGAGATCCGCCCCGGGACATACGTCTACAACGACTGGAACACGGTGGCGAGCGGCGCCTGCACCGAGGACGAGTGCGCGGCGGCGCTGCTGGTGACGGTGATTTCGACAGCGCGGCCCGGCCAGATCATCGTCGACGGCGGCTCCAAGACGTTTTCGTCGGACCGCTTTGCAGGATCGGCCGAATCCACCTTCGGCCATGTGGTGGAAGCGCCCGGGGCGGTGTTCCATAAGATGAACGAGGAGCACGGGTACGTGGATGTGACCAAGTGCGACAGGAAGTTTGAAATCGGAGAGCGTCTGACTATCATTCCGAACCACATCTGCGTGGCCGTGAATCTGCACGAGCGGGTTTACGGAATCCGCGGCGGAGAGCTGGAAGAAGTTTGGGAAGTGGCTGGGAGAGGCAAGCTGCAATAGCAAATAAAACCGGGTCCTGGGCTCGGGGTCTTAGGTTCCGGCACCTATTACCCACCACCCAGCACCCGCTGATTTTCTACTTCACTTCGCTGACCGTGATGTTGTCGGCGTCAATCTCGCCAACCAGCGTGACCTTTTCGCCGGCATGTTCGACCACTTTGTCCTGATTCGCGATTTGAAACACCTTGCCGTCGGGAGTGACCAGAACGGCCTTATCGCCCCGCTTGATGCAGCTTTTCGCGCAGCCTGCATGGCTGTCGGCAGCGACTTTAGCCGCGCCCTGCTTGGTGGTGCAGCCGGCGTCGGAGATGTAGCCACTCCACTCGGCCGCCATGGCGGTCATGGCAAGCGCCGAGACAAACGTGAAACCCAGTACTAACTTTCGCATGCAACCCTCCTTGGGATGGTGCCAGTCATAACGACTATACTCCAACTGACGGAGTACGGGCAAGCTGGAGAGGCTTATTCCGCGTTAAATCGGATACTGCGGCGCCGCCCGAGGATTTTTGGTGATGAAAAGCACATGCAGGCGTGGGATTGCCCCCTCAAACAGGCGTGCAGACACGGCACGTTAAGAACGTGCGCCACGGAGCATGCGTTCGGTCAATGTGACCCGGCGCGGCGAGAATTGTGAGGCGGCGGCTTTCAAATAGGGCCGGAATTCGCGCACCCAATACGACACATATCCCGTAGCGCGGATTTCGTGCATGGTGGCGCCGTAGTGATCGAGCAGGACTCCGGCTACGATCTGGCCGGTGCGGCGGGCGGCTCCTTTGGCGCAACGCGAGAGCCAGAGCAGGTTTTCCGGAATGCGGCTCACCGCGGATAAGGCCATCAGCGTCGATACCTGGAACACGGGGCGATCCTGCGCGGCGGCGGTAGCTTTCAATTCTTCCCAGCTTCGCCGCAGCGCGCCGCCGGATGGCAGATGCGGCGTGGGGAGTTTGGCGGCCTCGCGCCGCAGATCGGACCATTCACGCCGCAGACTTGGCACGTCGAGCGGCGGCGTGTTGGCGGTCTGGGCCAAGCGGCCCGCCGCGCCTTCCAGACCATCCAACAATTGGTCGATGGTTTCGTAATCGGCGCCGGGGGCGAGCAGCCCTTCTTCCTTCAGGCTCTGGGCGATCTCGCGGATCAGTTGGCGCCCGGTGCCGGAAAGATCGGCCAGCGCGGCCAGCACCCATACGGGCGAAGCGCTGAAGGTAAGGAGGCCGATCAATTCGATGCCGTTGCCCGCAAACCGGCGCATGGCAAAGTTATCCGCGAGCTGGCCATGCGGCGGGTAGGCGCCTTCCACCTGGCCGACGTTTTCGATCAGGAAGCGCAGCGTGTTTTCGACCAGTTCGGTGTACAGCCGCGTGCGGCGCACGGCGCGGGGCAGCGCGACCTCGCTCAATTCGCGCAGCAGGCCGGCACTCAGGGCGCTCAGGGAGCGCAGCGCGCGCTCCGGCAGGGAGAGCAGGTATTGGTGGGGCGCCTGCCCCACTATTCGTCGCGTAGTACCTCCAGCGGCTTCTGCCCTAAAATGCGATAACTGGCCAGCCATCCCGCGGCGACGGCCACCAGAGCGGTCAAGGCGACGGAGCACAGGTCCGCAGCCGGATCGAAGTGAAAGTCCGCCTTCAGCAGGCGCTTGACCACGAGTGCGGTGAAACCGGTGGCCAGCGCGCTGCCGAGCAGTCCCGCCGCCGCGCCCAGCACCAGAAACTCTATGGAGAAGATCCCGGCTACGCGCCGCCGGGTAGCGCCCAGGGTTTTCAGGATCACTACTTCGCGCACCCGCCCGAAGCGCGTGCCCGCCACGCTGGACGCCAAAATGATCGCGCCCGCCACAATGGTGAAGGCCGAAACGAAGCGCACTACCAGCGCGATCTGGTCCACCACCTGTTGCACGATTTCGAGCACGTCCGCGATGTTGACTACGGTGACGGTCGGCATTTTCTCATAGACGACGCGCTGCAGGGCCGCCACATCGCGCGGCTGCACGCGCACGCTGCCATAATAGATAGCCGGAAATGTATCCAGACTGCCGGGGTTGAAGATGAATTCGAAGCGCGCGGTCATGCGCACGGAATCGGTGCGCTCGATGCAGGCAAGGTTGGAGTGGAGCGTGCGTCCGCCGGCGGTCCAGTCGAGCGCCATGCCGGCTTTCAGATGCAGGATGCGGGCGGCCTCTTCGGAGGCGCAGACTTGCGGTATTGCCGCATGCCCGCTCCACCATGCGCCGCTGAGAATCTCGGTCTCACGAGGGCGGGCAGGCAAGGTGGTGACCGCACGCGTCCGCAGGAACCGGCGCCCCCATTCCTGCAAGCGCATCTTTTCCACGGGCACGCCATCGATCGATGCGAGGCGCAACGCCACCGAGGACAAAATCTCCGGCGCGGTTTCGACGCCCTTCTGGCGCTTGAGCAGCTCGGTGAGCGCCTGCCGCTGCGCGCCGGGAATATCCAGCATAAACACGTTGGCCATTCCGGGCGGCGCGTTCTGCTTCAAGTCGGTGAGCACGGCGTGCTGCACCAGGTAGACGGTGAGCGTGAACATCACGCCGGTGCCCAGCGTGACCAACACGGTTTGCGCGTGATTGCCGGGGCGGTATAGATTGGCGATGCCTTGCCGCAAGGGCGCGGGCAACGCGCGTCCCGGGCCGCGCACCAGCAGGCGCAAACCGCGCAGCAGGAGCCAGGCGACCGCGGCGATCGCCAGGAGGCTCACCAGCAGCCCGACGGCGAAGTACGCGCCGATGCGCAGCGAATCGCGCAAGGTGGTTCCGGCGAGCCACGCGGCGATCAGCCCGATACCCACCAGGATGGCGGCAGCGGTCAACAACGCCTGGCGCGAACGGCTCCAGCGCCGCAGCCAGTCCGGCCGCGCTTCGGCCATCTCGCGCCGGAAAATGACCGCGGGACGTATTTCGCGAATGCCCAACAGGGTGGGCAAAGTGAACAACAAAGTGGTGAGGATGCCGATCGCGAGGCCTTGCGCTGCTGGGACCAAGTCCAGCCCCATGTGCGGAGGAACCGGAAAAAAGCGTCCGATCAGAGCCGGAAAGGCGCGCTGTACCAGCATGCCGAACGCCAAGCCCAGCAGGCCGCCCGCGAGGCCCAGCGCCAGCGTCTGCGCAAGATAGATGCGCAGAATCTGCCCGGAGCGGGCGCCGAGGCATTTCAGAACCGCGATGGTATCCATTTTTTGCTGCAAGTGTGCGTGCATGGCGGTGGCCACGCCCAGCGCCCCCACAATCAGCGCGATCAGGCTGATGAGACTGAGGAAGGTGGTGGAGCGTTCGAGGCCGCGCGTGACGATGGGGTGCGTCTCGCGGTAATCCGCTATCAGGCCCTCGGGAAAAGCGCGCTTCAAAGTATTCCGCACCTGCTGGACGTCCGGACCGCGCGGCGGCAGCAGGAACAGGTAGCGCTCGGCGGCGCGGCTGCCGAGGCCGATCAGGCCGGTACGTTCGAGGCCCTGGTTGCTGATCATCACGCGCGGGCCGACGTTGATGCTGCCGGTCAAACGGTCGGGCTCCGATACCAGTAGCGCGGCGATGCGAAACTCCTGGCCGCCGAGTCGTACGCTGCCGCCCACGCGGGTTTTCAGGCGGAAGAGCAGATCGTTGGAAACCGCGACCGAGCGGCTGTCGAGGATGGCACGCAGCGCGGCGGGCGGGTCAAGCGTGACGTCGCCATAGAAGGGATAGACCGCTGGATCGACGGCCTTCACGGAGACCAGCATGGGATCGGGCACGTCGGCCGTATTGGCCATGGTGAGGGTCTCGGTGACGGATGTGTCGCGCACGCCGCGTTGTTCCAGGCCGGCGATGGCTGCGGTCTGTTGCGGGGTGGGTTGGCCGAACACGCGCAGAGAGATGTCAGCGGCCATCAAGGTGCGCGCCTGGCGCACCAGCAGATTGTGAAAGGCGCGGCTGAAGGAGCGCACACCGGTGAGCGCGCCCACGCCGACGGCTACCGCCAGGATCACGAATAGGAATTTGGCGGGGGAGGAGCGCAAGTCGCGCCAGGCGATTTTGAGGGCGGCTGGCGGTTGATAGCCAGTGGCCAGCGGATCAGCGCTCATACGATGCGGCCATCGCGCAGCAGGATACGGCGGTCGGCAACGTTCGCCAATTCCTGGTCGTGCGTCACCAGGACCAACGTGGTGCCTTCCTGGCGGTTGAGCGACAGGAGCAAGTCGAGCACCAGGCGGCCGTTTTCGGAATCCAGGTTGCCGGTCGGCTCATCGGCCAGCAGGATCGGCGGACGCACCATGAAGGCACGCGCCAGGGCCACGCGCTGCTGCTCGCCGCCGGAAAGCTGCACGGGGTAATGATCGCGCCGGTCCGCCAGGCCCACGCGATTCAGAAGTTCGCGCGCCCGGGCGAGGGCGCCGCCGCTTCCATTGCCGGCCAGTTCCATGGGCAGCAGGACGTTTTCTTCGGCGGTCAGCGTGGGGATCAGGTGATAGGACTGGAACACAAAACCAATTTTGCGGCCGCGCACCAGCGCCAGTTCATCCTCCTTCAGGCCGGTGATGTCCTGCCCGTCGAGCGAAATGGTACCGGCGGTAGGGGTGTCCAGACCGGCCAGC
>DATKFU010000102.1:0-4172 GCA_035511215.1 Bryobacteraceae bacterium | reverse complement strand
AGCACTGTACCATCGACTGGCAGGCGCTCGCCCGGACGTACGGCGACCGTATCGCCAGCCTTCACATCGTCCACCGGCGTGTCGATTTCGGCGCCGTTGCGGATCACGCGCGCGGTGGGCGGCTGCAGGTCCATCAACTTGCGAATAGCCTCGGAAGCCTTGCCGCGCGCGCGCGCTTCCAGCGTGCGGCCGGTGAGCACCAGCGCGATAATCGCGGCGGCCGCTTCGAAGTAAACCTGATGCCCGCCGCGCACGGTTTCGTAAACCGAATACAGGAACGCCGCCCCCGTGCCGAGCGCGATCAGCGAATTCATGTTGGCGGACTTGTGCCGCAACGCACCCCACGCGGCGGTGTAGAACGGCGCGCCGGCGTAGAACACTACCGGAAGCGTGAGCGCAAGCTGAATCCACGGCGCCGAGTGCAGCATGCCCAACAGCACCACCGGCGCCGCAAACACCGCCGCAATCAGCAGGCGCTTCCCATAAGTGGGAGCCTCCGCGGCCCCTTCCGGCACGCCGTAGCCCAACTCCTCAATCGCGTGGACCATGGCGGGTCTCGCCACCCTCGCCGCGTCGTACTCTACCGTCGCCGTGTTGGTGGCCAGGTTCACGCGTGCCCGGTCCACTCCCGGAGTCGCGGACAGAGTGTGCTCAATCGCCCGCGCGCAGGCTGCGCAGGTCATGCCGGAAACCGGCAGGTCCAGGCGTTCGGGCGTGGCAACCTTCACGCGGCCTCATAGCCCAGTTCGCGCACAGCTTTGGCGAACATTTCGGGCTTCACAAGGTCCGTGTCATACTCGACGGTAGCGCTCGCTGCTTCTAAACTCACGCTGGCTTTGGTCACGCCGGGAACGCCCAGCAGCTTCCGCTCCACGCTGCGGGCGCAATTGGCGCAGGTCATTCCGCGCACGGATAGGTTCAGGGTTTCGACCGGCATAGTTATATGATGCGCCTTCCGGCTGGTTTGTCACAGGAAAGGCCGTCACGGGAAAACCCGTCACGGGAGAAAGCGCCATGATGTTCGCCGACCTTGCGCTGGCCAGGCGCATCGAAAGAGCCGACGCCATCAATGCAAGGCTCGGCGCCCCGGCGCATTCGGGCTCCGCGACGCTTGACGCGGGCGGCGGCGCGGCGGTGTTCGTCGGCGCCGCGTCGCCGCTCACTCACGCGGTCGGCATTGGCCTCGATGGGCCGGTACGGGAAGCCGAATTGAGCGGCATCGAGGCATTCTTCCGCAGCCGCGGCGCGCCGGTTACTTTCGAACTTTCGCCGCTGGCCGATGCCGGCCTGTTTGAAGCCCTCGGCCAGCGCGGCTATCGCATCACCGAGTTCAACAACGTGCTGGTACGGCGCCTCGCGGGGATGGAGATGGCGTTCACCCCACGCGTGCGCCGCGCCATCGCGGGCGAAGACGACCTGTGGGCACACGTGTTGGGCGAGGGTTTCTTCGAAAATGCGGAGCTGACGGACGAGGAGATGGATATCGGCCGCGACCTGTTCCGCATGTCCGGCGCGCTGTGCTATCTGGCGTCGGTGGATGGCGAGGCCCGCGCGGGCGCGGCGCTGACCGTGCGCGACGGCCTGGCAACGTTATGCGCCGATGGCGTCATCGCGCGGTTCCGCCGCATAGGCCTGCAACGCGAGTTGATCGCGGCGCGCTTGAACGAAGCGCTGGCGCAGGGCTGCGATCTGGCGACAGCCTCGACGCTGCCCGGGAGCCAATCGCAGCGCAACTATGAGCGCATGGGGTTCGGCGTGGTTTATACGAAGGTGACGCTGGCGGCGGCGTGAGGTTCATCCCCTTGAATTCTCGGTTACCATTTTGGTAACCTAATCATGTGAGGGTCATCAGCAAGGCCGCCATTTCGACATTCAGCCGATCTCACCCCGACGCTTTAGCGCCCTTGCTTCGCTGGTACTATGTGGCCAAACGAGCCACTTGGACGAATCTAGCTCACGTGCGCGAGGACTTCCCGGACGCCGACAGCGTAGAGGTTTTTACGGTTTTCAACATCGCGGGCAACAAGTACCGCCTGATTACCGCGATCAAGTACCGGTGGCAGGTCGTCTACGTCCGGCAGATCCTCACACACGTGGAATACAACAAGGATAAATGGAAATGAGCACTACGCTACTCGACAAACGCCGCTATGAGGAACTACTCAGCGAAACCTTGCCCGTAGTCATCCGGACGAAGGCGGAATACGACAGACTGCTCGGTGCGGCGAAACGCCTCATGGAAACGCCGGAAGATGCCATTTCTGAAGAAGAAGGGCGGCTTCTTGAATTGCTCAGCATCGTGATCGAGGAATACGAAGACCGGGTGCATCCTCTACCGAAAGCGGAGCCGCAGGTCATGCTGAGGCATCTTTTGGAGGAAAACGGCATGAAGCCAAGCGCCCTCTGGGAGGCATTGCCCAAGAGTCGTGTCTCGGAGATTCTGAGCGGCAAACGCGGCATCAGCAAAGCTCAGGCGAAACATTTGGCGGAGTTGTTCCGCGTACCCGTCGAAGTATTTCTATAACTTCATGCGTAGCGTGGATTCAATCCGAGTCCACGATCTCGGAGGCGCCGTCCCTTGACCGATCAGCAGCGGCGTTCCCAGCAGGTTGAGGTTGGGGCAAGCCGGCCCTCCACTGGTCCCACTTGGGTTTCAGCATAGGCAAAATGGCTTTCAGGTTTAGCGTTGCGTTTTGACGACTGATCATTGGGAATGGGAAGGATACAGCCCACACGCCCCAACGGTCCTCCGAGGGCGGACAAACCTCCGCGAGCGCTTCCCCTGTCGCAACCTCCCATACCAGGCCCGCTCGGCTGTTATCAGGCGCAACTACAAACGCATCTCCTTCATCGCAAGGCTCCGCCTCGAAGTCGGTGATCGCGCCGAGGGTAAACCCGTCCACCACGACATCGCCTAGAATTCGAAAACCGTGGTAAACAGGAGCGCCGGTGGGCTTCGCCAAGAATCCGGGAACCGCCGCGCTTGCGCTCTGCGCCTCTTCGTCGCTTGCCAACGGCCGGCCCGAAGCAGTCATTGGTTTCCGGCTATCATCGGGCAGCACTGTCACCGAGGCTTTCTTACCAGCACCGTAGTCACATTATCCGGCCCGCCCGCATCCTTCGCCGCCTCAATCAACTGCCGGCAGCTCTCCTCCAACCCCACCCCGTCGCGTCCGCCTTGCAGAATCTCCGCCAGTTTCTGCGGATCCACTACGCCGTGCAGCCCGTCGCTGCACATCAGCACCAGCGCTCCCGGCGTCAACGGCACCGCATAGCAGTTTACGGTCAGCGGCGCGCTGGCTCCAATCGCCATGGTCAGAACGTGGCGCATCGGGTGGTTCTTAAGGCTCTCTTCATCGAGCCCCAGCGGCCGGCCCACTTCGTTGACCCACGTTTGATCGTCGGTAATAGTGCGCAAGCCCGCATCGTCCATCAGGTACGCGCGGCTGTCGCCTACGCTGGCGATGCACAAATCCTCTCCGATTTCAAGAGCCGCCACCAGCGTTGTGCCCATGCCCTCCAGCGCAATGTCCTGCCGCGCGGCGTCCAGCACCCGCCGGTTGGCCTCTTCCACCGCCGTCAGCAGCACCTGAGAATCGCGCCGCTGGGCCATCAGCACCGCTTCCGCCACGGTATCCACCGCCAGGCGCGAAGCCCGCTCTCCAGCGTTAGCGCCGCCCATGCCGTCGGCCAGTACATACAGCCCGAGCTCCGGCTCAATCAAGCAGTAATCTTCGTTGTTGCTTCTGACGCAGCCTTTGTCCGACAGCGCGAAGGCATCCAGCATTCCAGGCGGCTCCTTTAAAGACGGCGCACACCGTCACCGCAATTTTAACCGAATACAGAACGGCGGTACCATGTAAGTTTCAACCCGATGATTTGGAAACGTCTCCGTCTGACGCTCGAAATGATCAAGTTCGAGCACTCGGTCTTCGCCCTGCCCTTCGCTCTAACGGGGGCTCTGCTGGCGTTTCGCGACGCCGGATTCGATGGCAGCGGCATCTGGCGCAAGCTGGCCTGGATTGTCGCCGCGATGGTCTGCGCCCGCTCCGCTGCCATGGCCTTTAACCGCTTGGTGGATCAGGACATAGACGCACGCAATCCGCGCACCAGGAGCCGCCATCTGCCCGCCGGATTGCTCACTCGCGGCTTCGCCTGGGCCTTCGTCGCGG
>DATKFU010000101.1:0-7450 GCA_035511215.1 Bryobacteraceae bacterium | reverse complement strand
GTCAGGTAATGCCCGAACTCGTGGGCCAGCAGGATGGTAAGCAGGGTCAGGGAAAAGGGCAGGCCCTGCCAAACGAGCCCGGGGTGGCTCCAGACGTTGACGAAGGCATAGAGGTAGTGTTCGACATCGAAGGGCAGGTTGCGGTTGAAGTCGGCCTGCAGGCTGGAACCCACCAGGGTGGTGGAGAGCAGCGTAACCAGAAACAGCAGCCCGTGCAGCCAATAGCGGTCATGCACCCGGGGCAGCGCGCGCGGGAACCCGTGGCCATTTCGGTTCTCCGCGAAGGCGGGGTAAGTGGCCGCCGAATAATCCTGAGGGGACACAATTATCTGCCTGCGCAGCCTATTGCAGCGTCTGCAGCTCTTTGCCGGGCTTGAAGCGGACCGCTTTGCCTGGGGGAATCGAAACCTCGGCTCCGGTGCGCGGATTGCGGCCGATGCCGGTCTTGCGCGGCTTGACGTTGAAGACTCCAAAGCCGCGCAGTTCGATGCGATCTCCCTGTTCCAAGGCTTTCTTCATGGACTCGAAGACTGTCTCGACGGCCATCTCGGCCTTGGTCTTGGTAATGCCGGTTTTGTTCACAACTTCGTTGATGATATCCAGCTTGATCAAAATGGGCCTCCCGGAGATCGCAGGAGCGCATTCCCCGCTTAGTGTTCAAATACATGATAGGATTACATTTATCCGAAAGTCAAGCTGCCTGCCGCAACATTTCTCGCGCCCCGCCGCGTCAACCGGCATCGCGGCGTTGATTCTTTGGCGCCTCTCGTCGCATCAATAATGCTAATTGCACTCATGGCGAAAAACTTCTTTCATCAACAAGGTCTGATTCTGCCGGCGCTTGCCGTTCTTGCTCTCACATTATTGACGGTTGGCTGCTCGGCCACGGCATCCGCGCCCGGCGGATTCCCGCCGCCTACGGTCGAGTTGGCGACCGTGGTACAGAAGGACATCCCGATTTACCGCGAATGGATCGGCACCCTCGACGGATACGTCAACGCCCCGATCAAAGCGCAGGTGAACGGCTATCTGCTGCGGCAAAACTACGTCGAAGGCTCCTTCGTGAAGAAGGGCCAAGTGCTCTTCGAGATCGATCCCCGGCCATTTCAGGCCGCAGTCGATCAAGCCGAGGGCCAGTTGGCACAAGCCAACGGGCAGCTCGCGCAGGCGCAGGCGCAGCTGGTGCAAGCGCAAGCGCAGTTCGCCAGTGCGGAGGCGAACCAGCACCGCACCCAACTCGACCTCGAAAAATACACTCCACTTGCAAAGGAGCAGGCTGTAACGCAGCAGGATCTGGACAACGCGACGCAAAATAATCTCTCCGCGGTGGCGCAGGTAAAGGGCGCTCAAGCCAACGTCGAAACGGCCAAGGCTCAGATCCAAGCCGCCCAGGCCGGAGTGCAAGCGGCGCGCGCGGCCGTGGAGACCGCCAGATACAACCTCGGATTCACCAGCCTCACATCGCCCATCGATGGCGTCGCGGGTATGGCGGCTTCGCAGGTCGGCACTTTGGTAGGTCCGGCGAGCATGGCGGTCACCACGGTTTCCACGCTCGATCCGATCCGCGCAAACTTCACCGTGAGCGAACAGGAATATCTGGGCTTCACACACCAGTCCGGAATCGAAGTCTCGAAGCTGCCGCTCGATCTGATCCTCTCCGACGGCTCGACTTACGCCAGAAAGGGCCGCTTCTTTTTTGCCGATCGGGAAGTGAATCAAGGCACCGGCTCCATTCAGTTGACCGCGCTCTTCCCCAATCCCGGCAATATTTTGCGGCCCGGACAATACGCGAAAGTCCGCGCCATTACCGGCACGAAGCAAGGGGCGCTGCTCATCCCGCAGCGGGCCGTCACGGAACTGCAAGGCAGCTATCAGGTGGCCGTGGTCGACGCGCAGAACAAGGCGAACATCGTGACCGTGAAGCCGGGCGACAGGATTGGCACCATGTGGGTGATCGACGATGGACTGAAGGCCGGCGACCGGGTGGTGGCGGAAGGCGTACAGAAGGTCGGCCCCGGATCGGTAGTGGTCCCGCAAGCCGCGAGCGGAAAGTAATCGCAGCATGTCGAAATTCTTCATCAACCGGCCCATCGTGGCCATGGTGATTTCCCTGATTCTGGTGATCATGGGCGCGGTCAGTATCGCATCTCTGCCCGTCGCGCAGTTTCCGGCAATCGCGCCGCCGGAAGTGCAGATTCAGGCCAGTTACGTCGGCGCGGACGCGCAGACTGTCGAGCAGTCCGTCGCCACACCCATCGAACAGCAGATGAGCGGCGTCGACAACATGAACTATATGTACTCGCTGAACGCGGCGAACGGCCAGATGACCATGATTGTCGACTTCGACGTGAAGACCGATCCGAACACCGATCTGATCCTCACCCAGATGCGCGAAAGCCAGGCCGCCTCGCAGCTTCCGTCCGATGTGGTCAACTACGGCATCACGGTGCAGAAGTCGCTTACCGCGCCGATGATGGTGCTAGGCCTGTATTCGCCGCATGGTACCTATGACGCGCAGTTTCTGGCCAATTACGCGTACATCAATCTAAACGATCAGCTGACGCGCGTTCCGGGTGTGGGCAGCGTGCAGGTGTTCGGCGCCGGGCAGTATGCCATGCGGCTGTGGGTGAAGCCGGACCAATTGTCGAAGCTCGGCATTACCGTGCCCGATGTGGTGGGCGCGATCCAGGCCCAAAACACCGTGAATCCGGCAGGACAGATCGGAGCGGCGCCCATTCCCAAAGGTCAGGAGTTCACCTATTCGGTGCGTGCGCAGGGCCGCCTCACTTCTCCCGAGGAGTTTGAGCAGATTGTAGTGCGCGAAAATCCGAACGGCGGAACCGTGCGCGTGAAAGACATCGCGCGCGTCGAGCTGGGTTCGCAGGACTACTCGATCACGGGGCGGCTGAACGGCAAGCCGAGCGCCATTGTGGCTCTCTATCAACTGCCCGGCAGCAACGCGGTGGACGCGGCCAACGGCGTGAAGAAGCAGATGCAGGAGATGAAGCGGCGCTTTCCCCCGGATGTCGATTTCGTGGTCGCGCTGGATACCACGAAGGCCGTCACCCAGGGCATCAAGGAAATCGTCATCACGCTGCTGATCTCGATTCTGCTCGTCACGATTGTGGTCTATATCTTCCTGCAAGGCTGGCGCGCGACCTTGATTCCGCTGCTGGCCGTGCCGGTTTCCTTGATCGGCACATTCGTTTTCTTCCCGGCCTTCGGCTTCTCCATTAACACGCTTTCGCTGTTCGGCCTGGTCCTCGCCATCGGCTTGGTGGTGGACGACGCCATCGTGGTGGTGGAAGCTGTGGAGCGCCATATTGAAGCAGGCTTATCGCCTAAGGACGCCGCCCTGAAAGCCATGCAGGAAATCTCCGCGCCCGTGATTGGCATCGCTCTGGTGCTCTCCGCGGTATTCATTCCCACGGCCTTCATCCCCGGCATTACCGGACGGCTCTATCAGCAATTTGCCGTCACGATTGCGATTTCGGTGATCCTTTCGGCGTTCAACGCGCTTACGCTGAGCCCCGCGCTCTCCGCGCTGCTGCTGAAGCCGAAGGAGCGCCGGACGGCGCGCAGTGGCCCGCTGCAAAGATTCTTCGGCGGTTTCAACCGCATCTTCGGGCACGCCACGGAAGGCTATGTGCGATGGTCCGCCACGCTCATCCGCAAGAGCGCCGTGGCCTTCGCGCTGCTGGCTGTGTTCGGCGCGGGCGCCTGGTTTTTCAGCGGCAGGGTGCCCTCCAGCTTTCTTCCCGACGAAGACCAGGGCTATATGTTTCTTCATCTGCAGCTGCCCAACGCCGCGTCGCTCGAGCGCACGGACGGCGCCTGCAGGAAGATCGAACGCATTCTGGCCAGCATGCCCGGCATCGAGTACACCACCACCGTCGAGGGCTTCAGCCTGCTCAGCTTCGTACGCACTAGCTACAACGGACTTTTCTTCATCACCCTGAAAGATTGGGACGAGCGCAAAACCAAAGCGGAGCGCTATCAGGAGATTTTGCAAACCCTGAACCGCGAGTTAGGCAAGCTGCCCGACGGCTTCGCCCTGAGCTTCTCGCCGCCCGCGATTCCCGGCGTCGGCACTTCCGGCGGGTTTACGTTTGTACTCGAAGACCGCGCCGGCAAGGACGTCCAATTCCTGGCGGCCAATCTGCAGAAATTCATGGCCGCTGCCGGCAAGCGCCCGGAGATCGCCGGAATGCTGACTACCTTTCTGCCTAGCGTTCCGCAGCAGTTTCTGGACGTCGACCGCGACAAGGTGATGAAACAGGGCGTGCCGTTGAGCGACGTGTACAGGACCATCCAGGCCTATATGGGCGGCGTGTTCGTCAACTACTTCAACCGCTTCGGCCGCCAATGGCAGGTCTATGTCGAAGCCGAAGGCGACTACCGCAAGAACATGGACAACCTGGGCCAGTTCTACGTGCGCAATAGCGGCGGCAGCATGGTGCCTTTATCTTCGCTGACGAAATTCGAACCGCGCGCCGGCCCCGAATTTACCATGCGCTACGACCTGCACCGCTCCGCGCAAATCATCGGCAGCGCGGCTCCGGGGTATAGCTCGGCGGAGGCCATGAAGGCCCTCGAGGACGTGTTCGACCAGACCATGCCGCGCGAAATGGGCTACCACTACATGGGCATGTCGTTCCAGGAAAAGAAAGCGCAGGAGGGCGTCTCATCGAGCGTGGTCTTCGGATTTTCGCTGCTATTCGTCTTCCTGATCCTGGCGGCGCTCTACGAAAGCTGGTCGCTGCCCTTCAGCGTTTTGCTGAGCACGCCGATCGCGGTCTTCGGAGCCTTTTTCGTCCTATGGCTCCGCCGCATCGTCATCGGGTGGTTTGAGCCCTCTTACATGGTCCAGATCGAAAGTGACGTCTACTCGCAAATCGGGTTGGTGATGCTGATCGGACTGGCGGCCAAGAACGCCATTCTGATTGTCGAATTTGCCGTCGACGAACTCAAGAAAGGCAAACCGCTGGTGGACTCGGCGCTCGAAGGCGCGCGCCTCCGGCTGCGTCCTATTCTGATGACCTCGTTTGCCTTTATCCTGGGCTGCGTGCCCCTCTGGACCGCCACCGGCGCCGGAGCCGTGGGCCGGCAGATCATGGGTACCACTGTCATTGGTGGCATGATGGCGGCGAGCGCTATCGGGATCTTCTTTATCCCCGCGATTTTCTACGTCGTCGAAAAGGTTTCCGGCGCCCGGCGGCACATTCCCGGCCTCCTGGCCGAGATTCCGGAACCTGCGCAGGGAGACTGAATATGCGATTTCCGATCATCGTCATGCCCATGGCTATTGTTCTGGCCGGCTGCACGGTCGGGCCGAATTACCGGCGCCCGGCTGTTGCTACGCCGGCCTCGTTCCGCGCGCCGGAGCCTCTCCCCGCCGATCAAGCGGCGTCGCTCGCGGACCTCAAGTGGTTTGAAGTGTTCAAAGACCCTGAACTGCAGAATTTGGTCCGTACGGGGCTGGCCCAAAACTACGATCTTCGCGACGCTGTCGCGCGCGTCCAACAAGCCCGCGCCAGTCTGGGGATTACCCGCTCCAATCAGTTCCCGCAACTCAGCGCCGAGGGAGACCTCGATATCACGCGCCTCTCGCGCGATGGCGCGACGCCCCTGCCGGCCGCATTCCTGCCGAATCAGAATCGCAATTGGGGCGAAGCTACGTTGGGCATGCTGTCCTTCGAACTCGACCTGTGGGGCCGGCTGCGGCGCGCCACCGAAGCATCCCGCGCCAATCTGCTCGCCGCGGACGAGAACCGGAAAGCCGTGGTAACTACGCTGGTCAGCGACGTCGCCACCGCGTATTTCGATCTGCGCGAACTGGATTTCGAACTCGATATCTCCACGCGGACGCTGGCCACCCGGCAGGAATCGCTGCGGCTCACCGAAACCCGGCGATCCGGAGGCGTGGCCACGATTCTCGACCTGCGCCAGGCGGAGCAACTCGTGGAAACCGCCGCCGAAACGATTCCCGCGCTGCAACAACAGATCGAACAGACGGAGAACCAGATCTCGCTCCTGTTAGGCCGGAATCCAGGCGCGGTGCCTCGTGGAAAGGGCTTAACCGAGCAGGAATTGCCGCCCGACGTTCCCGCCGGTCTGCCTTCCGCGCTGCTCGAGCGCCGTCCGGACATTCGCGCCGCGGAGCAGAACCTGATCTCCGCCAACGCGCAAATCGGCGTGGCGAAAGCGGCCTATTTTCCGCGTATCAGCTTAACGGCGCTGTTAGGCGGCCAAAGCACCCAACTCTCCAATCTCTTCTCCGGGCCGAACAGCGTCTATAACTTTGTCCCCCAAATCTCGCAGCCGATCTTCACCGCCGGGCGGCTCAAGTCGAATGTAAAGCTCGCCGAAGCGCAAAGAGATAGCGCTCTGGTGCAGTATGAAAGAGCCATTCAGACCGCGTTTGGCGAGGTTTCCAACGCGCTGATCGCACATCAACGCGTGCGCGAAAGCCGTATTCATCAGCAAGCTCTGGCTGTCGCGCTGGAAGATCGTAAGCGGCTCTCGTATATGCGATATCGGGGCGGCGTCGATACGCAGCTGAACGCCCTGGATGCGGATCGCGACCTGTTTCAAGCCCAATTGACGCTCGCCCAGCTGAATCGCAACGAGATCCTGAGTGTCGTGCAGCTCTATAAAGCGCTGGGCGGCGGATGGCAGATTTAACGTCGTTTGAGGCCCGGCAGCGGACTGCACCACGATGGTGCAACCCGCGGGGGCGGCCCGCCGTCTCATAGGCAGGACTGCGATGCGCTCACTTCTAAAATCCGGCCTGCTGATCGATCTTCAGCAGAACAAGGCCGGCCTGATCGCCGATCTCGCCATCCTGGTGCTGTTCCTGCTGCTGCTGGCCGCGCGCTAGCGACGCGGAACCGAAACCGTGATGTTTCGGAATTTCAGGCCGCCGGTGTGGTCGCCCTGGATGTAGAACGGACCCGGCTCACCTTCGTTGGCATCCAGCGCGCCGCCTGTGATTCCCTCGATCTCCTTGTGGTCTATCACCGTGGCGCCATTGTGGACCACCGTCACAATGCGGCCCACCAGTGTCACGTCGAAGGTTTCCCACTCGCCCGGCGCGCGTGGCAGCGCTGGCTGCGGTGCGATGCGTCCGTAGACCGACCCGATGCGGCGCTCCGGAGGATTGCTAGTCAGCGGTTCGTATTCGATCTGCACTTCATAGCGGCCCCGCAGGTAGAAACCGCTGTTGCCGTCGTCGGGGCAGTTCACTTCGTAGTGCACCTTGAAATCCTCGAACGTGCGAGTCGTTCTCAGGTTCGCGCCGTGAGCGGTGTTCAGCAGCAGCCCGTCTTCCACCTTCCAGTGGCTGGTGGCCGGACCGATCGGTTCCCACCCAGTAAGGTCCTTGCCATTGAAGAGCGGCTCGGGATCCGTCCATGCCGCCGGGGCGCTGCGCTTCAGCTCCGGCGCGCGC
>DATKFU010000100.1:0-9898 GCA_035511215.1 Bryobacteraceae bacterium | reverse complement strand
CTAAGAGCGGGGAAGACTTGGATTGGTACGCCCGAGTGGATTCGAACCACCGACCTTTTGCTCCGGAGGCAAACGCTCTATCCAGCTGAGCTACGGGCGCACAGCCAACGCTGTTCTTTATTGTATCCGAATTCGCAGGCGCCGCCCGCCGTGCGCGGATCTATAATGATCCAGTGGCACTTGCCACATTGGGGAGGTTGTCATGGATTGTTCGGGAGACGGCCGGTTTTCGCGCCGCGCGTTCGCGAGTGCGGCGGCTACTTTCATGATCGTGCCGCGGCATGTGCTGGGCGCGCCCTTTGTGCCGCCGAGCGACCGCGTCACTTTGGCCAGTATCGGCTTGGGCCGGCAGGGCCAGGCGATTACCATGGAACTCCTCGCGCGCCCGGACGTGCAGGTGGTGGCTGTCTGCGATTGCAACCGTTTCAGCAAAGACTACGCGGAGTATGGCGAGAACGACCTGCTGAAGGCGGCGCGCAGCCTGCTGGGCGCGGGCTACGAAAGCTGGGGCGAGGACCTGGCATCGCCCGGCTTCGCGCAACTCACGCACGAGTTTCGGACCAGCCTCGGCATGGGCGGCCGTGAGCCGGCCAAGCGCCTGATCGAAGCCTACTACGGCTCGCGCAAGGGCTCCGGCTCCGGTTCCTATCAAGGCTGCACGGCTTACAACGATTACCGCGAGCTGTTGGACAAGGAAAAAGATCTGGATGCCGTTTACGTGGCCACGCCCGACCACTGGCACGCACCGATCTCGCTGGCGGCTATGAAGCGGCGCAAGCACGTGCTCTGTCAGAAGCCCATGACCCACACCATTGGCGACGCGCGCCGCATGGCGCAGATGGCGCGCGAAATGAAGGTGGCCACTTCGCTGCCCGTCAACAACCCATCCAGCGACGCCACGCGGCTCATCTCGGATTGGATCGCCGACGGCGCGATCGGCCACGTGCGCGAAGTGCACAACTGGTCCAGCCGTCCCTTCTGGCCGCAGGGAATCGACCGGCCCGCGGATGCCCAACCGGTCCCCGATGGCCTCGACTGGAATCTCTGGCTGGGTCCCGCGCCGGAGCGTCCGTTCAATCATGCGTATTTACCGTTTGTATGGCGCGGCTGGCACGATTTCGGCTGTGGCTCGTTCGGCGATATGGGATGCTATAGCTTCGCGGGTGTCTTCAAGATTTTGGGACTCACGCCACCCGTGGGTGTGGAGGCATGCTCCAGCGAGTCTTTCGGCGAGACCTTCCCCAAAGCGTCCATTGTGCACCTGGACTATCCGGCCGCCGGTGGCCGGTCCGCCGTGCGCATGTCCTGGTACGACGGCGGTCTGCGGCCCAAGCGCCCGGCTGGCCTGCGCGCGGACGACCAGCACTATTTCCAGGCTGGCGAGGATAATGAAGGCATCCTGTACGTCGGCGAGAAAGGAATCATCCTGGCCGGATTCAATGGGAACAACCCGCGTGTGTATCCGGAATCGCCGAAGTATCAACCGCCGGCGCGCCAACCCCGGCGAGCAGGGGGACAGCGCGATGTGGCCATCGATCAATGGGTGGCGGCCGCGAAGGGCGGAGCTACCGCCCCGCTGGCGAACTTCGAGATCCAGAGTCCAGTGACGGAGGCGTTCCTGCTGGGCTGTATCGCACAGCGGTTTCCCGGCGAGCGGATTGAGTGGGACACGGCGAATATGCGGATCGCTAGTTCGGAGAAGCTGAACGGATTTGTCGACCCGCCGCCGCGCCCGGGGTTTGCGGCGTAGGCCAGGCGCGCCAGACGCGAAAAGTTTCGCCCCGGTCTTCGGGTTTGTCCGGTAGTGAACACCGCCGCTTGAATTCGGACAATACACGCGGATATCGTCTCACGATTTCGCGTATTGTCATACCCCGTTTTTGGCCGCCGGCCGTGAGCCATTCACACGCAAGTGGAGACCTCGGTCCCTAGTGGCGCCAAAGATTCGCCGACACCCGCACGTGCCTACAAGGTGGGGTGCATTTCCCCCCCAGGCGGTCCGTACGCCAGGACCACCCGGTCACGGCCGGAGCGGGCGGGACGTAGATAATTTCCGGATGCCCCGTAACTCGGGAGCAGCTGCCAGGTCTTCCCGCGGCCGCGCGCGGTCGTCGGGGTTACCCACCTTTGCGGCCGGCTAATTTCATTTTTGAACAGCGGCGGCGGGCTGGCGTGCGGATGCCACCAGCGCGTCGAAGCGCGGGTCCCCATGCAGAGATTTCAGATCGGTTTCCTTTTCCAGGCCCACCCTTGTTCCGGCGGAGAGTGCGTTCTCCACGGCGTACCGCAAGTTGGAAAAGGACTCGTCTCGCTTGCCCTCGAGAGCTAAAACGCAGGCTAGGTCGTAAGCCGTGGCGGCCGTGTCCTGATGCCCGGGGCCGAGAGCGCGGCGCCGGCCTTCGAGTGTCTGCCGGAACGCCGCTTCCGCATCGGCGTAGCGCTTTTCTCTTTTCAAAAGCATCCCCAAACCCTCCAAAGTGACCAAGGTATCGGAATGCTCCGGGCCCAACGTCCTCCGTTCCGTCTCCAGGGTCTGGCGAACCAGTTGCTCAGCCTCGGCGTACTGGCCTTCCGCGGTGAGCACATCCGCCAGATTCCCCATGGTGACCAGCGTAGAGCGATGGTCCGGGCCCAGCCGCCTGCGCTTGATTTCCAACGTCTCGCGGAACATCTTCTCCGAGTCGGCGTAACGCTTCTCGCTGAACAGCACCAACGCCAGGTTTCCCATGGTCAGCAATGTACTGGGATGCTCAGGTCCGAGTACCCGGCGTTTGGTCTGATTCACATCGAGATACAGTTTTTCCGCTTCGGCCACCTTTTGCTCCTGCTGCAGCGTGGCAGCGACATTACTCATGTCCATCAGGACATCCGGGTGGTCGGGGCCAAGTCTGCGCCGGTCCATCTCCAGCAGTTCCCGGAAGGTCTTCTCTGCATCCGGGTATTTGCCTTCATAAGCCAGATCGATAGCCAGATGCCGCGTGATTGTTCTCATCACGCCGTCTTCGGGCCCCAGTACTCGCCTCGCCATTTCGAGCGCCTCGCGATTCAGCTTCTCCGCTTCGGGGTAACGGCCTTCATCGTTCCAGATCGCTGCCAACTGGGACATGGAACGTAAGGTGTCGCGATGTTCGGAACCCAGTGCGCGGCGGCGGGAGTCCAGTGCCTCACGGCTCCACTTTTCCGCCTCTGGGTAACGGCTCTCAAGCGTCAGTACTTCGGCCAGATCGTGCATCGATTGCAACGTGTCCGGGTTCCGGGCGCCGAGTGTGCCGCGCCGAATTACCACGGCCCGGCGCAGCAGCGAGTCGGCCTTTGCGTATAGCCCAAGGCTCTGATAGACGTGGCCCATCACGTGCATCATCTGGGCCTGGAGTTCCGGGTCCTTTGCCAGCCCGGTGTCGATGTCCTTCGACGCTCTATCCAGGATCTCGCGCGCCCGGACATCGTTGCCGCGTGCCTCGCTGGGGTTCGACACCTTGAACATACCGGTCATGAATTCGGTCACGCGATCCGCGCGGTCCCGTTCGCGCTTGATCCGTCGCAACTCGAAGGCCTCTGCCACCGCCACCGACACCAGCAGCAGGGCGGCGATGGCCGCCAACGCCACGCCCACCCGGTGCCGGCGTACGTATTTGCGAGCCCGATATGCAGCGCTCGCCGGACGGGCGACCACCGGCCGATTCCGCAAATATCGGCCGATATCGGCAGCCAATTCCGCGGGCGTCGCATACCGCCGGGAGCGGTCCTTTTCCAGGGCTTTCAGAACGATCGCATCCAGATCGCCGCGCAATTGGCGCACCAGCGTGGGACCATCCGCGCCGCGGTTCTGCGCCGTAGTGGGGGTCTGCTCGCCGAGTGTCCGTATTTTGGTGCTGGGCCGCGGCGCATCTTCGTCGCGCAGCCTGCGCAGAAACTGATCCGGGGGCGTCTTGCTGAAATCCAGCGGCAGCACGCCCACCAGCAACTGATACAGCACCACGCCCAGCGAATATACATCGGTACGCGTGTCCACGTCCGTGCCCGCCGAGTCGGCCTGCTCCGGGCTCATGTAACCCGGCGTCCCGACAACCGCCCCCACTCGCGTGAACATCGTGTCGGCCGTCAGCCGCTGCGCAGTCGCTTTCGCTACCCCAAAATCGATGATGCGCGGCGCTGGCTTCCCGTCCACCTCACCCACCAGGATATTGGAGGGCTTCAAATCGCGATGCAGGATGGCTTTCTGGTGCGCATGCTGCACGCCATCGCAGACCAGGACGAACAGTTCCAGCCGCTGCCGCATGCCCAACTTGTGTTTGTCGCAGAAGTCCGTGATGGGCATGCCGGTGACATACTCCATCACAAAATAGGGCCGTCCCTGCACCGTGGAGCCGCCATCGAAGACTTTGGCAATTGCGGGATGGTCCATGAGCGCCAATGCCTGTCGCTCGGATTCGAAGCGCGCGACCACTTCCCGCGTGTCCATACCTGCCTTAATCAGCTTCAGGGCGACGCGCCGCCGAACTGGCTCCCTCTGCTCCGCCAGCCATACCTCACCCATGCCGCCCTGCCCGATCGGCTGGAGCAGACGATAGAAACCGATGACGGTGCCGGGGATCGCTTCGCCCGCTCCGATCGTGCGGGTGGTGAATTGCGTTTCGCCCTTCCCAGGGAGTGTGGGGTCTTCGGCCGCTTCGCCGCTCCGATCGCTCGCTCCCGATTGCTCAACAGACATGTCGGACCTTCTTCATACTGCCTGTGTACAGTCTAGCGCAAGGAACACAAGAAGCCCCCTAGGATTCAGTTCCTGCGAAAGCCGTGATGCCGAAGGGCGTCCAGCGTTCACCCAACCGTCCTCGAAGAGCAGCCATCGATTTGCGTTTCGCTCTGGCCTCCACCTCGATTTCACCGCCGGAAAAGCCGTTTCGCAACACGCTTATCCGTTCCATAACATTTCCGGGGACATCGCCGGCGCTCGCGGTTAGCATTCGGTCATGCGAATACGACCGCGTACCTTTCAGTTGATGCTGGTTGCCGGTGCGGCCACGGGCGCGTTATGGGCAGCGAGCGATCCCTTAGTAGGCAAATGGAAGGTGAACTCGTCCAAAAGCAAGCTTACCGATGAAATGAAGGTTGAGGCCGTAGGCGCCAACAAATACGCCGTCACCTTTGGCCCCGGCTCCGTCGACACCATCGTGGCCGACGGAACCGACCAGCCGGCTTTGCAGGGGACCACTCTGTCCATCACGGTGGACGGACCCAACAACTGGAAGGTGGTTCGGAAGAGGGATGGCCGCACGCTCGTCATGGGAATTTGGACGCTTTCCGCAGACGGTAAGTCGCTCGACGATGACTTTACCGCTTACCAGCGCGACGGTTCAACAACAAAATTGCACTATGTGTACGGGCGGACTGCGGGCAGTTCAGGATTCACGGGCACATGGGATAGCATGACCGCGGAGGTGAACTCGTCGATGGAGCTCGAGATCCAGCCATACGAGGGCGATTCCCTTTCATTTAAGGGCACCACTGTAGGACTCAACTATAACGTTAAATTCGACGGCAACGACTATCCGAACCCGAGTGTGGGTCCCGGCTATGCGTTTTCGGGCCGCCGCATCAACGAGCGCAGTGTCGAAATCACAGACAAAGTCCAGGGTGAGATCAGGGACACTCGGCAGTTGGAGCTTTCTTCAGATCTCAAGACGTTGACGATTGCTGTGCGCCTGACAGGTGAAAGCAAACCCAAAAACGTCCTTGTTTTCGATCGGGAGTAGAGTCGCGGGCCGTTTAAACCGCATTCCCTCCGTGTTCTAGAATCTTAGGATGAAGAATCGCTGGGCCCCCTGGCTGGCGAAATCGCTAGCCGCGCTCTTGCTTTGGAGCACCCTCGGGGTGCTCTTTGCCCTGCCGGGTCTTTCGTCCAGCAATTGGAGGCGCATCGTTCTTGGCTCTCTCGCTCAGTGGTGGTCCTGGGGTTTGGTCACGCCTCTTATTCTGTGGGTAGACGCGCGCCTTCCCTTCAAAGAGAACCAGCTCGCGAGGCGAATCCTCGCCCATTTGCCCGCGAGCGTAGCCTTCACCATCGTCTACTTCTATGTGGTCGTCGCCATGGGTGCCTTTCTTGGCCTTGGCACACCCAGAATGTTGGCGAATGCACATTTTCTTCCCACCGCCGCCCTCCCGGGGCTTCTGTGGAGCTGGCTTGTCTACTGGGTCATCTTCGGTGTGCACCAGACTTTCCGCTACCGCCAACACTATCTGGCCAGTGAACTGCGCCTGGAGCGCATGGAGCGCAGCTTTTCCGAAGCACACCTGAACGCGCTGCGCATGCAGCTGGACCCGCATTTTCTCTTTAATGCGCTCAACACCATCTCGTCGCAAGTGGAGCGCGATCCCAGGCTGGCGCGCACCATGATTGAGCACCTGGGCGATCTGCTTCGCCTGTCTCTCGACGCGCGGGACAGGCAGGAGATTCCGCTTGCCGAGGAACTCGCCTTTCTCGACCACTACGTCGCCATTCAGAAGATTCGTTTCGCCGAAAACCTGCGCATCGAAATACAAGTCTCTCCCGAGGTGAAGTACGCGCTCGTGCCTGGCCTCATCGTACAGCCGCTCGTCGAGAATGCCATTCGTCACGGTATCTCCCGGCGAGCCTCTGGCGGCACCGTGACCGTGACCGCCGCGCGGGATTCCAACCAGGTGCAGATCCGCGTCCTGGATGACGGCGTTGGATTGCCGCCCGGGTGGACCCTCGAAACATCCTCGGGCATGGGACTGTCCGTCACCCGCGAACGCATCGTCGGGCTTCACCCTGACGGAAATAGCCGCTTTTCCATCCAGCCGCGTACCGGTGGGGGAACAGAGGTGCAAATCTCGTTGCCGCTGCGATTCGCAGGAGAACCAGCCCATGCCGCAACCCCCTGAACGGATGCGCGTTCTCGTCGTGGATGATGAAGCGCCCGCGCGCCAACGCATCGTCGATCTGCTCAAGAAGGATCCGCAGGTCGGAAGCATTCTGGAAGCGGCAAACGGGAAAGCTGCCGTGGACATCATCGGACGAGAAGTGCTGGATCTCGTCTTTCTCGATGTGCAGATGCCCGAGTTGGACGGTTTGCAGGTGATTGAGACTGTTGGCGCAGCGGCGATGCCGCTCACTGTTTTTGTCACTGCTTACGATCGGCACGCCGTCCGCGCCTTCGAGGCGAACGCGCTCGATTACCTGCTGAAGCCATTCAGTGATGAGCGCTGGGAAGCCATGCTGGCTCGCGCCAAGACTCGCCACGATGAGCGCAGCCTCCGCGAATTTGGCCGCAGCGTCTTGCGCGTGTTAGCCACGCGATCCGAGGCTGCCCGCTATCTCGATCGCCTGGTGGTGAAGGGCCGTGGAACCACGCGCTTCATTCGGGTGGCCGACATCGACTGGATTGAAGGCGCCGGAGTTTACGTGAACCTGCACATCGCCGGCAAAGAGTTGCTCCACCGCGCCGCGCTAAACGAGCTCGCCGGCCATCTCGATCCCATGCGTTTCGTCCGCGTTCATCGATCCGCCATCGTGAATATAGACAGTATCCTTGAGCTGCAGCCTATTTCTCACGGCGAATTCGAACTCGTTCTGAAAGACGGCCACCGCTCGCGCGTCAGCAGAACGTACCGCACACAACTTGAGAAGCGCCTCGGCCAATCCTTGTGACGTATAACTGGTCGAGAAGTCAATGGGAAGAAAAACGCCCGTCGCGCCGAAGTGCCGAAGCGCACCGTCCAAGCGAATCGTCGGCCAACTTTACGCCAGTTGAGATCGGGCGTAGCCTGTCATCTTGCGGCACGAGGCCTAGCCAATCTGAACTTGACTCGCGTCATCTCGTTGTCGTAAGCTAAGAATTCTTGGTATGGGACGCAAGGCGCAAAAGAACGATTCGTTGCCCGGTTCACTGGACATGTTGATTCTGCGGACGCTATCGCGCCGCGATCTCCACGGGTACGGCATCGTCCAGTTCATTCAACAATCGTCTGGCAATGACCTTCTCGTCGAGGAGGGCTCGCTGTACCCCGCTCTCCAGCGCCTGGAGCTAAACGGCTGGATAGACGGTGTCTGGGGCGTGACGTCGAATAATCGGCGGGCGAGGATCTACAAGATCACAGGCGCTGGCCGCAAACAGCTGGCGGTTGAAACCCGGAAGTACGCGAAACTCACGCAGGCGATCGCCCGCGTGATGGGAGCGGAGTGACGGACATGTGGATACGCCGGCTGAGGTATTGGATAGAAAGCGCCAGGCGCAGCGAGACGCTGCGCGAGGAAATGGGACTCCACCTTGCGGAGAAGGCTGCCCAACTGCAAGCAGACGGTGTGCCGCCGGAGTGCGCCAGGGCTGAAGCGCGCCGGCGATTTGGCAACGTCGGCCTGAAGCACGAAGAGTCACGGGAGATCTGGATGACACGGTTTTGGTCGGAACTTCGCCAGGATGTCCGCTATGGCTGTCGCACCATGACCGCCAACAAGGCGTTCAGCGCCCTGGCGGTCTTGTCGCTGGCGCTTGGCATCGGCGCCAATACTACGATCTACAGCTTCATGGAGTCGATTCTGTTGCGCTCGCTGCCGGTGGCCGATCCCGAGTCGCTGGTGGTCTTGAACTGGCATAGCCGGCCGCCCCAGAACGCCAACAAGGAATGGGTCCACGTCATGCACGGGGTGCAGGGCATGGCGTGGCCGGGCGATAAAGGCGCCATGGTCAGCGGGATGTTTCCGTACGGCGCGTTCCAGACGCTTCGCGAGGAGAATCCCGTCTTTTCTGCACTCTTCGGATACTTCAACGGACTACACCATAACCTGGCCGTCCGTAGCCAGGCCCTGAGCGCCAACACGGAGTACGTCACCGGCGAGTATTTTCGCGGCCTCGAAGTGTCGCCGGCCGCGGGACGTCTGATTGACTCCGAAGACGGCCGCCCAGGCGCAGCGCCGGTCGCGGTCATCAGCTTTGCGACCAGCCAGCAGCGCTTTGGGGGGCCGTCGAGTGCGATCGGGCAACCGGTTCTCGTCGATAACGTGCCCTTCACGGTGATCGGCGTCGCGCCGCCGGAATTCTTCGGAGTCGATCCTGCGGCGGCGCCGGACCTCTACCTTCCGTTGCACACCAATCTGCTCGTGGACGGTGCCCGGGCGGCTCGTATGTATCCCGACGGAAACTTCTACTGGATCGAAATGATGGGCCGTCTGCGTCCCGGCGTAAGCATGGCCCAGGCGCAGGCAGCGCTGGCTCCTCGTTTTCATCAATGGGTAGCGGCCACCGCGACGACCGCCGGTGAGCGCGCCAAACTGCCCGCGCTGATTCTGAATCCCGGCGCCGCCGGTCTGGGCAGTCTGCGCCGCCAGTATTCCAAGCCTCTGTACGTGCTCCTGGTGATGGTGGGCTTGATCCTGGCGGTCGCCTGCGCGAACATCGCCAATCTGCTGCTGGCAAGGGCCGCCGCGCGACGCCGCGAAATGGCTGTCCGGCTCAGCCTGGGAGCGGGACGGTTCCGCGTCATCCGGCAGTTGCTTACCGAGAGTGTGATGCTGGCGTCGCTCGGCGGAGCATTCGGGGTCTTGTTCGCAATCTGGGGCGTGCGATCGCTGACGCTTCTGCTCTCCCACGGGCAGCCGAACTTTACGCTGCACGCGGAATTGAACTGGAGCGTGCTGGGCGTGACGGCGGCGCTCTCTGTGGTTTGCGGCCTGTTATTCGGCCTCGCTCCAGCGATTCAGTCGACGCGTCCGGACGTCATGCCCGCGCTCAAGAATGTCCGCGGGGGCGCACCGCGCCGCCGCGCGCAGCAGGTTCTGGTGGTCGCCCAAATCGCGATCTCTTTTCTCATCCTGGTCGCCGCCGGTCTGTTTGTCCGGACGCTCAACAACCTGCACTCCGTCCAACTGGGATACGCTCGC
>DATKFU010000099.1:0-7739 GCA_035511215.1 Bryobacteraceae bacterium | reverse complement strand
GGGAAATTCGGTACCACATCGCGGCTGATCAACCTGATTGTGATACTGCAACTGATCACGATCCTCATCAGCCGCGGCGACGTCTATATGCTCGGCGAGGCATACGCGTTCGGGGTGGTGTGGAGCTTCGCCATGAAGGCGCTGTCGGTGCTGGTGTTGCGCTACAAGCAGCCGGGCGGCCGCGGATGGAAGGTGCCGCTGAACTTCCACATCGCCGGCACGGAGATTCCAGTCGGACTGATCCTGATCACCATCACGCTGTTCGCGCTGGCCTTGATCAACGTGGTCACCAAGGAGATCGCCACCATCTCCGGGGTGACTTTCACGATCGCGTTCTTTATCGTGTTCGAGTTCTCGGAAAAGTACAATCGCCTGCACACTGCCGCGCACTCGCAGGAGTTGGAGAAGTTCAACTTGAACACGAACGAGGAGGTCTCGGCGGAGACCGCGCATGTGCGGCCCGGCAGCGTGATCGTGGCGGTGCGCAACCCGAACCGCCTGGAGCACCTGCAGCGTGTGCTGGAGAAAACCGATACGCGCCGCATCGACATTGTGGTGCTCTCGGTGCGCCAGGTAACGCAAGCCGGTTCCGGCGAGCACCCCTTGGATGCCAGCCAGATTTTCTCGGTGGACGAAACCGCGGTCTTCACCAAAGTCGTGACCCTGGCGGAGAAAGCCGGCAAGCATGTCGAGCTGATGGTGGTGCCGGGAAGCAATCCGTACGAGGCCATCGTGGCCACGGCGGAACGCCTGCAAGCGTCGCGCATCGTGACGGGGCTGTCGCCGAAGATGAGCCCCGCCGAGCAGGGCGCCACGGTGGGGCGCGAATGGGAAAATCTGCCCGAGCCGCGGCCCTCGCTGTCGCTCGAAATCGTGGTGCCGGGCGAGGAGGAATCCATCTTCTTCAATCTCGGCCCGCATCCGCCCAGGTTGTGGCCGCAGGACCTCGACCTGCTGCACCAGCTTTGGTTGGAGCTCGCCGCCAAGGGCCCCGGATGCAACCTGCACCATCGCGATATCGTGGGTGTGGCGTTGCGCCGCATGCAGCAGGCGATCGAGTCCGGCCACGCCGATGAGGTGGTGGCGGACGTGATGCGGGAGATTTCGAACGGGGCGCCGGGAAAAAAGAAGCCCGAAGCGCAGAGTCGGGAACCGCAATAAGTGATATAGATAGCAGGATATGTCTAAACACGCGCTGGTCCTGGCATTCGCGTTGACCGCGTCTGCCGGGCTGGCAGGACAGTCCGCCGGGTCATGCGAGACCAAGGACGACACCGCTTACACCGCCGCCATCCGCAAGGCCACCACCGGGACTTACTTCTCCACCGAGTTGGTCGACCACCTGCCATGGAGTTCCTGCGTGCCCGCGCCGGACACATACCTGGGGCACATCATCGGCGCGGCGGACGTGCTGGATCATGTGGCGCAGATCAACGGCTACATGCGACTGCTGGCCGGCAACAGCCCGCGCGTGCGGGTGTTTTCGATGGGCCAGAGCGAGGAAGGGCGGGAGATGATTCTGGTGGCGATCGCCGATGAAGCCACCATTCAGAATCTGGACCACTACCGGCAGATCACGGCCCGCCTGGCGGACCCGCGGGGACTGAGCGAGACCGAGGCGCAAGCGCTGATCCAGCAGGGCAAGCCCATTTATTGGGCCGATGGCAGCATTCACTCGCCCGAATCCGGCTCGCCGGAAATGCTGATGGAACTGGCCTACAGGCTGGCGGTGGAAGAGACGCCGCTCATCCAAACCATCCGGAAGAATTCGATTGTGCTGCTGACACCGGTCGTCGAGACGGACGGCCGCGACCGCTTCGTAGATGTCTACATGTACGCCAAGCGTCATCCCGAAGCGATGCCCTACCCGCTGGTATGGTGGGGCCACTATGTCTCGCACGACAACAACCGCGATGGCATAACCCTGTCGCTGGCCCTGTCGAAGAACGTCACCCGGACGTATCTGGATTGGCACGCCACAGTGATGCACGACCTGCATGAGTCCATCCCCTACCTTTACATCTCTACGGGCACGGGACCTTACAATGCATGGCTCGATCCGATCGTCAGCAGCGAATGGCAGCGGCTGGCCTATTACGAGGTGGAGGAACTGACACGGCGCGGAGTGGTGGGCGTCTGGACGCACGGCTTCTACGACGGATGGGCGCCTAACTATCTGATCTGGGCGGCGACCGGCCACAACGCCATCGGCCGGTTTTACGAGACCTTCGGCAACCGCGGCGCGGACACGCAGGAGCGCACGCTGCAACCGAACGCGACCAGCCGGGAATGGTTCCGTCCGAACCCGCCGTTGGCCAAGGTCAAGTGGTCGGCGCGCGATAACATCAACCTGCAGCAAAGCGGGCTGCTGCTGGGGCTGTACAACGTCGCGTCCCACGCGCAGGAATTCCTGCAGAGCTTCTACCTGAAAAGCCTGCGCGCGGTGGCTAAGGCGCGTACGGAAGGTCCGGCGGCCTGGATTTTGCCCGGCGACGATCCACGGCCGGGAGACCAGGCGCGCCTGCTGAATGTCTTGAGACAGCAGGGCATCGAGATTTCGCGCGCGGACAAGGCCTTCACAGCGGCGGTGCTGAACGTGGAAAGCGCGGCCATTGGCGGTCCCGCGAAATCGGCGGCGGAAGACAAGACCAAAGATACGCCGAAAGATACGCCGAAGGATGCCCCCACCGCTACGACGCAACATTTTCCGGCGGGCAGCTACATCATCCGCATGGATCAGCCTTACAGCCGCCTGGCGGATACGCTGCTCGACACACAATACTTCAGCGCGAAAGACCCGCGGCCTTATGACGATACAGGATGGACCCTGGGCGCGCTGGCGAACGTGAAGACGGTCCGGGTGATGGACGCGTCCGTGCTCGACGTGCCGATGGGCAAGATCGCGGGCGAGATCGGGGTGGCGGGGAGCGTCAAGGGCGGCGGCCACGCCACGTATCTGGTCAACAACAATGCGGACAGCGCACTGGCCACTTTCCGCTTCCGGCTGGCGGGCATGGCCATGGAAGCCGCCGAAGAGCCCTTCGAGGCGGACGGCCACAAATTCAATCGCGGCACTTTCGTTATCGCAGCTACCGGCAACGGGGACCGCAGCCAGATCGAAGCCGCCGCGCACGATCTGGGGATTGCCGTATTCGGCACGGACGCCAGGTTGACGGTGGCGCGGCACACGCTCGAAGCCCCGCGGGTGGGCCTGCTGCACAATTGGACCAACACTCAACAGGACGGCTGGTTTCGAGTTACTCTGGACCAGCTTAAGATTCCTTACGCTTACGTGGCGGACACCAAGATCCGGGAAACTTCGAATTTGCGCGATCAGTTTGACGTGATCCTCGTGCCGCCGTTCGCCGGCAGCCTGGCGTCGGCGATGCAGGGGCTTCCGATACAAGGCAATGCGATGCCTTGGAAGACCACGGCCGAGACGCCCAGTTTCGGCGCGCCCGGCCTCGATTCGAGCGACGACATTCGCGGCGGCTTCGGCTATTCCGGCATCGCGAGCCTGGAGCGCTTCGTGCGGGAAGGCGGCCTGTTGGTGGCGGTGGGCGAGTCAGCGGCCTTGCCGGTGGAAGGCGGCATGACGCGCGCGGTCTCGCTACGGCCTCCACAGAAACTGGTGTGTCCTGGAGACGTCCTCCTGGCCGGCGTGGAAGACGCCAAGAGTCCCATCGCTTACGGTTACGGCGACAAGCTTTACCTTTATTACAGCGAGAACCCCATTCTGAATGTGAGCCTGGGTTTCGGCGGCGGCGAAGAAAGCAATGCGAGCCGGCCGAGCGGCCGGGGATCGGCCACCGATCCGGATGTTATTCAGGGGCGCCCGTACGCGACGCCCGAGAGGCCGCCGAAGCGGACTGCGCGCGAGAAGGAACTGTATGTGCCCGAGGAAGTGCGCGCTTACGCCGGCTGGCGGATTCCGCCGGCAAACGAGTTACCGCGCGTGATCCTGCGCTTCGCGGAGGCCGGCAATCTGCTGGTGAGCGGCCTGCTGGATGGGGGTGCGGAGCTGGCCGAGAAGCCCGCGGTGGTGGACGTACCGCATGGCCAGGGACACATCGTGCTGTTCTCAAACAATCCGATGTGGCGCAACGAAACTTCGGGGAGCTATTTCCTGCTTTTCAACGCCATTATGAATTACCGGCATCTGGATGTGGGGCGGGAGAGCAAGCCGTAGCGCACGCTATCTCAGGCGCAGGCGCGGCGGCAACTGGGCGTGAGTCAGGTCGAAGGCGCACGGGTATGCGCAGCGCCAGAGTGTTTGCGGGCGATGGGTAGTTCCGGCTGAAGGATAGCTTCAACGCGCCTTCCTCGAAAGAGAGGGTTCGCGTGGTGTCCGCATAGGATCGCAGAAGCCGGGTCTGCGCCGGGTCGTCGCAGGTCAGAAGCGCTTGGCGGACTATACGGTCTTCCGAAGCATAAGTCAGCATGCCTACGACGCCGGCCTTGTCGCCGGGCGGCACCTCCAGTCCTACGTATCAGGTGGTCACCGTCTCGCGTGAAAATCGAGAAGCTCAGCAGTGGCACGTAGGTATTGAATAGATACTGGCCGGCATTGTCGACCGTGCGGGCATCGGCGCCCGGGATTTGGGTTCCGGAAAGTTCATGGATTTCATTCCGGATCTCGACCGTTTCGGAGCCATCCGCGGCGGTGCTGTAGTCGATCGTCGAAGCAGACTCCGCATGCATCGGCGGCTGCTGCGCGTGGGCCAGGGCGGCGAAGAAACAGAGAGCGGTTTTTCCGGCCCGGCGTTTGGCCCACATGCATCCATTCTGGCATTTTCGATTCGGCCTATTCCTGAAGCGCGCGGCCGGCGTGTGCCGGCTCCTCCAGCGACTTCAGCAGCGTCTCGATTGTGGCCTGCACCTCGATTACAGTTGCTCCGTCGTGTTCGAAGGTGGCGATGAGCACGCGCGTGGACTTACGCGACCTACTCTCGGGGCTCATGAAAATGTAGGTGGCCTCGCCATCGTGCCGGGAATGCACGCGTACCAGCGGACGCAGGTTCCTGCTCGCCAGCGCATCCATGAAATGGTCCCGCTCGCGCCATTCACCAGGATCGTCCGGGGAGTTCAGGTCCTTGAGTCCCTCGAATACTGCCAGGTGGAAGCCGGCGGCTCCCCCCGGATGCGCCACCTTCACGGCGAAATTGGCGACGCCCATGAAAGGAACATACACAGGCTTTGTCCCGTAGCGGGATTCGATGGCCTTGACGATGCGATCGAATTCCGAATCGCCGGCGAACGCCGCGCCGGCCGTCATCAAAAGCATCAGAACCGGCGTGAACACTTTCGCTTTCATCGGGCCTCCCTCCAGGTCCGGGACCTCTCGAAGCGCGGGATACCGAACTCGCCGCCCAGATCCACCAGCCGCTGGGGATCGAGGGTGCCGATGATGTTGACGATGGTCAGTTCTTTCGGCTCGGCGGCGATGACCACGATGCCGCCCAATTGACCGTTGCCGCCATCCTTGAAATATACGTCCACATTGTCGCCGTGTTTGGATCTGACGCCGACCAGGCGTCCCCATGCCGGGCTCTGCATCTGGGCGCGCACAGCCTCGACATCGGCCATGCTGTATTCGCCTTCGTGCTGGAATTCAAAGCTCCGGACGTAGATGCCGTCCAGACCGGCGATCAGTTTGCGGACGTCGGCGTCGTCACCATCTTTTTCGTCTAGGAATTTGGAGGCAAACTGGAGCATGGATTTGTCCATGGTGACCGTGACAGCGTTATCCGCCTTATCGGCCAGCGCGTCCAGATTGACCGGCAACTTGATTTCCTGCGACCACGCCGCCTCCTGCGCGCACCCCGTGACCAGGGCTGCCGCCAATGCGATCATTGCGATTTTCATTGTATTTCCCGCCTCGCTAGCAAATACGAACGGTGCGGGCCGGCGGGATGCATTATTTGGCGCGCGCCACGGGTTTACTGGTCCAGGGTCGCCCGTCCCGTCAGATGCGCTTTGCCTTGCAGCGACAGAGCGGGCCACTGGCCAAGAGACTGGTATTCCGCGGCCGCGTCAGTGGGCGACAGTTGAGACATCGCCTGGGCGCTGTATGTGCCAGTCGAGCAGTTATCGTTGGCCTGGTTTGTTGTGTAATTAAACAACGGGAGGGTGCAGTACATGGCGAACGATTGTATCCCGGCGGCGCTGGCCCATTTAACGATAGTGGACTGCCAGGTAGTTTGCATGCCGCTCGATTGCCAGATAACATCGCCGGCCCCGAGATAAGCGGTGCCCTGCTCGGATATGCCGCTGGCCGGGCACCAGACGGGATGGTCCGACTGTCCGACGCGGACTGGTTTGCCGCCGGCGTTCGAACCCAGGTACTTCGATTGAAACCACTGTGTCTCGTTGTAATATTGATTACCGCTCTGGTCGCAGCTTCCACTAAACAGGTCTATGGCCAGGAAGTCCAGCGCCGCGGGTGTGCCGGCGCCGCTTACGTTGCCAGTGGTCCAGTCAGTCCAATAAGCGGCATCCAACTGGGTAGCCGCGGCCCCGACGAGTACGCCGGGTGCGATCGTCTTGGCAGCCGCGGACGAATTATGGATGAAGGTTGCCACGTCGGCCACGGAAAACACCTGAATGCTGGCCATTCCAGCGAGTGGCTCCTCGAATACCTGCACCGCCGCGACGGCAGTTGTCCAGCGGCTCATGGCCGCCTTGATGAGCGGGATCATGCAGTGCTCGTACTGCGACTCCGTAAAGGTTCCCGGAACTGGCGATAGGCCGCAAGCGGCGATCGTGTCTCCACTAGGGAAGAAGCCCACGCGCATCGTTATCCCACTGGCCGCGGCGTGGCTGAACATCGAGTCATAATAAGTCAACGCCATGCAGCGCGCGGCCGGACTGGTCCCTGTGGGCGCAGACACTCCCGTGCCGATGGTTACACCGCCGGCGCAGTCGCTCGCAATAGTAATGTTCCCAGAACCGGGAGAGTACTGCGATGCGGAGGATAGGACGGACGGCCAGATATTCACATCCTGGGTGGTGACACCGGCGTTAGTCTTCAATAGGTCCATGTACCCGTTGATGGACGGCCCAAATGACTGCACCGAAGTGCTGAGCCAGGCGCCACTGGCAGGCAGGATTTGAGCGGTGAGAATGATCTTGGGCTGCGGCATGGCGGCCGTACCGGCGTCGATGGCTTGAAACGACGATTCCACGTCCGCCAGGAACGTACTCAAAGATGGGTTGGCGGTGCCTGAGTATACGCTGGAGCATGTAGACTGGTTCCACAAGGTACACTGGCAGTAGGCGCAGCCGGATGGAAGCAGCGCCATCGCCAGGAGCCTGATCAGATGCATGTATGTTTTCACCCTCCTAACTGAATCATACGGGAGGCGGGATAGGATTGAGGGTCAATGTCCGGCAAGTTACTCATTTCGCGGGCAAAACTTATTTGTGTTTCGTGTGACCGCGCCATGGCCTGCGGCTACAAACGGGGAGTGACAAAGCACGGGCGGTAGCACGTTGGGCGGCCTCTCCAGAAACCCCTTGCTCGCCGCTGACCGAGGGTGCGGTTTTTGGGTCTTGTTTGGCGGTTTCCAAGTTGTCGGACGGGAGTACTGCGGCCTTGAGGTGCTGCAATTGGCACACTTCGGGTATTGGACCCAATGGAGCCTCTAGGGATGAGTCGATTCAGCTCAGTTGGCTGCGGCGACGGGTACGAGTTGCAAGCCGTGTCTCTTGGCTTTTTCCTGCAGGACGATTAAGTCCCG
>DATKFU010000098.1:0-14469 GCA_035511215.1 Bryobacteraceae bacterium | reverse complement strand
GAGGAGGGGCTGGCGGGGGCAGTTCCGCGACATGTCCACCCCCGCCCGATATTCCTATGTGTGCTTGGTGCCCTTGAGGGTCCCAGCGGCTTCCGGCCCCTTGTACTTACCGTCGAATTTGCCGCCGTCAATAGTGGTTTCAACCGAGTAAGTCGCTTCGTTGACCACTACCTTGAATGTAAACGAGTTGCCCATCAGCATGGCGTCCACCAGCGTGAACTCGCCCGGATCGCCGCTGAGCGTCCCGCCGAGTTTGCCGCCATCGTCCTTGACGATGAGCGTCCAGTTGGCGGTCTGCCCGGCATCGTCAGTGCCAACCACGTCCCATTGCCCCACCACGGGGTTGTCGGCCGCCCAAGCTGCCACCGAGGCGAAAAGAAGAATCGTCAGAATCAGAGTTAACGTGCGTGTCATTATCTTTACTCTCCCGAAAACGAAATTGCGCAGTCTCCGGAGCCGCCTGGTCTTGGCGCAACGGAGCGCATCCATTTAGCATACCGCAGCATATCGCGACGCGCTTGACATTTTGCGCTCACTCTTCTACACTTCCATAGTCTAACTATTGGGGGCAGGATATGCACTGGCTTGGGGAATTTTGGCGGCGGCTGGGGTTCCTTTGGAACCGCCGGCAAATCGAACGCGATCTGGAAGAGGAGATGCGCTTCCACGTAGATATGAAGGCGCGCGCAGCGGCCGGCATGCACGCCGCGCACCTGCAATTCGGCAGCGCCACGCGCTGGCGGGAGATTTCGCGCGAAGCTTGGGGCTGGTCCATTCTCGAACACCTCCTGCAAGACCTGCGCTATGCCGCGCGCATGCTGCGCCACAACCCGGGATTCGCCTCTGTGGCCATCTTGTCCCTGGCCCTGGGGATCGGCGCGAATACCGCCATCTTCAGCCTGATCGACACGGTGCTGCTGCGCATGCTGCCGGTGCAGAATCCGGAGCAACTCGTATTCGTGGATAACGTGGGCGCGCGCGGGGGCGGTGGCGCGCCGCCTTATCCATGCTTTGAGCAGTTCCGCGATCGCGATCGTTACTTCTCCGGCCTGGCCGCGTTCAGCCCTTACAATATGCGCGTCTCGATCGACGGGCGGCCGGAAGAAGTGACGGCGCAGCAGGCCTCCGGGAACTATTTCGCGGTGCTCGGCCTCGACGCATGGGCCGGCCGCACTTTCTCGCCGGCCGACGATTCCATTGTCGGCAAAGGCGGCCCGGACGGACCGGTCGCCGTGATCAGCTACCGCTATTGGAAGCGGCGCTTCGCGGGAAGCCGCGACGTGCTCGGCAAGGTCGTCCAGGTACAGGATCGGGCAGTGACCATTGTCGGAGTGACGCCGCCGGAATTTTTCGGCCTGCGGCCCGGGATGCCCATCGATCTCACCGTGCCCATGATGCTGGCTCCCGCCGAGATGCTGCGTGACAAGGGCGACTGGTGGCTCAACGTGGTAGGCCGCCTGAAACCGGGCGTCCCAGCCGTACAGGCGCGTGCGGAGCTGGATAGCATCTTTCAAGCGTTCATGGACGACCGCTCGGGCTCGCCGGGCAAGGTTTCCGGTACCGACGAATTTCGCCACGATTACTTCAATCACGTTCAACTGACGCCCGCCGCGCACGGCCTCGAAAACCTGCGGCGCCAATTCTCGAAGCCGCTACTGGTGCTCATGGCGTTGGTTGGCCTGGTTCTGCTGATCGCCTGCGCAAACGTAGCAAATCTGCTGCTGGCCCGCACCACGGCACGCAACCGTGAGTTCGCCGTGCGCCTGGCGCTGGGCGCGGGACGGGCACGCCTCATCCGGCAGGTGCTCACCGAGAGCCTGTTGCTGGTGGGGATCGGCTGTCTGCTGGGACTTCTGTTCGCAAGCTGGGCATGCCGGCTGCTGGTCGCGTTCTTCGCCGCGGGCCGGCACGGCATCACAGTGGATCTGCACTTCGACGCCCGCGTGCTGGTGTTCACGGCCGGCGCGTCTCTGCTGACCGGTCTGCTGTTTGGCTTGGCGCCGGCATTCCGCGCTACCAAAACAACGCTGGCGCCCGCCCTCAAGGAACAGGGCCGCGGCCAGGTAGGCTTGCGTTCGCGCCTGCCGCTGGCCAAACTCCTGGTGGTTGCGCAGGTTGCACTTTCGCTGGTGCTGTTGATCGGAGCGGGCTTGTTTGTGCACAGCCTCTGGAACCTGCGCAACCTGGACGCCGGCTTTCATCCCGAAGGCATCCTGACTCTGAAGGTCAAACCCGATGAGAAAGTTTACAGCGAGGAGCGCCGCATGGCGCTCTGGCCGGAGATCCTCGACCGCGCCAACCGCATCCCTGGCGTACGTTCCGCCAGCCTCTCCGTGCTGAGCCCGATGAGCGGGATGGAGCGGGGCGTGCTGATCGAAGTGCCGGGATTCGTATCGCATGGTGTGCGCGATCAGGTCATCTCGTTGAACCATATCACGCCAGGCTATTTCGAAACCATGGGCATTCCCGTGGTGCTCGGCCGCGCGTTCGCGGCCGCCGACGGCGGGACCGCGCCGCGCGTGGCCGTGCTCAATGAGACCGCCGCCCGCTTCTATTTCGGCGCCCGGAATCCGGTGGGCGTCAGCATTCGCTTTCCATTCGGAAAGGAGAAGCCGCCGTACCAGATCGTGGGCGTGGTCAAGGATTCCCGCCACAATAGTTTGCGCGAGGAAGTGCCGCGCCTGATTTACCTTCCCGTTTTTCAGGCCATCGACGAATTGCGCAGCTTGACGTTGGCGGTCCGCACCGCGGGTGACCCAGCCGCTCTAGCGCCCACCCTGTCGCAGGAAGCCCGCACGGGAGGTCCGGATATTCTGATCGCGGATGTCGCCACACTGACAAGCCAGGTGGACCAATCGTTGTTGGAGGAGCGCCTGGTCTCCACGCTGGCCAGCTTCTTTGGGATGCTGGCGCTGCTGTTGGCCTCCATCGGGCTGTATGGGACCATGTCCTACTCGGTGGCGCGCCGGACCAACGAGATCGGTATTCGGATGGCGTTGGGCGCGTCGGGAACCGGCGTTGTCCGGCTGGTCGTGCGGGACGCGGTACTGATGATTGCGGCGGGCATGGCGATCGGCGTGCCAGCGGCCGTCGCGGGAGGGAGATACGTGCGTAGCCAACTTTTCGGACTAAGCCCGGCGGACCCGCTCACGCTTGCGCTCGCCTGCCTGGCTCTGGCGGCCGTGGCTCTGCTGGCGGGCTACCTGCCGGCACGCCGCGCGTCGCGGGTGGACCCGATGACGGCATTACGGTATGAGTGAGGCCGTTATTTCTTGGCGGACTCTCGCCCCCTGATTTGTTTCCAGCCAACCAGTGTCACGTGATTGTCCTTTAGCGCCTTCTGAAACTCGGGGCTGGTAATCACGTTGAAATCGCGCTGCCGCCAGGCGCTACCGTAATCCGGGTGACCTTCCGTGACGGCCTGCATCTCGGCGTCATCGTAGGCCAGGTGAACGATCAGCTCCGTCAGTCCCGGCTTGAGCGCACTCACTATGCCCAGATAATAGGCTGCCCAGTTTTCCGGCTTCACGTTCGGTCCCGCGATCGCAATGGCGTCGGGCAAGATATCGGTGTCCTTCAACAACGCCAGCATCGACGCGGGCGCGCCTGGCGTGCGCATGGCCAGGAAAGGCAAGCCGTACTCGCGCGCGACTTTTGCATAAGCCGGGAAGTAGGCCGCTCCGAATAAGGTGCCCATGTGGCTATCGAGGTGCGTCGGGCGGATGCCTACCTGCAGCGCCCGCTCGACCTGGGCGCGGATTTCCTTCTCGACCTCGGCAGCGGTGGCGTGCTTCACGACGAACGGAACATCCGGCCAAAGGTTTCCATCAGGGCCGAGCAGCCCCGGCACCTCGTTTCGGGAAGCCACGGGGCCCCAGCGATAACTGTGCCATTCGCTGGTCAGCGTCAGGTGCAGGCCCAGATCCGCGTTCGGGTGCGACTTGGCATATTCGGCCACTTCCGTTAGCCAGGGACAGGGCACCATGATGCTGGCGGAACTGGCCGCTGCCGGTCGAGAGCGGCGAAACTGGCGCGGTCCTGGGAGTGACTCACCGCCAGGTCGTCCGCATGGATAATCAGCAGCTTCGCATCCGCGGGGTATCCCAACTGTTCGGATGTATTGTGTGTTTGAGCCAGCGCCAGCGGACATAAGACCGCCAGCCCGAAAAGCTGTAGCCGTGCCATGTTTGCCCGATGCCCTCCCGAAGACCAGATCTTACCAGGGGGTGAGGCACTCCTGCTTCGGCTGAAAATCCGCGAGAGTAACCAACGTGCCGGGTAGTGCGCTCTTTAGGATAGGATTCAAAATGGGCTTAAGCTGCATGAAACGCAAGGCGTTCCTTCTGGTTTGGATGTGCCTGCCGCATGCGCGTGCGGACGAGGGCATGTGGCTGTTCCAACAATTTCCCAAAGAGGCGGTGCAGCAGAAATACGGCTTCGACGCTACCAGCCAGTTTCTGGAACATCTGCGGCTGGCTTCTGTGAGAATCGGCGGCGGCTCGGGCGCATTCGTTTCGTCCCACGGGCTGCTGCTCACTAACCGGCACCTGGTATCGGGCTGCATCACCAGGCAGGATAGCTTTTATGCCGCGGCGGAGGCGGACGAGGCACGCTGCGCCGGGTTGCAGGCGAGCGTTCTGGTGAAGATCACCGATGTAACGAACGATGTAGCCAACGCTGTAACCAATGACGTGACTAAGCAGGTGAAATCCGCCGCGCAAGGCGCCACCGCCGCTAAGGCGCTGGAGGCGCGCAACGCCTCGATTGCGCGGATCGAAGGCGAGTGCGCCGCCAGTTCCGGAGACACTTGCTCCGTGGTCACGCTGTTTTCCGGCGGCCGCTATGGTCTGTATCAGTATCGCAAATACACGGACGTGCGCCTGGTATTTGCTCCGGAATACGCGCTGGCGTTTTTCGGCAGAGAGCGGGACAGCCTGACGTATCTGCGGTACGGGCTGGATATTGCGTTTCTGCGCGCTTATGAAAATGGCAAGCCGGCCGCTACACCGAACTATCTGAAGTGGAGCGCAGTGGGCGCGAAAGAGGGCGAACTGGTGTTTGCGTCGGGCAATCCGGCAACCACCGCGCGCGCCACCACCGCAGCGCAGCTGACCTTCTACCGCGATACCGCGCTGCCGGTGGCGCTGGCGCGATGGGGGCCGCGGATTCAGCAACTGACGGCTTTCGCCGCAAAGAGCGAGAACGATCGGAGGGCCGCGCAGCCGGTGCTGACGGCTTTCCTGGAGAGCTACAAATCCGCGGCGGGCAAGCTCATCGGCCTGCGGGACGACCGGCTGGTTTCGCGCAAGACGATCTTCGATGCGAAGATCCGCCAAGCGGTGGAGAACGACCCCAAATTGGGCAAACAGGGCGCCCAGGTGTGGGACCAGGTGGCCACGGCATATAAGAGCTGGGCTCCGTTCGAGAAGTCCTATCAACTGCTGGAAGCGGCGCCCGCGCCGGGATCGGAACTGTTCCGGATGGCGCGGGAGTTGGTGCGTGGTGAGCCGGTGAAGGAACCTGGCGTAAGGATGCACGATGGGCTGGAGACGATCCTGCTGACTCAGTATTTCGAGGAGTTGAAGAATTTGAAGGGGAAGGATGCTCCGGTGAAGGCTATCCTGGGCGGCCAGACGCCGGAGCAAGCCGCCGAGGAATTGGTGAAATCGACCAAGCTGAAGAATTCCGCCGTTATGACTCCGGACGACCCTATGATCCGGCTGGCGCAGTTCTTGGAGGAGCCGGGAAAAGGGCTGCGGAAGAAGCGCGAGGATCTGATCGGATCGCTGGAGACTTCAGCCGCGGAGAGGATTGCGCAATACCGTTACGTGTTGTTCGGCGATGCCGATTATCCGGATGCCACGTCCACGCCGCGGCTGGAGTTTGGCACGGTGAAAGGTTATACCGACCGGGCGGGCACGCCACAGCCTTACGCCGCCACGCTAGGTGGGCTGTTTTATCGCCGTGCTAACGAAGGACCGTACCAGGCGCCGTCACGCTGGCTGGATAGCCAGGCCACGTTGAACCTGATCACTCCGCTGGACTTTGTGAGCACTTGCGATATCGGCGGCGGAGACTACGGCAGCCCAACCGTGAACCGCGCGGGCGAGTTAGTGGGCGTAGTTTTCGATGGGAATCTGGAAAGCCTGCCCAATACATATTTGTATGTGGAGGAACAGGCGCGGGCGGTGCATGTGGCGGTGCAGGGCATTGCGGAGGCGTTGGACAAGGTTTATCGTGCGACGCCGCTGCTGCGTGAGTTGGGGGCGGAGGCGGGGGGCGGGCTGTAGGGCATCGGCGCTAACCTGTGCCGCCAGCCTACTGGCAGACGCAGCCCATCCTCTGGCCGCACATCCGGAGCAATCCGAACTGGAAGACTATAGTGTTCGGCCCAAGCGCCAGCGGGCCCCGGGCAGAAAGAGTCTGGCGCAGTTGTTTGCCGATTCGCCCTTCAAGGGTCTCGATCTCGATTTCGAGAGGGACCGGGATTTGGGCCGTGACATCGACCTATGAAGGGGTTTCTGCTTGATTACCAACATCCCTTCGGAGATGCCCCGCCCCCGTCCGCAGCCGGGATGGCTCGAGGACGTTGACGATGACCAGGTGATTTTAGCGCCGTCTCGCTCGGCGAGGTTCCGAAGGGTGTGACGATCCTCCCGGATGGCAAGCGCCGCAGGGAACTGCAACAGTGGCTCGATGAGACATTGCGGCCCTGGTTTCACGGCTGATCTTCTCAACCATTGGGACGCGATATGAAGCGTATCGCCGGCGCGCTAGATCTGGTGTGCGCGGATGGCCGTTCTTTCCCAACCGGACTTACAGCGGCAATTTTTCGACTGACATTGAACGCCTGGCACCGTCACATTAAACTGGCAAAGCCCCGCTCCGACAAGACCTGCGTAAGCCACGGGCACCGCCACGCCGCCGATTGTGACTTGAACCGAATTCGCCAGCACGGTTGGCGCGGTAAAAGCGCACTGCAGTCAACAGACGTCGCCAATGGGGACGCGGCTGGGTTGGCTCAGATCGGCGGAAATCAGACCCAGACCGGAGTCTTAGTCACGATTCAGCAGTAAGGCGCTCCAGTTACCTCGGTCGGATCGTCGTCTCTAACAAAGGAGTTTCAGTCAGTCATTCCAACATCGACCAAGTCAGAAAGAGCGGGTTCTGGAGAACCCGCGCAGACCTGGAGGTCTGCCCCACAGTTGCTTATAGCACCACCAGCGGCGCGCGCGGAAAAGCAAACTTCCGCCCTAACTGGTCGATCACATCAATCTGACAGATATACCGCCCCGGCGCCAGATCCTTCAACGGAACCTGGATCTGCACAGGCACCGCTCCGGGGCGTGTCGCGGCCAGGCGCGTAGCGTCCACCGGTCCAACCTCAAACGCCTTAACACCCTTGCGATTGAACAGGCTCATACGCACTTTCAACTGACATTTCTGCGCATCGGCCGCATCGGGCTGCGCGTCATAGACGTCGAAGGTCACGTAAAGATTCTGGCTGCGGCGGAAAACGCGCGTGATGTTGGGCACGATTTTCTCTTCGCCCACGATCAGCGGATTGGCCAGGCGTTCTTTGGTGGTGATCTTTTCGGCCGCGCCCACGGCGGCTTTCAATGGCTCGCGCTGGCTGCTCCACACGATGGAGCTGAGCTTCAGACCCGTCGTATCCGCACTCAGATCCGGGATGGTGAAGCGCATGTCGAAGGTCCCCAGCTTGCCCGTTACATTTTCGCGCACCACGAACTTCAGCCGGTACTTGCCGGGCTCCAAGGTGAATCCGGCGGCGTATTGGAAACTCTGGTGGCCGGCCTTCGCGGCGTTGGCCCCGTCCAGACGGACACTGATGTTATCGCGCACATTGCCGGCTACGGCATGCTGTTCGTCCTGAATCTGGCCGGCAAAGTCGAACTGAGTCACACTGGCGCCCCGTTTGGCGGCCAGCGCCACTACCGAGCCCGGTATTTTAATCGAAACCGGAACAAAGTAGGTAGTAGGAGCCACGCGGAAATAGTTGACTTGGAGCGCCAGCGGTAAGTCAGTCGCCGGATCGCCGGCTGAGAGGGCTTCCTTCAACTGCTGTTCCTTCTCCTGTCCGTTCAGCTTTCCCCAAACCTTCGAAGCATAATAGCCCTTGCGGTGCTCAAGCTTCGCGGACATGGGATTGGTCAGCTTGACTGTAATTTTGCGATATTTGCCATCCTGGGCCGGGTTAGTGGTGTAGTAACCCAACAGATAGTAACTGCGCATCTGCTGTTGGGCCTGCACGATGCCGGCGGTGATGTCGTTGCTGTCGAAGAAGGCCTTGCCGCCGGTATCGGCAGCCAGGGTGTAGAGGGTCTCCTGCGAGTCGTTGATAGTGGCCCTTTGCTGATTGTAGACGGAGCCGTTGTAGATGCCGGTTCCGCGTGTTGCGGCGTGGCTGGCATCCCCGCCGGGAGGGTCCGCCATCAGCCCGCGCGCATCGATGGGATAGATGGCTACATTGGCCTTCACGGCCGCATTGATGGTGGCTTCCAGTTGCGCCTGGTTATCGATACCGGTCTTGTTGACGCCGGCCGAGAAATAGATCAGCGCCTTTTTTTCCGGCAGCGGCGCCAGCATGCGGGCCGCTTCCTCGATCGCCGCCAGTTTTTGATCCGTATTGAAGATGTTGAATTCGGTCTCGTCGGCGACGAACGCCGCGCCGGTATCTTCACCGTTGGCGGTGTCGGTATCCGCCAAGCCGGCCAGCTCGCTCATTTCGCCGATGGGCAGAGCTTTGATGATGCTGTTGATGACGTCGCGATCGGCGGTAAAGTCGGTGAGCACCTGCACTTGGCTGGTGTAAAGCAGAATGGCTACCAGGTCGTCCTTGGTAATATGTTTGGCGGCGTAATCGAGGGCGGCCTCCTGCGCACGCAACTGTTCAGGGATGCCCATGGACGAAAAGTCCAGGTAAAAGATCATCAGGCGCTTGTCGTGATACTGCACCTGGCCGGGCTTTTCCGCGGTGATGGCGGTTTTGGGGGCTTCGGGAAGCTTCAGCTGGTCGGCGAGAGCCAACTTAGGCGGCGGTTCGGGATCGTTGCTAAGCTTTTGAAATTCAAATACGGCGATCTTCTGGGGCTTGCCATCTTCGAACACCGCGAAATCCGCCGGCTTCAAGCCATCGATAGGCCGGCCGGATTTGTCCTGCACGGTCACATCGACAATGACTAAGTTGCTATTCGCCGTGAACGTCGGTTGCGGCTGTTGTCCGTCCGCCGAAAGTACCAGCAAGCCGATCATGACGACGATCACGAGGATGATGACAAATAGTCTCAGAAGCTGAACCTCATGAGTAACTGGACCGTTCGGGTAGCGGACGCCGCGGTCGGCAATCCGTAAGTCGCCGAATTCACAGTAGTACCGAAACCGGTGATGGCCACGTGATTGAGTGCGTTGGTGGCGCTGAGCCGCAATTGCAGTTGCCGGCGAGTGTCGCCGAAGCGGAAAGCGCGGTTCAATGCCGAATTGAACGAAACCTGGAACGGTCCCGGAATCGTATCTCTGCCGGCGTCTCCAAATTCGCCTGACGGAGGCGTGGTAAATGCCGCGAGGTTGAAATAGGGGTAGCTACCCGCCGATAGGGGCAAACCCGTGGCTTCGGCGCGGGTGCTTCCGGAACCGGCCAAGCCAGCGGTGTTGGAGAGATTTCCGCCAACCAGCGCGGTAAGCGGCATACCGGAGGCGGCCGTGAACGTTCCATTCACCGTCCATCCAGCCAACGCCTTGGTAGCCCAACCTCCGTTGCGCAACAACCCGTGAACGCCGACAGGCGAAGAGAGCAGGAACGTGGTGGTCAGGTTATTGCGCTGGTCGAAGCTCGAAAGACCCCGTTCCAGATTCAGATTGTCGATGAATTGCACTACGGTGCCGCCGGGGCCGCTGAAGCTGGATGCGTCGTCGATGGATTTGGAGCGTGTATAGAGCATCACCCAGGAGACGCCCCGCGCAAACCGGCGAGTGAAGCGCACTTGTCCGGCGTTGAAACTCGAATTGGCCTGCGAGGTTTCGTAAGTGAAGCTGGTGGCATAGGGTATCTGCAATTGCTCCTGGGCGTCCAGCAGCGAAGTTCCGGGCAGCGGCCGATTGGGCTGCTCGGCGACCGGCAGGTCGGTTCCCTTAGTGCCGATGTACTCAAGTTCCAGAAGGAAGCCGTGAGGGAGACTATGCTGAATCGCAAAACTCCAGGTTTGCGCATAGGCCGGCCTAAAGTTCGGGTCGACCGCGAAGGTGTTCGGGATAGTCTGGGAAGGTATGATCGGAAAACCCTCCTGGATTGTCAGCGGGGTCGCCGTGCTGGTGGTGAGCGACAAGGACGTCGAGTATGGCGGCTGGGTGGCCAGATAGGTCCCTAGCTGCGAGTACGCGGAAGGGCTGTAGAAGATACTGTACCCGCCGCGGACGACGGTAGAGTCCTTCGCGGATGGCCGCCAGGCGACGCCGAGGCGGGGCGAGAAAGCGTGCGTGTCGGGCTTTATAATGCTGCTCGGCAGTCCCGAAGCGCCTGGCGTCACTACCGATACGCCGGTGAACGCAGGAGCGAGGAGTAAGTCCGCCAGGTGGCCATTCAGCTCTGTGTACGGAGCGAAGTACTCGTAACGGATGCCGAGGTTGATCGACAGTCCCCGGGTAGGGCGCCAGTCGTCCCGCGCATACCAGCCGGTGGCCCAGCTACGCAGATTGTAACTGCCGTCGCCGTATTGCAAGGTACTGGACTGCGGCAGGCCTAGCAGAAAGTCGGCGAAGTCGAAGCCCGTGCCGGATACGGGGTTGCCCTGGGCGTTCAATTCGCTGGTGAGCAGGCCGCTGAAGGTGAACGATCCGCGTGCGTTCTGGTAATTCAGGCTGTCGACGTCCGACCGGCGATAGAGGAAGCCGATGCCGAAGTTATGCCGTCTGCGCACCACGTAAGTAAGCGTATCTGTAAAATTGGTAGTTTGGTTGTGAGTGAGCGCTGGCGCGGAATCCGAAAGGCTTCCCAGGTTTGTAAACGACAGGTTGGGCGGGCCATAATTCAAGGGATTCTGCAAAGTGCCGCCTATGCCCAGGTCCCCCTCGATGTTGTCCGCATAGGCAAAGTAGGGACTCGTTTCGTTGACGTTACGGCTGAAAGTCAAGTTGGCGCTGTTATTGAAACGCGGCGCGAAACTATGGCTCCAGCCAGCCGAGGCGCTCAGGCCGTAGCCGCTGGTGGAATCCTGGAATCCGAAAAGCTGCTCGGTTTTCGAATCGCGCTTCTGAAATTGGACGTTGTAGTTCAGGCGATCCTTGTTAGAGACCGGCATATTCAGCCGAAGTCCGACATTGTTGCTGTTGTTCGGAATGGAAGTAACGAGTGCGTAATTCTGCACTAAGCCCGTGTAAGTGGGCTGCGGGAAGTACTGCAATAATCCACCCGAAGCGGTCGCGATTCGCGTGGCTGGTATCACATCGCCGGGAAAGGGCGCATGCGTGGTCGGATCGAAGATTGTCACAGGAACGTTGTTCACCGTCGTCTGCGAGAAATCGCCGTCGCGTTCCGACAGCGTGGGGACCGACGACTGCTGGCTGTAGGGATTGCGGCTGAGCGTGCCCTGGTAAGTCAGGTAGAAGGAGGCGCGCGGGTAATGCAGGATCTTGGGAATGTTGAGAGGGCCGCCGACGTTCAGGCCAAAGCTGCCGATGGCATAGGAGGGCTTCGGCTCGGCGTGGCCGTTAAGCGAATAAGGAGCGGCGTCCAGGGCAGAGTTTTCCAGGCGCACGAACACCGAACCGGTGTAGGTGGGCTGGCTGCGCCGCCGATTGCCGAAACTGGCGTACTGGCCGTTGTAGGGGCCGCGACGGTTGGCGCCTCCACCTCCGCCGCCCCCAAATCCGCGTCCGCCGCCGCCACCTCTTCCGCCGCCGAAGCCGCCGCCACCGCCGGGACCTTGACCTAAGCCAGGACCTCCACCGCCGGGACCTCCACCTCCGCCAGGGCCGAAGCCTCCGTTGATGCCGCTGGCTCCGAAACCGCCCAAGCCCAGAGCATCGCTGCCTGGGGCGCTCATCCCCGGCGGAAGGCCCAAGGTCTGGCTGCTGCCAGCCCCTCCTCCCGGTGGCCCGCCATTGGCGCCGGAGGCGCCAGCCATGCGCTCGCGCCTGGCCTCGTCATCGCTGGCTTGGGCCAAGCCGCCGCTGGTGCTGCCATTCACAAGCAAGGAATCCTGCGCCTCGGCGGTCAAATCGGCGCCCGGATCGGCGGACGCAGCGTTCGCGGCTGCATTTGCCAGCGCCTGTTGGCCATCGTCGGTGGCTTTGACCTGGGCGTTCTGAAACCCTGGTCCGGGCGCCGGATTCTGCCCATCGCGTGGCCCTGTACGGGGACCATTGCGCGGACCCGTCCCTGATCCGCCGCGGGGCCGGCCCGAGGTTGCCGAGCGCGCGGGCGATTGGCCGATGCGCGGCATCTCCAGAGTCCAGTGTTTGACCACCGGTTGGCTGCCGATGGTGACTTGCTCATGCGCAGCCGTGAATCCGAACATCTCGACCTGGATATTCCAGAGGCCGGGCGCCAGGTCCAAAGTGTAACGTCCGGCATCGTCGGTGTATGCCACCGCTTTGGCGCTGCCCTGGACGGCGGTGACGGTGGCTCCGGGAACCCACTGGTCGGCGGCCCTTACCGAACCTGTGAACTCGGCCGCCGACAGGAGGCGAGGTCCCAGCAATACCATGCAATACAGGGCTGGGATCGCTAACGCTCGCATCGCTCACCGCCAATCGAGGGGCCGGAGTAGTCCGGTTTCTATGGGGCGCTCTCCCGCTGAGGAGGGTTACAGCTGCCCGCCGGCAGTACGGCCCTTCTTCGGCCAATTCTGCGGCGCGTGCACATCCTCTGGCAGCTTGGTCTGCGCATCGCCTCTGGTGTGCCGGAGTTGCTCCTCGGTCAAATCCTCGGCGGTTGACAGATCCGCGCCGCAGATGTTGGCGTGCGATAGGTCCGCACCCAAAAGCCGCGCGCCCACCAGGTTCGCGCCGTGCAGGTCGGCGTGCCGCAAGTCCGCGCCGCGCAGGTTGGCCAGCACCAGGTCGGCTTCGTACAACAGCGCGCCGGACAAATCCGCCATCATCAGATCCGCGCCGCGCATCACGGCGAAAGACAGGTCCGGCTTCTCCCGGGGATTCTCTTCGCGCCATTTGTTCCAGGCGTTTACGTCGCGCATCGCCAGTTCGAAATGCTCTTGGTCGGCCATCAGGTGTTATTGTATCGCCCTCGCCATCAAGAAGCCATCGCCGCCATCCTCGTAGTAGCGCGGCACCATGCGCACGCGCCGGAAGCCCAGCGAGCGATACAGGTGCGCGCCCGCGGTATTGCCGGTCCGCACCATCAACTCCACGCGCCGGGCGCCCGCCCGGACCAGTTCGCGCAGCGTGCGCCGCATGAGCGCATCGGCCACACCCCGCCTGCGATAATCCGGATGAACGGCGAGCGACACGATCTCCGCATTGCGCTTCTCCACGCACGCCACCGCGTAGCCGGCGATGCGCCCGCTTACTTTGGCCACTACGAAATAGTCGCGGCAATCGCGATAGATCTCCAGGAAGTATTTCTTCGGCCAGGCTTCCTTGCCGAAGCTGGCGCGTTCGATGCGCAGGACGCGCGGCAGGTGGCGCAGCCGGAACGGCACGATCTGGATAACGTGGGTCAGAGCGCGTTGGCCGTGGAAAGCCCGCAATCGATGTGAATCACCTGGCCGGTGATCTTACGCGAATAAGCGCTGCCCAGAAAGAGCGCGGAATCCGCCACGTCTTCCTTGGAGACGGTTTCCTCAATCGCGCACCGCTTGGCGGCCAACGCCTGGAAATGCTTCCAGGCGGCGCTGGCCACAGCCAAGGGATCGGGATGGTTCTCGGCGCGGGCCATCTCAATAGCCTCCTGGAACGCCCGCGCGCGCTGCCGGTCCAGGGCTGCCGGGTTGCGCAGGAACGCGCCCATGATCCCGGTGGCTGCCACGGTCTCGATGGGTCCCGGCGAAAGGGCGTTCACCCGGATCTTTTTCGGCCCGAGCTCCAGCGCCAGATAACGCACCGCGCTCTCTAGCGCCGACTTGGAGACGCCCATCAATCCGTAGGAAGCCTCGGCGCGTTCGGAAGCCTGATACGTCAGCGTGATCACGCTGCCCCACTCTCTGAGGCTGGGCTTGGCGAAACGCACCGCCTTGCACAGCGAATGCGCGGAGATGGTCAGGCTCTTGCAGAAAGCGTCCGCGCCGCAATCCGACGCAGGCTCGGTGAACAATTCGTTGGGCGCAAAGGCAATCGCATGCACCAGCACGTCCAGCGGATTGTTCTGGAATCGCGCGAAGAAGTTGGCGATCTCCTCGTCGTTCTCGATGTCGCAGCGGTCGCCCGTGACTCCGGGGTTATCCAATAGCAGCAGCCGCACGCGGCTGAAAAACTTCTGCTGGTATCCCTCCTCCC
>DATKFU010000097.1:0-15945 GCA_035511215.1 Bryobacteraceae bacterium | reverse complement strand
GCTCCGCCCCGGCCCCGCCTGCGTCGCCAGGATCGGCCGCAACGAATTCGGTTAGGGCCACTTCTGCGCGCCGTGGAGAATGCGGTCGATTTCGACGGCTTCTTCGCCGACGCGATAAACAGCTAAAAAGGGAACGCCGGGAAATACAAGCTCGCGCGTACCGGACTTGCGGCCCGGGCGCCCACTACGCGGGAACGCGCGAGGGTGCCCAATCCTTCATAGATTCGGAGCGCCACACGGCGGGCGGCCTCCGGGCCGTCGTGCTTCTCGGTGTAATCGCAGATGTTTGTGAGGTCGCGGGCGGCGGGTTCAGTCCACCGGATACGCATCAGCCCCTATACCGGCTGTCGATCAACTTGCCGATGTCCTCATGGTCGATGAGTCCGCCGCGGTCGGCGGCCACAATGCCCTTCTCCACTTCTCGGAGAAACCAGTCATCGTATTCCACGAGGCGCTCGATGGCCTCCCGCACGAGAGCACCCACGTCGCTACCGCGGTCGGCCGCGAGCCGGTCAAGCTTGGCTTGCAGGTCGGGATTAAGGTTTACTTCCATGCCCTCAAGGGCAAGGGCAACAGCAGCATGTGTCAAGCCCGAGCGAACCGGAACAGCCGGACAAGCCACAGGTGCCGCACGTAAGTTAGCAGCGTGCCCGGAAAAAACGTCCCATTCGCATCATCCTCAGCCCGCCGGCTAGCCGTTAAGCCCGGGTCCGTTACCAGGCCTATCCCAGGACGCTATCGGATGAAGCCGCAGAGGTCTTACAATTGGAACATGCCTGCGCAGCGTGGGGTGGATTTTCTTGAGTGGATCGTCCGAGTGGGTGCGCTCGCAGCGGTCGTCCTGATCATCGCGGCGGTCGTAATTGCGTATCACAATTTAGGTTCACGGACCATCGCACTCGCGACGTCTACTGTGATCGGCGTCATTTTGGCGTTTGCCTTGCAGCTGTGGTTTGAGCTTCGGCCCTCACTAAAGGATGACCAGGTGAGCTTCGCGTACACCATAGACTTTCGTGATAGGCAGATAAGGCAATGGGACTATACGAAGGTAATCGGCGACGGCAAGCAGGGCGGGTTGTTGGACCCAGCTGTTGCCCTCGTCGGCTCAAGAATCGGTATCGAGATAGAGTCTGGTAAGTGGCTATTCGCCGAGCACGGAAGCATTATAAAGGGCGATCCGGGCAAAGCTGCGTCGGATCTCGCAATTTTCAGTCTTGTCGCATTTTTTGGCTATGCTCAGCGAGACTGGCAGTGGTAATTCAGGCGATACAACTCCCCAACGATGCCGTTCGGCGTGATCCGGCCCATGTCCAAACGCGAACAATGCTCGTTGGTCACCGAACAGGACCTCCGGCGACAACTGGCGGCGTCTGGTAACTTGTTCGCCGCCTCGCCGCCTAAACTGGCTTCGGCCGATATTTGTCTTCCCCAGGGAACGACCATGCAGATCGGCCCCGTCAAGTGATAGTGAAGAACGCCATTCTCCAGATCGCGTTTGCGCTCGAAGACACTGGCGAGCGCGGTGGAAACCACACTCAGCCGCAGACCAATATGCTGCAGCCGAGACTTGCCGACGGAGAGTTTCGGTTCGATACGAGGGTCCAGTCGTTCGATATTCAGGCGACGTTTTTCGGGCTACATGCTTATGATACGGACAAGCCAGCGTACGAGGCATGGTCGAGCCGCATGATCGAGGTCGTCAAGGCCTGGTTCGCATGTTGCTAGCAGGCCTCCGAATGCCCGGACCACACGCGCGTCTCATCTCTTTATTATCAATATGTTGGGCTTTGTTTGTCCGATCCCCATGAGCTTGGGAGCGAAGCGCCGCACGCCCCATCTCAAATCGGATTAAAATATCAGAAAGACCCTCTGGCAGCTAATCAATGTGGATAGTCCGCCTCGCCCTCCGCCGCCCCTACACCTTCGTCGTCATGTCCATGATGATCGTCATCCTGGGCATCCTCGCCACCTTCCGCATGCCCACCGACATCTTCCCCGAAATCGACATCCCCGTCGTCAGCGTCATCTGGTCCTACGCCGGCATCTCCCCCGAGGAAATGGCCGAAGTCGTCACCATCCGCTGCGAACGCTCCTTCACCACCTCGGTCAACGACATCGAGCACATGGAGTCGCAGTCGCTGCCCGGCTTGTCCATTATCAAGATCTTCTTCCATCCCAACGCCAAGGTCGAAGCCGCCGTGGCGCAGTTGGCCGCCGCTTCGCAAGCCGTGCTGCACTCGCTGCCCACCGGCATGACGCCGCCCTCCATCTTGCGCTATAACGCCTCCAGCGTGCCCATCCTGCAGATGAGCATCTCGTCCGACACCATGAGCGAGTCGTCGCTCTACGACTACGGCTACAACTTCATCCGCACCCAGATGGCTACCGTGCAAGGCGCCAGTTTTCCATTGCCCTATGGCGGCCGTCCCCGCCAGATCATGGTGGATATCGACCTGAAATCGCTCTACGCGCAAGGCCTCTCGGCCAACGACGTAGTCAACGCCGTGAATGCGCAGAGCCTCATCATCCCCTCCGGCATCGCCAAGATCGGTCCCAACGAATTCGTGGTGCGCCTCAATAGCCTCCCGCCCTCGGCCGAAGCCTTCAACAGCCTCCCGGTCAAACAGACCAACGGCACTACCGTCTACATCCGCGATATCGGCCACGTGCGCGACGGCTATGCCATCCAATCGAACATCGTGCGTCACAACGGCAACCGCGCTATTTTGCTGACCGTCTTGAAAAATGGCGGCTCCTCGACACTCAGCATCGTCTCCAAAATTAAGGAGATTCTGCCGCGTATCCGCTCCACGCTGCCGGCCGCGATGAATCTGAAGCTGCTGTTCGATCAATCCATCTTCGTGCGCGCCGCTATCAACGGCGTGCTCAAGGAAGCCACCATCGCCGCCTTCCTCACCGGACTCATGATCCTGCTGTTCCTCGGTAGCTGGCGCTCCACCATCATTGTCTGTATCTCCATCCCGCTCTCCATCCTCACCTCGCTCGCCGTCATGAACCTGCTGGGCGAAACCATCAACGTCATGACCCTCGGAGGACTGGCCCTCGCCGTCGGCATCCTGGTCGACGACGCCACCGTCGAAATCGAGAACATCCATCGCAACATGGGACAGCGCAAGCCTATCGTTAAAGCCATCCTGGATGGCGCGTCGCAGATCGCCGTCCCCGCGTTCGTTTCCACGCTGTGTATCTGCATCGTGTTCGTGCCGGTCATCTTCTTGAGCGGCGCAGCCCGCTACCTGTTCACGCCCCTGGCGCTGGCCGTGGTGCTCGCCATCATGGCGTCGTACCTTCTCTCGCGCACCCTCGTCCCGACCATGGTCAAGTACCTCCTGCGCGGCGAAGCCAGCCGCTATCAGGACGAATCCGGCGAAATGCAGGATACCGGCCACGGGTTTTTCGCCGCCATCCACCACGGTTTTCAGACGCGCTTCGAGCGCATGCGCAACGCTTACCGCCGCCTGTTGGGCTCCTCGCTGGCGCATCGCAAGCTGGTAGCAGCATGCTTTGGGCTGATCGTGGTGGCCTGCGCCGCGCTCGTCCCCTTCATCGGCACGGACTTCTTCCCGCAGGTGGACGCCGGCCAGATCCGCCTGCACGTGCGCGCCCCCGCGGGCACCCGCATCGAAGAGACCGAAGCCTATTTCAAGCAGGTCGAGGAGACCATCCGCCAGACCGTGCCCCCCGCCGAGCTATCGGATATCCTCGATAATATCGGCCTGCCTTACAGCGGTTACAACATTGCCTTAAGCGACACCGCCACCATCGGCTCGTTCGATGGCGAGATTCTGGTTTCGCTGAAGCCGGACCATGCCTCCACTTGGGGCTACATACGCGATCTGCGCCATCGCCTGAACCGCCAGTTTCCCGCCCTCACGTTCTTCTTCCAGCCCGCCGATATCGTGGGCCAGATTCTCAATTTCGGTCTGCCCGCGCCCATCGACGTGCAGGTGATCGGGCCGCTCTCGAACGCCCCGGCCAACTATGTGCTGGCCCAACAAATCGCCGCGCGGCTCACCGGCATCCCCGGCGCCGTGGACGTGCACCTGCAACAGGTCGTGGACGCTCCCGAGCTGCGCTTCAACGTCGACCGCACGCGCGCCGACCAGCTTGGCCTCACCCAGCAGGACGTGGCCAACAGCCTGTTGATCTCTCTCAGCTCAAACATGCAGCTTGCCCCGAATTACTGGATCAATCCGCAAAACGGCGTGGACTATCCCATCGCGGTGCAGACGCCCGAATACCGGATGTCCTCCACCGCCGAGTTGCTGGGAACACCCGTGCATGCGGGCGGCGGCAGCGCCCAAAACCAATTGCTCACCAACGTGGCGCGCCTGGAGCGTGGCTCTACAGCTTCGGTGGTGAATCACTACAACGTGCAGCCGCTCTACGATGTCTACGCCAACGTGCAGGATCGCGACCTCGGCAGCGTGGCCGGCGAGGTGCGTCGCGTGCTGGACAGTTTCCGTTCCAAGCTGCCCAAGGGCAGCTTCTTCGAGACCCGCGGCCAGGTCGAAACCATGCGCACTTCTTTCATCGGCCTGGGCGCCGGGATGGTCTTCGCGGTCGTGCTGGTGTATTTCGTGATGGTGGTCAACTTCCAATCCTGGCTCGATCCGTTCATCATCCTGATGGCTTTGCCGGGCGCGCTCTCGGGCATCCTGCTGATGCTCTTCGTCACGCAGACGACAATTAATGTTCCTTCGCTGATGGGCGCTATCATGAGCATCGGAGTGGCTACCGCGAACAGCATCTTGCTTGTAAACTTCGCCAACGATGTGCGCGCCTCGGGCGCCGACTCCATCACGGCCGCGCTCGAAGCCGGCTACACCCGCCTGCGCCCCGTGATTATGACCGCGCTGGCCATGGTCGTGGGCATGCTGCCGATGGCGCTGGGCGTCGGCGAAGGCGGCGAGCAGAACGCCCCGCTGGGCCGCGCCGTGATCGGCGGCCTGCTGCTGGCCACTGTCGCCACGCTGTTCTTCGTGCCGGTGGTCTACAGCGTACTGCGCCGCAAGCCGCCCACCTATCTCGAACACGAAGCGGAGGTGGAGGCATATGATCGTTGATCGTGGGGCAGGCTCACAGCCTGCGGCGGCCTCTCAGACCGCCCCTCCACCCGCCCGCCCTAAACCGCGCACCGGCCGCCGTGGACTGCTGGTATTCTTCGCGCTGATCGGAGTGCTGGTGGCCGCCGCGGTCGTCGGCGGTATCCTGCCCCGGCTGACCCGCCAGAAGGCGCTGCTGGCCGCCGCCGAAACTCAAACGGAGCAGCGGCCCACGGTGGAAGTCGCCACCGCCCGGGTGGCTCCTGCGCGCTCCACGCTCGATCTCCCCGGCGACATGCAGGCCCTGGTCGATTCGCCGGTCTTCGCCCGCGTGGATGGCTACCTGCGCACGCGCCTGGTCGACTATGGCGATCGCGTCAAGACCGGCCAGCTTCTGGCGGAGATCGACACGCCCGAGCTTGACCAGCAGATCAGCCAGGCGCGCGCCGCGTTGTCCCAGTCGCAGTCCGCACTGAACGAGGTTAAGGCGGACCTGGATCTTTCCAAAGCCAATCAGAACCTGGCCCGGCTCACGGTCGAGCGTTGGCGGCGGCTGGCCAAGGGCGGCGTGGTGGCCCGTCAGGAGGCGGATCAGAAAGAGGCCGACTTCGCCGTAACCGAAGCGCAGGTCGCCAAGGCCCAGGCCTCCATCGCCACCACCCAGGAGACCGTGCGTGGGAATCAGGCCAACGTGCATCGCCTGGAAGAAATGAAGGCGTTCGCCCGCATCACCGCGCCCTTCGATGGCGTGATCACCGCGCGCAACGTGGACATCGGTACCCTTATCAATTCTGGTAACGGTGGCGCGGCCCGCGAACTGTTCCACATTGCGCAGATTCAGGTGCTGCGCATTTTCGTCAACGTGCCGCAGACCAATGTGGCATCCATGCACCCCGGCCAAACCGCCGAGCTGCGCGTCGAGGAGCTGCCTGGCCAGGTCTTCTCCGCCCGCGTCGCGCGCATCGCAAATGCGCTGGACGCCGCGTCGCGCGCCATGCTGACGGTGCTCGAAGTGCCCAATCCTAGAGGCGTGCTGATGCCCGGCATGTACGCGCAGGTGCGCTTTTCGACCGGGCGCGCGGAGGCGGCTGTCCTCGTGCCGGGTGACGTGCTGATACTGGGCCGCCAGGGCCCCCGCGTGGCAGTGGTCGCGCCGGACCATCGCATCCATATGCGGCAGATCCGCATCGGCCAGGACCTTGGATCCGAAATCGAAGTAGTCTCCGGCCTTGCCGCCGGCGAGGTCGTAGTGGCCAATCCGTCCGACGCGGTGCGCGAGAACGCGCTGGTAGAAGTGCGCAACATCGGTAAATAGTGGGGCAGGCTCGTAGCCTGCGGCGGGCTCCCAGCCCGCTCCCAGCTAATTTGGTTGTACTAATTGCATGCCACCCCGCGTATCTCCCCGCGACCGCATCGCCGGCGCAGCCCTGGTGTTGATCGTGCTAGCCGCACAAACTCGCTGGATGGGCCCGCCCATCATTTTTCTCAGCGGCGGCTTGATCTTGGCTTATGGGGTGTGGGTAGCCGCCCGCTGGAACAACAACGCCGCCGCGGTTCTTCCCATTTACCTGCTGGCCATCGCCGTACAGTGCCTGCATTTCACGGAGGAATACGTGACCGGCTTTCAACATCGGTTCCCCAGCCTGTTCGGAGACGATTGGAGCGACGCGCGCTTTGTCACCTTCAATATGTTATGGCTCGCTGCTTTCGTGTTGGCCGGACTGGGCGTCTACAAGCGAGTGCAGTTGGCCTACCTCATTGTTCTTTTTCTCGGGCTCATCGGGGGCGTGGGGAACGGCGTCTCCCATCTGGTGTTGAGTGTCACGCAAGGCAGATATTTCCCCGGTCTCATCACCGCCCCCTTTTGTCTGCGCGCGGGCATTATGCTGCTTGCCCGCCTCTTTGCGGTCGGAGTGCGCAACATCGGTAAATAGCTTTGTGCCCCCAGTGGGCCAGACCATCGTTTTTTGTGGTCTGGCAGAGGGGGCAGTGGGCCAGACCATCGTTTCTTGTGGTCTGGCAAAGGGGCTCATGCGACGGCCGCAAGCACATTCTTAGCGACCAGAACGAGCAGCTTTAGCGAAGCCCCTTGCGGATGCTTTTCGCCTCGCTCCCACTGGCTCACCAGACCCGTCGTCACGTTGAGATAGCGGGTGAAGACCGCCTGGCTGGCGCCCTCCCGCAAACGGAGCGCCCGAATTTCCCGTGGCTTCAAAGGTCTCACGGGAGTCAGGCACAACTCATCGAACTCACGCATCGTCCGCTTGTCCATCACGCCGGCGGCATGTAGACCTTCGGCGGTTTCGTGGATGGGCCCCATTAAGTAAGCAATACCGTAGTTCCTCATCACACATAATCTTTGATATTGACTCGTACGGTAAATTGACGTACATTGTGATTGAGGACGATCATGCGAACGGAACAAAACCGCACCGCCCGACTGGAAGCCCGCATCACGCACAGATCTCTCGCCGTCGTCCGGCGCGCTGCCGAGATCCAAGGCCGCTCGGTCAGCGATTTCGTCGTAAGCGCCGCCCAGGAGGCCGCGCAAAGGACCATCGCCGAAATAGAAGTCATCCGGCTTTCGCGGGAAGCGCAGGAGAAATTCGCAGCGCTACTGTTGAACCCACCTCCTCCAACCGCGGCTCTAGTGAAGGCTCTTAAGCGTCACCGCAAACTCATCGCAAAGTGACCGCAGAGTGATCGCAAAGTGAAAGTGCCGGCTTCGTTTCGCATCGAGGCGCTATCGGCCGTTCATGACCGGTCGCAGTTCCAGAGCGGTGCCGCCACCCTCGACAAATACTTCCGGGAACAGGCATCGCAGGATATCAAGCGGCGCATCGCTACGTGCTTCGTGGCAATCGGCCTTGAGACTCAAACCGTGGCTGGCTATTACACCCTTTCGGCGGCCGGCGTTTCCCTGAACGATATGTCCCCTGAGATTGCAAAGAAACTGCCGCGCTATCCGGTAGTTCCAGCCGTGCTGTTGGGGAGGCTTGCCGTGGACCGTCGTTATCACGGCATGGGTCTCGGCGGTGTACTCTTGGGCGATGCGTTGATGCGCACGGCGCGCGCCGAGTTAGGCGTGTTTGCCATGGTGGTTGATGCCACGGACGAAGCTGCACAGCGTTTCTATGAGCGTTATGGATTCACGCTACTGCCCGGCGAGACGCGCCGTCTGTGCCTCCCGATCTCGACCGCGCTTCGAGCCATGCCGGTGCGTCCGGCGCCGCGCCCCTAATCGCGAAACAGGCTCGCAATATCGGTAAATAGCGCTCCCGCAATCGATGCAGTATAATCTCCCTATCCGCGTTCTACGGAGGGGAAATGGAGCGCACTCATCGGACCACGGGCCTGCTATCGCTCACATTGCTATCGCTGGCGTTGCTGTCGCTGGCGTCGCTAGCTGCACCTGGCGCATTCGCCAAAAGCAAAGACCCCGAACACGATCCCGACCAGATCGGGAATCGCGACGTCGGCAAAGGGGTCAACTTCTACTCCATCGAGCGCGAGATCGGCCTGGGGAAACAAATGGCCCAGGAGACCGAACGCCAGGCCAAAATGGTGGACGATTCCACGGTCGCCGAGTACGTCAACCGCCTGGTGCAGAACGTGGCGAACAACTCCGATGCCAAGGTGCCATTCAGCATTAAGGTCGTCGACTCCGACGAAGTCAACGCCTTCGCCTTGCCCGGCGGTTTCATGTTCGTCAACACCGGCCTCATTCTGAAGGCCGACAACGAAGCCGAGTTCGCGGGCGTGCTGGCGCACGAAATCGCGCACGTGGCCGCCCGCCACGGCACGCGCCAGGCCACTCGCGGCCAACTCATCAACTATGGCACTCTGCCGCTGATTTTCATGGGCGGATGGGCCGGCTACGCGGTCCGCCAGGCCATGGGACTGGCCGTGCCTTTGGGATTTCTGAAGTTCTCCCGCAACATGGAGGCCGAGGCCGACCTGCTGGGTCTGCAATACATGTACAAGGCGGGCTACGATCCGACCGAGTTCGTCAACTTCTTCGAGCGCATCGAGACCCTGGAAAAGAAGAAGCCTGGCGCTGTCTCGAAGCTCTTTTCGTCGCACCCCATGACCGGCGACCGCATCCGCGCCGCTCAGAAATCGATTCAGCAGGATCTCAAGGCCGCGCCGCAATACGTCGTGGATACCTCGGAATTCCACGACGTGCGCACCCGCCTGATCGCGCTGGGCAACCGCTTCAAGATGCGCGAACAACCCGGCCGTCCGGTGCTGCATACGCGATCGTCCGCCAAGGTGGATCAGAGCGCGGAGGCGGACCCGAATGGCAAAGCGGATGACGCCGATAGCGACCGTCCCACGCTGAAACGGAACTAACCGGCGCCGGCCACATCCGTCTACTTCACTTGGCGCGACACGCGATCCTCGGCGCAGCTCTCCTCCTGGCCGCCGGATTGGCGCCTGCCCAATCGACACCCGCCGGTAAGCCCCTGTTCACCTTCCGCAGCGCGCTCTGGGTGAACCTGCACCATTTTCTCTACGTGCTCGGGCGGGCCCGAAACGACACCCCTGACAGCCGCCGCTCCGCCGTCGCGAACGCCCCCGCCGATACGCAAGGCTTCGACTCTCTTACCGCCACGCAGCGCGGAAGCTGGGAGCGAGCCGTAGCCTACTACCGGAAAAACGTCTCGCCGAAAGATGCCGTCTTCGACCCGGACCTCATCGCCATGACCAATGCCCTCGCGGCCGCTGAAGATGCTTCCTCGCTCGCCGGCGTCAAAATACCAGCGGACATGCGCACCGTGCTGGAAGACGTGGCGCCGGTGTATCGCAAGGTCTGGTGGGAACGCCATTCGCGGTCGAATCGCGCGCGCATCGAAGAGTTGCAAGCGCTGCTCGGGCGCTACGGCCAACCCATCTCGGACCTGCTCACGAAGGCGTACCAGCAAAGCTGGCCGCCCGAAGGGTTGACGGTACAGATGTGCGCCTATGCCAACTGGGCGGGCGCTTACTCCACCTCCGGGCGTCTGATCGTGATGGCCAGCACCGACGACGGCATGGCCGGGAGCGAAGGCCTCGAAACCGTCTTCCACGAAGCCATGCACCAGTGGGACGACACCATGATTCCGCGACTGCAGGAAGCGGCCCAACGGCTGCACGCGGACATTCCCCGGGACCTGTTTCATTCCCTCATCTTCTACACCGCCGGCTACGCCACCGCGCGCGTGGTTCCCGGCCACCACCCCTATGCCGACCCTCTGTGGGCCCGCGCCTTGCCAGGGCATGCGCAGCTTGACCAGTGCTGGCTGCCCTACCTGCGCGGCGAAGGCACGCTGGCCGCCGCCATCGACCGGCTGGTTGGCTCGTTCGCAAAATAGTCTCAACGTTTCAGCCCGCCGCGCGGTAATGACTATTAGAAATGGAGCCCGAAGGAATTGCGCTTCGCATGACCGCCTGGCGGCGGGAGATCACCGGCGACGTGGCGGCCTTCGAGCGCATCATGTCGCAGTGTGAACGCCGTGTGCTGCGGGTCGCGCTGCGCTTGCTGAACAACCCACAGGACGCGCAGGATGCCGCTCAGGAAGTCTTCCTGCGGCTCTACAAGCACCTCGGGCGTTTGGACCAGACGCGCGGATACGAGCCTTGGCTCTACGGCGTGACAGTAAACGTTTGCCGCGATATCGGGCGCGCCCGGCGCCGCTCCGTCGCACTGGCGGACGTGCCGGACCCCGTGTCGGCGCAGCCGGATGCTTATCACCATGCGGAGCGCGCCCAGCAGCGGGAGTTTATCCGCCGCGGCCTGAGTTGCCTGGGCGAGAAGGAGCGCGCGGCGCTGGTGCTGCGCGATGTGGAAGGGCTGTCCACAGAGGAGGTGGCCGGGATTTTGGGAACTTCGGAGAACACGGTGCGCTCGCAAATCTCGACGGCGCGTCTGAAGCTCCGCGATTTTACCGGCCGCATGACGAAGAAGCGATGAGGAAGCGATCATGACCTGTTCGAAATTAGAAACCGATATCGCGCTGTATGCTGGTGGCGACCTGCCCTGCGGACGCATCGCGCGGGTCGAGGCGCATCTTGCGGAATGCGCGGATTGCCGCGCGCTAGCCCAAGAGTTGCGCGCGCTGCAGAGCGCCCTGCGCGACGAGCCGCTGGAAGATGCCCTGCTTGCGCAAGTCCACCAGCGGGTGATGGCGCAGCTTGGTGGGGCGGGCTTCAGCCTGCGCGGGGCTTTAGCCCCGCTGCTGGCACTGGCGGCGGCGGTGATTCTGGCGGCGGTTCTCCTGTGGCCCAGGCATCATAGTGGGGCAGGCTCCCAGCCTGCGGCGGCGTCTCACGCCGCCCAAGCCGAGGTTGGCCGCGGGGCCGCCGGACCTCACGGAGCTGCCCCACTTGCGCGGAAGGTCCACCACCGTCTGCGGCGCGCGCCGGCGGCCCAACCCGGTCCGCCCCTGCTGGTGCAGTTCGTGACCGACAACCCGGACATAGTTGTTTACTGGCTAATAGATCAGAAACCCCAAGGAGATTGAACGTGAAAACTGTAAAACGAATCTTATTCGGCTTGGCGCTGGCCGGCGCGCTGGCGGCGCAGACCGCGGCCCCGGCCGTGCCCCCGCCGGCGCAACCCCCCGAACCGCCGCGCCAGCAGCGAATCTTCGTGCTGAAATACGCCGATGCGCGTCACGTCGCCGATATTCTCGGCGTCTTTGGCTACGGCATCAGAGCCGATCGGGATCTGCACGTCGTGGCGGTCAGCGCGCCCGCGGCAGCCATGACGGCCGTCGAAGACGCCATCAAACGGCTGGATGTGCCTGCGGCGGCGCCTAAGGACGTCGATCTGATCGTTTACCTGGTAGTAGCGGCGGAACAGCCGTCGGCCGGCGTGGGTCTGCCGCCGGATTTGCAGCCGGTGGCAGACGAGTTGAAGAAGGTCTTCTCGTATAAGAGCTTCCGGCTGCTCGATTCGATCCTGCTGCGCACCCAGCCCGGCAATCGGGCGACCGCCAGCGGAACCATCAAGCCCAACGAGGAAACCAGAACCATGAGCTATAAGTTCGGGGTTCAGCCATCTGCCGTGACCGAAGATCCCAATGGACGTCTAATCCGGCTGGACAACCTCGACCTGAACGTGGAGGGGGGCGATCATAATGCCGGAATCCACACTGAGATCACAGTGCGTGAAGGGCAGCGTGTGGTGGTCGGCAAGTCCAATATCGGCACCGGCGGATCACTCATCCTGGTGGTGACCGCCAAAGTGACCGAGTAGGAAAACTCGATGCAGCAACTACGCCATGCCGCCCGGCTCCTGGCGCGCACACCGGCGTTCACCCTCGTTGCCGTAATTACGTTGGCCCTGGGAATCGGAGCGAACAGCGCCATCTTCAGCGTCATCGACGCCGTGCTGCTGCGCCCACTGCCGTATCCGCATCCCGAACAACTGGTGTCCTTTTTCGAGCACCAGCCGAACGATCCGGACGACCGCGATGGCGTTTCCCCCGCCAACATGCCGGATTACAATCAAAACCACGTCTTCACGGGCATCGCGCACTGGGGCACGCCCGGCATGAACCTGACCGGCGCCGGCGCCCCCGAGCGCATCTTCGGCGTCCAGGCGGGCTACAATTTTCTGGGCATCCTGGGCGTGCAGCCCGCCCTGGGCCGCACGTTCCTGCCTGAAGAAGACCGCTACGGCGCGCCGCGCGTGGTCATCATCAGCCACGAGATGTGGCAACAACGTCTCGGCGGCGATCGCGGTATCATCGGCCGCTCGATCACGCTCGACGGCGAGGCCTACCAGGTGGTCGGCGTTTTGCCCGCCGGCTTCCGATCTCCGGGAGAGACGCGCCAGCCGACGATGTTCGTCGTGCCGGATTGCTGGCCGCCTGATATCCTGTACGACCGGAGCAGTCACTACGACGCCGCCATCGCGCGGCTGAAGCCGGGCGTCACACTGGCGCAGGCCCAAAGCGAGATGCAAACCATCGCCGCGCGCCTGGCCAAAGCCTATCCCAAGACCAACGGCAAAGTCGCGCTGGGCGTTGCGCCGTTGGGCGCGGAGCTGGTGCGGCGTGTGCGCACCGCCATGCTGGTGCTGCTGGGCGCTGTCGGCCTGGTGTTGCTGATCGCTTGCGCTAATGTGGCCAATCTGCTGCTGGCTCGCTCGGCGGGACGCGGGCGCGAAATCGTCATACGGCTGGCCTTGGGCGCCGGCCGCGCGCGGATCGTGCGCGAGTTGCTGGTCGAGAGTGCGGTGCTCGCTGCGCTGGGATGCGCGCTGGGCCTGCTGCTGGGCGTCTGGACGCGCGATCTGCTGTCTCCCTCGCACCCAAGAATATTCCGCGTCTGGATGCGGCCGTGTGGAGTGGGCGCGTGCTGGGATTCACCGGATTGCTGGCATCGCTTACCGTGTTCCTCTTCGGCGTGCTCCCCGCCTGGCAGGCATCCGGCATCCTGCCGAACGCGGCATTGAAGTCCGGCGAGCGCTCAACCGGCAGTAGGGCGGTAATGCGCTGGCGCAGCGTGTTAATGGCGGCGGAGGTGGCGCTGGCGATGATGCTGCTCGCAGGCGGCGGACTGTTGTGGAAGAGCTTTTTGCGCGTGACGCACGTGGAACTCGGCTTTCAGCCCGACCGCGTGCTCATAATGCGCGTCAACCTTCCGGATTTGCGTTATCCGGACGGCGCGCACAGGCTGGCTTTCTTTCAGGATCTCGACCAGCGCGTGAGCCGGCTGCCGGGAGTGCAATCGGTGGGTTTCACATTCTGTGGACCGATGCGCGGCGGTTGGGGCAGTGACTACCAGACGCCTGAGGACCCGCACGGCCGCAAGGCCGATTTCGAGCCGGTCAGCCCACGCTATTTCGAGACGCTGGGCATTCCGGTTCTGGAGGGACGTGCGTTTACTGCCGCTGATAAAGAAGGCGCGTCACTGGTGGCTATCGTCAACCAGCTACTGGCGCGCAAGCTGTTCCCTAATGGCGATGCGATCGGTCACCGCATCCGCCGCGGCGACGCGCGCGATTTGGAGACCATTGTGGGCGTGGTGGGCGAGGTACACCTGCAGAGCCAGACGGAGCCGGTGCATCCGCAGGTTTTCTTCCCCGCCGCCCAGACAAGCCTCTACCCCATACCCCTGGCGGACTTCGCTGTCCGCACGGCGGGCGCGCCGCTGGCCATTGTGCGCGAGGTGCAGCGCCAGGTCTGGGCCATCGACAAAGACCAGCCGGTCACGCGTGTGGCGACGCTCCAAGAGGTCGTCTCCGCCTCTGTCGCCCAGCGCCGTTTCCAGGCGGTCCTTCTGCTGCTGTTTGCCGGCGTGGCTCTGGCACTGGCGGTAATCGGCGTGTACGGCGTCGTTTCGTATGCGGTGGCCGAGCGTACGCCGGAAATCGGGCTGCGCCTGGCGCTCGGTGCGCAGCGCCAGGACATCCTCGGTCTGACGATGGCGCGCGCGTCTGCGCCTATCCTGGCGGGTCTTGCAACCGGACTGGCCGGTGCGCTGGCCGCATCGCGATTGCTCGGGAGCCTGCTGTTCGAAGTCAAGCCGTCCGATCCGGTCACGTTCGCGCTGGTCGCGGCGCTACTCGGCGTGGTTGCGCTCGGCGCTTGCCTGATTCCGGCGCGGTGGGCTACGCGCGTCGATCCCATGGTGGCGCTGCGCTACGAGTGACGCCCGGCGTTAGCCGCGTTGACGGTGTCGAGCAGCCGTTCTGTCGCGGCCGCGACTTCCTTCACAGCGGCTTCGAAAGCCTCCTGGTTCGCCTTCGACGGCTTGCGGAAGCCGCTTACTTTTCGTACAAACTGGAGAGCCGCCGCGGAAATCTCCGGCGCGGTGGCGGGCGTGTCCGGACGCCTGAGTACTTTGATGCTGCGGCACATAGCGGAAGGCAATATTATCCTACATAACGCGGCCCCCCTGCTCACTTTGGTGGGGCAGACCATCGCCTTTCGTGGTCTGCCGCCTTCGCGAGCGCTGGCAGGCGACATACACCGATCGTCTGCCCCACCGAGTCGGACTCAATTCGGGCAAGCGCGGTTCAGTAGCGCGGTCATGATGCGATTCACCACGTCTTCGCGCACACCCTCGTTGGGTGCGTCAAACGGACCCACTTGGATATGCACCAGTTCGTGTACGATGGTGCACTCCATGTCCAGCTTCAGTTCGGCGCCCCGCAGGTTGTAATCCGCGGGATCCAGCACGCTGATGGTCCCGGTCTTTCCCTGTGGATCCCACTCCGCGTTGCCCCACGTATCTTGTCCAGATCGTTTTGCCTGACCAGCCGTATGGTCAGGCGCCAGTCGTCCATACCCAAGCGCCTTTGCCACGTCCTCAATTGCCGGTCCAGATGCGATTCGACCGGAGACATGGGGAAGCAGCCTGCTGCGCACAGCAGAAGTGCGGCGAATACACGCATTTTGCGATTGTAGACGAAGTTGGTGCGGAATGGTCCCAAAAGATGGTACCGATCTGGTACTCTCTTTCTTGCGTAGCTGCAGCGGCCGCGGTGTATGGCGCCGGCCGTCCTCCCTGCGCATCATCCCGGCCGGATCGTGGGAACGCCAGCCGCGGGACCATCGAGTTGCAGCTTCACAATCGTATCCACCGCGTGCCGATGGGCCGCCGGCACACTCACTGCAATGCCTGTCGCGGACTGCTTGACCGCGGCGCTGCCGCCCGTGAGCACGCTGTGGCGCACGATGCGGCGCGTGATCGCCGGCAGCGCGACCGTTTCCGCCGGCCAACGCAGGATGTGCAGGTAGATCGCGTCTCCCTTGTAGGTGCTGCCTCCCCACCATCGCCCCTCCGCCAGTGCGAAATGCTCCTCACTGACTGGCCGCTTCTTCTCGTCCGGAGCGATGAACGGACCGCCGCGCGTGGCGTAAATGCTCTCGCCATACTTCTTCAA
>DATKFU010000096.1:0-7393 GCA_035511215.1 Bryobacteraceae bacterium | reverse complement strand
CTGGCGCCACGCCAGATCGCCGCGCCAGCAACTGCAAGGACGCCAAGACGCGCAATCGTGCGGCATCCTGGTCTCGGCTGTCGTGGTCACACGTCGGCGCCGTGCCCGTTCAAAGGGGCCGTCGCGGGAGGTGCGCATTTGGTCGTTGAAGACGCGAGAGCCTCGGCCAGCGCCTCCACCGAGCTGGAAGTTCCCGTTAATGGAATATGGTCCCGGCGCAAAGTTTTTTCCGCCGCGTCGCTGTCCACCGGCCGCGAGAAGTAGTAGCCCTGCGCCAGAGGGCACTCCAGCGCAACCAACCGCTCGCGTTGATCCTTCGTTTCCACTCCCTCCGCCACCACTTCCAGGTTCAGAGAACGGGCCATCCCCAGAATTGTCTCCACCAGGTGCTGGGTTCCTTCCCGCACCGGCATCCCGCTGATAAACGACCGGTCGATTTTGACGGCTGATCCTGGAAGCGGCCGAGGTGCTCGGCGATGCGGACCTGCTCGACCGTGCGCGGAGACTAGCTGTCCGTATGGCCCAGGCCGTCTATGAAGAAGGTCTCGACCAGGATGGCAGCCTGTTCTACGAGGCGTCTCACGGCCGGATGGTCGATGCGAACAAACACTGGTGGGCGCAAGCGGAAGCCGTGGTCGGCTTCTATAACGCATGGCAAGTCTCCGGCCAGGAACACTTTCGGAACGCCGCATATCGCGCCTGGGAATACATTGAAGATAAGGTCGTAGACCACGTGCACGGCGAATGGCACGCGAAATTGAAGCCGGACGGCACGCCCTGGAAAGCTGTAGACGATCCGGACGCCTGTCTGGTCGGTGCATGGAAATGCCCGTACCACAACGGCCGCGTCTGTTTGGAAATGTGGGGCAGGCTCTCAGCCTGCGGCGGCCTCGCAGGCCGCCTGCTTCGCTTCGCAAGGTCGTCGTTGACTTAGTGAAACTGCGCGACAGTTTGAACCCTCACCATGAAGACGGCAAGTCCAAGGCCCGTGTTTTCAAGTCCGTGTTGGGAGTGAGTCGTGACGATGCCGAATGGCTCGCGAACGCATCCTGGAAGCAGCCGCCACCAGGCCTTAGTGGCACTGACCGAATATGCTCCCGGCAACAGACTAACGCGAGGGCAAATTGGCACGGTGGTCGAGCATCTCGAACGAGACGGGGCCGGGCGCTTCTAGTGGAATTCTCCGATGAGCAGGGAGAGATATACGCCATGATCCCAGTCCGGCCCGAACAATTGCTCGTCCTTCACCGGGATACCGAAGCCGCCTAGCGCGTCGCGCCCTTGCGAATCGCCCGATTTCGTAGGAGCTAAAGCGATCGCGCTCGGAGGGGGCGCCAACAGTCCACCGTCTTCCTTCTACGGTTGATGGACTTTCCAACGGCAACCTGCCGTCGTCGACTTAGCATGATCGCGCAACTAGCGGACGCGAGCTACGCTTCCATAGCCGCGGGATGTGGTGCCCGAGCAGACCTTAATGGGCAGTGATCTGGATCACTGTGATTCTGGCTTTCCTTGTGCCCCCCGCGTTTGGACCGGTTGGCGGTTTAGGATCCCGCTCGACACCGACGCCTGCATCCACTTGATCCGGCGTCAACCCGCTGAGATGCCGCAATGGGTCAAAACGCTACTCGCCGGGTGATATCGGGATCCCCTCGACTACGATGGCTGAGCTTTTCTTTGGCGCGCCAAAGGTTCGGTAGCACGCAAAGCCACGCTTTTGGAGAACGCGCGAATACACAGTGAAATATATGAGCTGACGCAAAGCTGAAGCCCCGCAGGCCGAGTGAGTTCGATACGAGCGCATAGGTCCTCCGGGGCACGGGCGAACTGAAGATTGTAGATCCCGCATATGTTACAGCCAGGTACGGAACCACTCACTGAACTCATCCAGCGCGGCTTGCGTCTCGCGCGCCAGCGGCACAGGCGGCGGCCCGGTCTTGATGCCGCGCACGGCGAGCGCAGCCTTGATGGCCACGGGCGTGGGGAAGCGCTCGATACGTTCCAGAAATTCGTGTAGGCGCGCGTCCAGCCGATCCGTTTCGGCCTGGTCATGCTGCATGATCGCACTGTCGAGCGCCAGCAGCAGTTCAGGCACGGCGCAGGCTACCCCCGAAACCACGCCATCGGCGCCGGCCTCCAGCGCCCGGGCAAAAATGCCGTCGTGCCCCACCAGCAGGGTGTACGGATGCTCCTGCCGGTATCGGCTGAGGGCCTGGAAGTTGTCCCAGCCGCCGCTCGAGTCTTTGATGCCGGCGAAGCGTCCGGTGGACAGCAACTGCACGGCGGTTTCGGTCGAAATCTCGCTGGTGAACGCCGGAATGTTATACAGATAAATCGACTCGCCGTGACTCATCTGGGCGAACCTCATGTAGAATTCGTGGATCTCCGGCTGCCGGTAACGGAAGAAGTACGGTGGCATCAGCAGCAGACCCGCCGCGCCCGCCGCGCAGGCCTCGCGCCCCAGCGCCAGCGCGCCATCCAGCGTCGAGTGGGAGATGCCCGCCAGCACCGGCACGCGGCTGCGCTTCACAGCCAGGTAGACCAGGCGCACGCGGTCGTCGAAGTTCAGATTGACGAACTCGCCCGTGGAGCCGAGCAAGGCAATGCCTTGGATGCCCGCCTTACATAGAAAATCGATCAGTTCGAGAGTGGCGCCGATGTCGGGTTCGTCGCCCCGTTTGCCGTGGGGCGTCACTGCGGCCGCGATCACGCCGGAAAAAGGCTGCATCAAATTCACCAACGGCAGGCGGAAGCGCCTGCCCCGCCATGATTTCCTGCGGATTAATTTATCATATGCGCGTTTCCGGCCGGCCGTGCGTCATATTCGAGAGCAGGCAAACATGCGTACGTTACTGGTGGCCGCACTCTATGGCTGGGCCGCGCATGCCGCAGCCGCCGCGGTCATACGGGGTGTAGTGCTCGATCATGCGACGGGCCGCCCCCTGGCGCGCTCGATGGTGACTCTGCGGCCGGTGGATGGCGTCGGCGGCGGCCCACAAGCCGTGCGCGCCGACCGGACCGGACAGTTCGCTTTTACGGTAATCGCCGGCATGTACCTGCTGCGCGCCACGCGCGACGGCTTTGCGCCCTTCGAGTACGGGCAGAAGGAATGGAAATCGGCGGGCAAGCCGATGTCCGTTGAGCCAGATGGTTCGCTGTACCTGGATATCCGTCTGCGACGTTTCGCGGCCATCTCGGGCACCGTGCTGGACGAAAACGAAATCGGCATCCCCGACCAGAAGGTGATCGCGTATGCCGCCAGGCTGCCACTGCGCATCGCGGCCTCCGCGATAACCGACGACCGCGGCATCTACCGTATTCACGGCCTCGAGCCAGGCACTTACTATGTGCGCGTCGCGGCCAAACAACTGGAGGATGGCTCCGGGTTGCTGCCGACATTCCACAAGGAGACTATGGCGGTGGATCAGTCGATTACGGTGGATGCAGATCTTGACCAGCAGGCCGACGAGATTGTCATTCGCCCACTGTCCGGCAGGCTGTTTCGGGTCAGCGGGAGGGTCCTGGTAAGTCCGCCTGCGGTGGTGACCTTAAGCCTGATCTCGGATGTTGGGCGGGTTCAGACCACCACCGCCAGCGCGTTCGACTTCGCACAAGTCGCGCCGGGAACCTATGAGATCATTGCCGAGGGCGACGATCCTAACAGCGGCGGCAAGATCGGAACCTACCAGGAGATCTCCGTGGATCGCGACAGGGAATATCGGATACCCGTCACCACCTGGCGCGAAACCGAGTTTCGCATGCAGGATGAGAAAGGCAACCGCCTGGATCCGGCAACGGCGAAGATCACCGCGCGCCGCAAGGATCTGGACGGGGGCGGACGCCCCGAAGTTCTGAAACTGGTAGACGGCAGGGCCGCGCTTGGGCCGGGACCCTGGGAGATGTCCGTCGCTCCGCCGGCTGGTTATTATCCAATCGAAGTTTCCGGCAGCTATAGGATGCCCGATTCGCAGTCCGTCCGCGCGGACGGCTGGAACGAAATCGTGCTGCATGGATTCGACGCGATTACCATCAGACTCTCGTCGCGGCCGGCTTCAATCCACGGCCTGGTGAGCGGTGCGGGGCACGACCCGGTGCCGGGCGCACCAGTGTATCTGGAGGCCTTCGATAAGGACACCCAAAAGCGCCTGGGTGAACTCCGCACGACGCGCACCGACGTGCGCGGGCGGTATCGTTTCACCGGCCTTGCGCCGGGATTGTATCGCATCGTTAGCACATTCGAATACGAGAAGCCGGAGCCGGACAGTATGGAAGCGGCCGGCGCGCTTTCGGCGATCCTGTCCGAAGCTACAGACACTCCGCAGGATTTGGACTTGTACGCGCCCTAGAGACCCCCCAAGCGGGGCCCCCGGCGCTAAGCTAATGTCTTGGCAACTCTCTTCTCCCCCGCCCCACCCAGCCGCTGGTCCCGTGCCGTGGCCGCCGGGCGCCCCACGCTGCGCTACTGCATGGAAACCGAGGTGCACGTTTACGCCTTGGCCGTGGCCGCCAGCCTCCTGCTTTCGTTCTATCCGTTCCTCAACGTGATGCTTTCGTTCTGCCGCGACGTGCTCCGCTGGCCGGCCGCAGTGGACGCCGTTTACCTGGCCATGAACGACTATCTGCCCGGCGACCTGGGCGCCTTCCTGAAGCGCAATCTGCCCCTGCGCGGAGCGTTTCAGCCGGTCGCCATGTTGCTGCTGCTCATTGCCGCCAACGGCGTGTTCGAGCCGCTGGAAGTCGCACTGAACCGCGCGTGGGGAGTCACCCGGAACCGCTCATACCTGCGCAACCAACTGGTAAGCCTGGGTATGATTTTCCTGTGCGGAGGGCTGGCCCTGCTGTCGCTGATCCTGACCGGCATGAACGCCCAATGGGTGCGCAGCCTCAGCGGCCCGCACGCCCACCTGGGACTGTGGGTGAACCTTCTGATCTTCAAGGTGGCCGCCGTCCCCATCGGCATCGTAATATTGTTCCTGATCTACTGGATTCTGCCCAACCGCCGCATCCCGGCGGCCCGGGCGGCGCCCGTGGCGATTCTGGCGGCCCTGGTGCTGGAGGCCATGAAGTATGTGTTCCTGTTGATCTGGCCGCTCCTGCATCTCAAGCTGGAGCGCGAGTACGGCGTCTTTCGCAACTCCGCGACCATTCTGATCTGGGGTTTCGCTTCCGCCATGATCGTCCTGGCCGCCGCGCAATGGGCGGCCCGCATGGAGAGTCAAAATGAACAACGATAGGACCAATGTTTGCTCCACTGTTTGCACCAAGGATTGGAAAAAGATAGCTCGCGCCAGCGGCTTGTCCATTCCCGCCGCAGCCCTGGACCGCATCGCGCAATCGCTCGATGCCCTGGAAGCGGACTTCCGTCCACTGGCGCGTGCCTTACCGCCGGACACCGAGCCGGCCATCGTTTTCCATGCGGCAACGCTTACAGCCGGGGAGGATGCCGAGTGACGCTACTCGAAGCGGCCGCCGCCCTGCGCCGGAGCGAAACATCTTCCGCGGAGCTGACTGCCGCCGCGCTCGAACGCATCGAGAGGCTCAATCCCTCGACCAACGCCATGCAAACCGTGATGGCGGAGGCCGCCCGCGAGCGCGCTAAACAGGCCGACCAGGAACTGGCGCGCCACGAAGGCCGTGGCCCGCTGCATGGCATTCCCATCGCGGTCAAGGATCTTTTCCTGACCCAGGGTGTGCGCACCACCGGCGGCTCCAGGCTGTTCGAGAATTATGTCCCGGATCACGATGCGGCCGTCGTCGAATTGCTCCGTGCCGGCGGCGCGGTCCTGATCGGTAAGACAGGCATGCACGAGTTGGCCTACGGCATCACTTCCAGCAATCCGCACTTTGGCGCGATCCGCAATCCATGGGATCGGGACCGCATCCCGGGCGGTTCCAGCGGCGGGTCGGGCGCCGCCGTGGCCGCCGGTATGGTCTCGATGGCTATGGGCAGCGATACGGGCGGGTCCATTCGCATTCCCGCCACCTTCTGCGGAGTTGTGGGATTGAAGCCCACCTACGGCCGCGTCAGCCGGTATGGCGCCATGCCGCTCGGCTTTTCGCTCGATCACATGGGGCCGCTCACCCGTTCGGTTCGCGATGCCGGCGCGGTGCTCAACGTGATCGCGGGTTACGATTCCCGCGACGAAACGTCTTCCCGCCGCCCCGTCGAGAACTACGTGCCGGACCTCGAACCCTCCCTTCATGGCCTGCGCATCGGCTTGCCGGAGAACTTCTACTTCGAACGGCTCGACCCGGACGTGGATGCCGCGGTGCGCGCCGCCTTCCAAGCCGCCGAATCGCGCGGCGCGGAAATCGTCCCGTTGCGGGTACCGGACATTGCCGCCATCAACACCGTGGCGCGCCTCATCCTGATGGCCGAAGCCTCGGCCCTGTTGGAGCCGCATCTGGAGCATCGCGATCGATTCGGCGCCGACGTGGTGGCTCTGCTCGATCAGGGCCGCTTGCTGCCGGCAACCGATTATATCAATGCGCAGCGCTTGCGCCGCGCCATGCAGGGCGAATTCGCGGAGTTGTGGTCGCGCGTGGATTGCCTGTTTACCCCCACCGCTCCCATCACGGCGCCGCGCATCGGCGAAACCACGGTTACCGTCGGTGCTGAAAATGAAGACGTGCGCCTGGCCGCCACGCGCCTGGTGCGCGCCATCAACGCGCTCGGCTTGCCTGCCGTGTCGATTCCTTTCGGCGCAGACCGCCGCGGCCTGCCCATCGGGTTGCAGATCGTCGGCCAGCCTTTCGCCGAAGCCCTCATCTTGCGCGTCGCGCAAGCGCTCGTTCCGGAGGAGGTCCCGGTACCGCCATTATAATGAGACTTTAACGGAAATCACTCGCCGCGGCCGCTGGAAGACGTCTATTACAGGGACCCCAGGGTGATCGCCACTGAACTCGATCCGGCCAACTCTCTCCGGCGAACGGCCAAATGCATTTCAAGCACGACGGCCCCGAACCCACCGTCGCGCACTTCGGCCATTTCTTCGATTCCATCCCATCCCGCCAAGCTTTGGGAGAACGAAGCCGCCGGCCATCACGCCGCTTGCGCGCACATGATCAACCTTTCCGCGCAAGAGCGGCTCGTGGTCGCGTGGGACCTCGACGAAGAGCTGATCGCATAGCGGGAGGCTTCCCGGCTGTCGCTGGCTGTCGAAGAGGCCCGCACCGCCGATCTCTCTCTCTGCTAAATATTACCCGCGGCTTCCCGCTGTCCAAGTAATCCGCGGTGATTTAAGTGCCGAGTGCCAAAGGGAATGCCCGGAGCTCCGTGGAAAGTAGCGGCTCCCTCGTAACCCACTCTACGACACCTTTCTCCGCTTGGCAACTTCGGGCCTGGGCGGCGCCAGCGCTTCCAATTCCGTCATGAGCGCCGGGATCTGTTTGT
>DATKFU010000095.1:0-33471 GCA_035511215.1 Bryobacteraceae bacterium | reverse complement strand
GGGGAGGAGAGGAGGGGCTAACTAGAACGCCCACGTCACGCTGGTATAGCCGGTGTTCGCGTGATAGCCCTGGTAAAAGGATTCGAGGCCGAATTCCTCGTGATAGTTGTAATACTGCCATCCCGCGTTCCAGCGCAACTTCTCGCGCAGGCGGATGGAAACCCGCGCCAGCGGCGCCTGGTAGCTCAACGGGAAGGTCTGCACAGGGGCAAAGATCAGTGTCGTGGGATCGGCGGCGCCGGGCGGCGTAGCGGAGCCGCGTCCGTCACCCGTATCCAGTGTGATGGTATAGCCCGCGTAAAGATCGACGCGCTTCGACAGCACGAAGCGCGCCACGAGATTGGCGGCATGAATGTTGCTGAGGTAAATCTGATTGCTGGTCAAGGGAGAAACCGCGGCCAGCCCGGCGAAGAACGCGATGCCGGAGAGCGAATCCACATGCAGCTTCGAGTAGCTGGCGTCCAGGGTGACCCAGTTGCGCGGCGCCCAGGACGCGTTCGCGCTGTAGGTCCGCGCGTGCGAGCTGTAACTGCTCAGAGTCACTGAGTTGTTATTGTAATTCTCTTTGTAAGCCGCGCCCAGGTTCAACTTCTTGACACGGTAGTCGAAGCGTCCGTTCAGCGCGACGTAATTCCGCAGGCTTACTGGTGCGAAGGGTTGGTTCGCATGGCCGATCTCGCTTTCCAGATTGATGGTCATGGCTTTCAAGGGCTTGATCCGGACGCCCAACAGCCCTTCCTGCAAAATGTTCACTTGCTCGTACATGGCGCCGCTGAGCGGCCCGGGAATGGCGTAGTCTTCGATATCCTCGATCCGGCGGTCGGAGTAGTGATAGCCGCCATACAAGGAAAGCCAACGCTTCACCCGATAGTGCAGATCCGTGGCGTTGGCGATGGTGCGCAGCCCCAGGTAGCGGAAAGCAACGAAGTCGGATGTTTCGGCCGCCAGGTTGAACTGCTCATAGTCGGATGTGCCGTCGATGCGCGTGCTGCTGACGGACGTGTTGTTCACCAGCGTGAGGCGGGATGTGGGAAAGACGCTGATGGAGAGATCGCCGGTCAGCGACGGACGCGAGGCATCGCCGCCCACTGCCACCTGCTGGTTCTGCGCGCCCAAGGGCGTGACGCCGAACGCATTTTCATCCAGGATAAAGTTGCCTTTTCCCTGTACATAAGTCATGCGGCCGTTCACCGCCAGAGTCTTGCCGCTTCTGTTGAGGTTTCCCAGCCAGTAGGGGCTCGAACCACGATACGGCGCCGAGCGCTGAAACTGCGAGAGAGTGACTCCGGTCGACGGATTGTCTCCCGCCTCCAAACCGTTTTCCTGATAGCCGCTGTCGTCCTTGAAGAACACCCAAGAGTGCAGCAGCGTGAGCTTGAACCCGGCCAGCTCCACATCGGCGCCCAGGCGGAATTCATTTTGCTCGGTACGCACGTTCTCGAACACCGGGAACTCGTTGCCGGCGGTGCCGCAGTAAACGCTGCCGTCGAAGCACAACTGCACGGTGGAAAGCGCCGGCCCGTCCTGCGTGTTTCGGCTGTAGCCCAGGTGAAACTGAATCTTGGATTGCGGCAGCAACGTCAGATTGTGGTCCTGCATGTGGCGGGTGGTGTCCATCAGGTGCAGGCCGGCAGCCACCGGCAGGCCCGGATTGAAGTAGTCGTCCAGCCGCCATAGCATGTCATAGCGGTATAGCTTGTTCTTTTCCACGCGCAGATTCACCGACTGATACGGATCGTTGCCCAGGCCGATGGCGGTCAACACGATCTGGTCGAACCAGCGCCCATGGCCGTCGCGCGAGTTGACGCTGAGATTGCCGCTCAGCAGCCGAATGCCGTCGCCATAGTTCACATCGCTGCGATAGGTTCCCAGGCTGCCGCCCACGACCGCGAAGCGGTAGCCGGTTTCGTACGACTCCATGACGTTGTAGTCGCCAGTATTGTCGCCGCGCGGGGAGCCGGCCTGATCGGGCGTAGGCGCGACTACCTGCTGCGCCAGGGCCGCGTGGGACACGAGGATGCATGCGAGCAGTTGCAGAGTGCGCTGACCGAGCTTTTTCGGCATAATTCGCATGGCGCCCCTACCGGAAGAAGTACCCGTCGCTGTTCGACCCGTGAATACGCACGTGGCAGAGCGTACAGCGCTGATAGCGCGGGTCCAACATGTTATGTGTGTTCGAGAGCGCCGGGATGCCGTTGTTGCGCGTGCCGAAGTTGTCCGCGCCGTTGTGGCATCGCAGGCAGAGCGTGAACACCACCGGCCGCGCCAGCAACTTTGCGTTGGTCGAGCCATGCGGCATGTGGCAGACCCCGCATCCTTCGACCCGCACCGGCGGATGCTCGTAGGCGAACGGCCCGCGCTTGTCCGCGTGGCATTTCAGGCAGGGCTCCTGGTTGCCCTCCGCGCGATTCACCATGTTCGATCCGTCCGCCATGCCCCACGCGGAGGCGAACGTGCCGTGCGGGTTGTGACAATCCGTGCAAGCCATGAAGCCCTCGTTTACGCGGTGCTTGAAGGGCATGGAGAACTGCGCGCGCACGTCCGCGTGGCAGCCGTAGCATAGTTCGGTCTGTTTCTTCGCCAGCAGGAATTGGGCGGCCGGCGACTTGTGAATCGAGTGACAGTTGGTGCAAACCACGTCGGCCAGCGAATGCTCCGAGCGGCGGATATTGGCCTTGGAAAAATCGCGCGCGTGGCAGTTCAGGCAGGTGTCCAGGACGGCCTTGGGATCCATCAGCGAGAAGGCGCGCGGAATCGTAGTTTTGCCGCCGCGGGCCTCCACATGCGCCTTGCCGGGCCCGTGGCAGCCTTCACATCCCGTGCGCTCGGGCGGCTGATCGCCGCTGGCCACGCTCTTGTAATGCGGATTCTTGTAAAAAGTGAACCAGACGTCCGCGTGACAAGTCTTACAGACCGTGCTGCCGACGAAGCCGTCCGCCGCCATGATTGCAGGCATTGGCAGGCATGGCGCGCACACACATAATAGAAACAGCCATCTGGACACTCTATCAATATAGAGGAAAAATCGCTAAACACCTGCAAATTCTGCGGGAGGACGGGCGTGACCCCTGTGAATTCTGCGCTGCGCTATCCGTCCAGGCGGATGATCTTCTTCTGAATTGCGTAGTGCACCAATTGCGTCTTGTTATGAATATCAAGCTTGCGCATCAAGTTGAATTTGTGCGCCTCGATGGTCTTGACACTCAGATTCAAGGTGCAGGCGATTTGCTTGACCGAGTTGCCTTCCGCCAGAAATTTGAGGATCTCCAACTCGCGCCGTGTGAGGGTATTAAACCGCGGCTGGCGCGAGGCGGACCGCACCCGGGTGCGGAAATCGTCTACCAGTCGCGAAAGCATACGGGGGCTCAAGTAACTGCCGCCGCGGTGTACTTCCCCGATGGCCGAAACCAGTTGCTCCGCGGGACTGTCCTTCAGCAGGTAGCCGCTGGCGCCGGCTTCCATGGACTCCGCCAGGTAATCTTCGTCGTCGTACATAGTCAGGAACAGCACCTTGGTCTCAGGGCGGCACTTGCGGATCTGGCGGGTGGCTTCGAAGCTGCTCAGCCCAGGCATGCTAATGTCCATCAGCACCACATCGGGCCGGAGTTCCGCGGCTTGCGTGACGGCATCCGCCGCATTGGCGGCTTCTCCCACTACCTCCAGGTCCAGTGTGCCGGAAAGCAGGGTTTTAATACCCTGCCGAAAAAGAGTGTGATCGTCGGTCAGAAGCGTTCGAATTGCCATAGTCGTCTCACTAGCGGGCTGAAAGCCTGCCCCACCTACTGGAACTGAGAATCGCTAAGGGCGGGAATCGGTAATCGCATGGCGACCGTGGCGCCATGCCCGGGACTGCTGCGGATCTCCAAGCGGCCTCCCAGCAAGGCGACCCGCTCGCGCATGCCCTTCAAACCGAACGACTTCGGCTGAGCCACCGCGCGATCCACCTCGAATCCGACGCCGTTATCTTCGACGTTCAGCTCCAATAATGTATCGGTGGATCGGAGAAGAAGGTTTACCCGTGAGGCCCCGGAGTGTTTGCCGATGTTCTGGTAACACTCCTGCACGACGCGGTAGATAGCCGTTTCGGTCTGGTGCGGCAGGCTGGCGGTACAAGAGGCCAGCCGGAGGCGCAGCTCAATAGGATAGAGCTTGCGGAAGCGCGCGCTCAAGTGGCGGATGGCGGCGGAGAGGCCCAACTCCTCAACCACCGAAGGGTTGAGCGCGGCGATGATGCGCCGGATTTCCGCGATGATGCGCTCGGTGACGCAGCGGGCCTCGGCCAGTTTCGGCCGCAGATCGGCCGGCGCGCTTTTTTCGAGCATTTCCAGGTGCAGGCGCAGGAACAGCATGGACTGGCCGGCCTCGTCATGCAGTTCCCTGCCGAGCCGCAGCCGCTCCTCCTCCTGGGCCTGCAGCAGGTGGCCCGCCAGCGAGTGCACCTGCTCTTCGCGCGCCGCCAGATTCTGGATCAGGCGGGCACGCTCCGCACCGCGCAGGCAACGCTCCGCGAACGCGTCCAGCAGATCCAACTCGCGCGGGAGCCAGCAGTAGGGCGTGGGAAAACCGAATTGAACGATTCCAGCCAGGTGGCCATCCGAGAAAAACGGAATGGACCAGTAGGATTGAAAGACGCCGCGCATGCCTGGGTCCAATACCAACTTCTCGTCGCGGCTGCCGGCGGCGATGTAGCAGGGCCGCGACAGCCGCGTGAGCACACGCGCGGCGATGGGCGGACGATCCCAAAAGGGGATTATCCGGCCGGCCTGCGCGCGGAACGTGCGGGTGAGGATCAGAATGAAGCGGTGCAACAGATCGTCGAGGCCGGTCGCCTCCATCTCGGCGCGCAGCAGGCCATAGAAGGCTTGCGTTTCGGCCTCGCGCACCTGATAGTAAGCTTTGTTGACGGCCAGCAGAATTCGGAAGTGCAGTTGCTGCCGTAGGTCTTGGATGCCTGTGCGCTGCCGTGAGTAACGCTTGGCCAGCAGGCTGTCGAGCTCGCGATCGTATTCGCCGAGCGCCCGCACCACCTCCATAGGCGGGATGTTCAACTTGGCCAGACGCCGGCTGTTGTAGGCCACCTGCTCGAAGAAATCGGCGGTTGGCAGACCGGCGGACGCCAACCGGGCCGCCGCGCCTGAAGTGATCAGCAAAAGCGCCTTGAGGTGCCGCGCATCGCAGCCCCCGGCGGGCCGCGCGGCTTTCAGGTAGCGCCGCAGAACCGCATCGAGGCGCGCCAGGTGCGGTGCGATGAGGCGCGCGAAGAGCGCCAACTGTCCGGCCGGCGGCTCGCGGAACATGTTGGCAGCGTCCGCGGGATCAGGTTGTGCCAATAGTACAGGTGGCGGGAGAGGCGGAATGTTCTCGCTGTTCTCCGTGGAGGAACAATGCTACGGTCTCACGAGAGCCGATGGCTTTGGATTCGGCGGGTCTGGAGACCGGCCGCCGGCGTGGACGCCTGCCCCACACACCGAGTTACCTGGCGACGCGGGCGCGCAACAGCGCGGCGATATCCTCGAAGCCGTTGGCAATGGCGCCGTCGAGGGCCGTGACGCCCGCCTTGGTTCGTACGCCGCTATCCGCGCCGCGCGCCAGCAGCAATTCGACGACGTCGCGGCGTCCCCACGACGCGGCATTGTACAGCGGCGTCGCGCCGGAGTCGTCGCGTGCATCGATATCCGCGCCACGGTCCAGGAGCAACGCCGCCATGTCGCGATGTCCGGCCAGCGCGGCGTCGTGTAGCGGTGTAGCTCCCGCGGAGTTCTTCTCGCTCACGCGCGCGCCGTGGTCCAGCAGGATGCGCGCGATTTCCGCGTAGCCCTTGAGCGCCGCGTCCGCCAGCGCCGTCGAGCCTTCCGCGTTGTGCGCGTTGACGTCCGCGCCCTTGCCGGCTAGCAGCTCCACCATATCGGCCTGGCCTTTGAGGACGGCTTCATTCAGCAGGGTAAAGCCGGGTTGATCCTTTTTGGCCAGCGTGGCGCCGTGCGCCATCAGCAGATCCACCACCCCCGCGTGCCGGTAACGCGAGGCGTTTTCGAGCGGCGAGGCGCCGGAGTTGTCGCGCGCATTCACGTCTGCGCCGCGCGCGAGCAGCAGCTCGACTACCTCGGCGTGCCCCTTCGCCGCCGCTTCGTCGAGGGGTGTGGCGCCGGTCTCCGGGTTGCGCGCGTCAATTCCCGCGCCTTGGTCCAGCAGCATCGCGGCGATCCCGCGATAGCCTTTCCAGCAGGCCTCGTCAAGCGGCGCGGCACCCGGCTTGTCGCGCGCAGTGATGTTCGCGCCGTGCGCCAGCAGCAACGCGACCATATCGCGATAGCCCCGCGTAGCCGCCAGATGCAGCGGCGTCGCGCCCGACAGATCGGCAGCATCCACCGCGGCGCCGTGGGCCAGCAGCAGTTCGGCGACGTCCTGGTTATCCTTGATCACGGCGAAGTCAAGCGGCGTGGATCCGGCTTCCCGATGGCGCGCGTTTACGTCGGCCCCGTGCGCGATCAGTAGCGCCACGATTTCCCGGTTGCCGGTCCAGGCGGCGTCGTGCAGAGCGGTGGCGCCGAGTGTGTCGCGAGCGTTCACATCCGCGCCCGCAGCCAATTGCGCGCGAACCTGTTCCAAGTCTCCGGAGGCGACCGCCTGGTGCAGACCGGCCGCATGAGCGGCGGCCGAAAGCAACAGCAGCGCGCAAGCGAAGCGGGTCACGGAGCACCGGCGCACGGTCGAAAACCCACCGTAAGTCATTGGGGAAAACGGGCGGGTCTGGAGACCCGCCGCAGGCGTGGACGCCCGCCCCACGCGCCCGCCCCACAGGGTTTTCACTACCCACTGGTTAGTAGCCCACGTATTGGACTTCCTCCTCCAGCTCCACTGCGAACTGCCGGCGCACGCGCGCCTTTAGTTCCCCGATCAACGCCCGCAGGTCCGCGGCGGTGCCCCCGCCGGAGTTGTAAATCAGATTGGCGTGATAACAGGCCACGTGGATATCTCCGCGCGACATGCCCTTGGCCCCCGCTTGTTCCAGGAAATATGCGGCCGGCACCTTGCCCTCGCGGACCACTGTCGCGGGAACCTGGGCGGCCACCGCGGGGGGCAGTTCGGCCAGCAGAAAATTCTTGAAGATGCTGCCGGCGCATTTCATGGTGACGGGAAACTTCTCGTTGCGCACTTTGACGATGTCGTCCGCCCTCTGGCGCAGGACGGTGGCATCCGCGGGCGTCAGGCGCAACTCGGCCGAGAAGACGATCCAGTCTTTGTGGCGTTTGAAAACGCTCTCGCGATAATGGAATTCGCACTCGCCGTTGTCGAACAGGCGCACGCGCACGCCATCGAAGAAGCGCACCGCGCGCACGCATTCGGAGATGGAATGACCATACGCGCCGGCATTGCCATATACCGCCGCGCCCACCGATCCGGGAATGCCGGCCAGGGTTTCAAGCCCCTGCAACCCGCGGTCGATCGAGAAATCCACCAGGCACTGCAACACCGCGCCGGCATCGCACTGCACGCGGTCGCCGGCCGCCAGTATGCGCCGCGCCGCGAAGCGCAGCATGATGCCGCGGAATCCCGAATCGGAAACGATCAGGTTGGTGCCGCCGCCCATCACCATGTAGTCGCAGCCGCTCGCGCGCGCCACCGCCAGCGCCTGGATAAAGGCTTCCACGCTCTCGGTTTCAGCATAGATATCGGCCGGACCGCCGATGCCAAATCGGGTGTAGGCGGACAGCGGCGCATCGCGGGAAATGGTTAAATTGGGTATTTCGGACAGGCGCGCGAGCGTGAGGTCCATCGCTTTAATTATAGGAGGCAGCCATGCGACTGGGGTTTTCGGGCTTTTCGCCCGAGGCCGTGGCCTTTTACCGCGGCCTTGCCCGCCGCAACACGCGCGAATGGTTTCAGCCGCGCAAGCATATCTACGACGAAAAAGTGAGGGCGCCCATGGTGCAGTTGGTGACGGAGCTGAACAGGGCCATGATGGATTTCGCGCCGGAATACATCACGGACGCCAGCAAGGCCATCTATCGCATCTATCGAGATACGCGCTTCAGCCCGGACAAAACGCCGTATAAGACGCAGATCGCGGCGTCGTTCGCGCGGCGCGGCATGGAGAAGCACGGTGCGGCGGGATACTATTTCGCGATTTCGCACAAGGGTGTGGAAGTAGGCGGCGGCATCTACATGCCTTCCCCGGAGACACTGCTCGCGGTGCGTACTCACGTAGCCGAACGGCACGCGGAGTTCCGGAAGCTGGCCGGTTCGAACCGCATCAAGCGGCTGCTGGGCGCGGTGCAGGGCGAGCAGCTTGCGCGCGCGCCCAAGGGTTTTTGCGCCGATCATCCCGCGGCCGATCTGCTGCGCTTCAAGCAATTTCTGCTGTTCACCACGCTGGATGCCGCCATTGTCACCACGCCGAAGCTGTTCATAGAGCTGGAAAAGCGGTTTCGGGCGATGGCGCCTTTCTTGGACTTTTTGAATGCCCCGCTGGCGGGGAAGCGACGGCTAATCGTGCCGCCAGACTGCGGGTATGGCGTCCCATAGCGACGGGGTGCAGCGCAACGGCAACGTGGAGCTCGGATGGCAGGATGAGCAGTCTGGCGGCCGCAGCCCATCAGGGAGTTGTCCGCGCTGTATCGGCGTGCCGGGCGATCGCAAGAAGCAGCTCGAGCTGGCGGCTTACACTTACTCGAAGTCGATTGACGACACTTCCGCCTTCGAGCCCGTCGGAACAGATCAGAACTTTCCCCAGAACAGCTACGACTACCGTGCCGAACGGGCGCTTTCGAGCTTCGACATGCGTCAGCGGGCGGTGGTGGCCTATGTCTACCGGCTGCCTTTCCACAACCGCTGGCTGCGGAATTTCGAGAACAGCGGGATCGTGACGGCGCAGTCGGGCCAGCCGTTCACGCCCATGCTGGAGTTCGATAACAGCAATACGGGCGGCGCGCGAAACGGCTACGACCGGACGGACGTGGTGGGCGACTGGCATCTGGCGAACCCCTCGCCCCAAGAGTGGTTCAACACCGCCGCGTTTGCGATTCGCCGCCGTATACTTTCGGCAATGCCGGCCGCAACATCCTGGTCGGCCTGGGGCTGTTCACTGTGGACACATCTCTGGCCCGCCGTTTTCCGGTGAGCGAGCGCAGCGCCATCATTTTCGAGGCACAGGCCTTCAACGCCCTGAACCGCGTGGATTTCCAGATGCCTCAGAACTTCGCCGACGTCCCCAGCACTTTCGGCCGCATCTTCTCGGCCAACGCGCCCCGCCAGATCCAGTTTGCACTGCGATATAGCTTCTGAGGCGTGGCCCGATCACTGGTCGCGGAGAGCTTCCATAGGCTCCACTTGCGTGGCGCGCCGCGCCGGCATCCAGGTGGCCAGCGCGCCGACCGCCAGCAGAATGGCGGGACCGGCAACGAAGGTTACCGGATCCCACCGCCCTACGCCGAACAAAAGGCTGGACACCGACCGCGTCAGAAGCGCCCCGGCTGCAATGCCTGCGGCGACTCCTCCGGCGCAGAGTAGCGCACCCTGCCGGAACACCTGCCGGAACACCTGGCCCGGGCGTGCGCCCAGCGCGATGCGCAGCCCGATCTCGCGCGTCCGCTGCGACACGTAGAATCCCACCACACCGTACAGGCCCACCGAGGCGAGCAGCAGCGCAGTCAACCCGAAAGAGCTGAGCAGCACCGTTTCCAGGCGACGCTCGTCCATGTTGGTGGCGAGCTGGTCTTCGAGCGGCGCCAGACCGTAGACTGCGCGTCCCGGCTCCAGCCGCTTGAGGAGCGCGCGCAAATCGGTGGCCAGGGCCATGCGGGCCGCTTGGGTTTTCACCAGGTAGATCGGATCGGGCCAGAACCCGGGCAGCGTGCACCAGTAGACGGTGGGCGTGGGCGCCTCCATGCGGCTGGTGTCGCGCGTGTCGCCCACGACTCCTACAATCAGCGTCGAACTTGTTTTGGACCCCTCGCCCGCTTCGAGCGTGTGGCCGACTGGATTCTCGTTTGGGAGGAAGCGGTCCACAAACTGGCGATTGACCATGGCCTGCTGCGGCTCTTTGGAATCGATCACGTCGCGGCACATCTGTCCGGCCAGCAGCGGAATACCCAATGTGCGGAAGTAGGACGCGCTGACGACCGGAGCATTGGCCAGCACCTTTTCGCCGGTCCCACGGCTCTGGCGGCCGCCCATATGCAACTCCAGGTTGTAGTCGCCCCCGGCGCCCGGAAGATTGAGCGCCACCGCCGCGGATGAGACTCCGGGAGCGCTCTCAATGGCCGCCAGCGTCCGCTGCAGGCGGTGCTGCACGCCCAGCATGTTATTCTTCTCCGCCCAGGAGGCGCTGACGTGCAAGGTCAGGACGTTGTGGGTATCGAATCCCAGCGGCACGTGCAGCAGGCTGACCATCGAACGGATCAGCAGGCCTGCGCCCACCAGCAGCACCATGGCCAGCGCGACTTGCGCCCCCACCAGCATGCGCAGCAGATTCTGGCTGCCGCCGACCTGCGTGCGCGATCCGTGCGCCAGGGCCGCTCCGGTTTCGGCGCGCGATGGCGTAAGCGCCGGCAGCAGGCCGAAGACGATGGTCGTCAGCACGCCGAGGAGCAGCGTGAACCCCGCCACTTGCCAGTTGAGCGCGATGCCTTCGGCCCTCGGCAATCGATCCGCAACCACGCTGCGCAGGAACTCCGTACCCCAGACCGCAAGCAGCAGTCCGCAAAGCGACCCAGGCAGAGCAATCAGAAAAGCCTCCCCCAGCAGTTGGCGCACGATCTGGCCGCGGCGGGCGCCCAACGAGATGCGGATGGCCATTTCGCGGGCGCGCCGGTGGCTCTGGGTGAGCAGCAGGCAGGCCACGTTTGCGCAACCGATCAGGAGCACCATGCCCACGGCCGCAAACAAAATCCACAGGCCCTGGCGCGAGCTGCCCACAGTGGCTTCCTTCAGCGGACGGACGACCGCTTTCCAATGTGCATGGTGGCGGGATACTGTAGCGCGAGCCCCGCCTGTACGGCGCTCAGATCGGCCAGCGCGGCGGCCGGGGAGACGCCCGGCTTAAGGCGGGCCACGGTGGTGTAAAAGCGCGCCTCGCGGTCGCGCATCACAACCGGTGGAAGCGCCGCGGGGATCCAGATGTCAGCGCCCTCGTTAGAGACGGGTAGGCGAAAGGACGCCGGTAGCACGCCGGCTATTGGGTATAGATCCCCATTGAGCCGCAAGGCCTTGCCCACCACGCCCGGATCGGCGGCGAACCGGCGCCGCCAAAAGGACTCCGCGATCAGCACGGCGTGAGGCCCACCGAAGCGTTCTTCATCGGGGGTGAATTCGCGTCCGATCTGGGGCAGCACCCCCATCACCGAAAAGAACCCCGGAGAGACGTGTGCGCAAAGCAGCTTCTCGGGAAACGAGCCGGACGTGTCGGTGAGGTTATCCGTATCGGCGCCTGCGATTCCGGAAAAGCTGCGGCTCAGGCGGCTCCATTCCTCGACCCGGACAGGCGCTACGCCGGTGGTGGCTTTGACCGTGGCATTGCTCTCGAACAGGGCCAGCAGCCGGCCGGCATCCGCATACGGCAGCGGGCGAAGCAGGACGGCGTCGATCAGCGAAAACATGACGCTGTTCGCGCCGATACACAGCGTCAGCGTAAGCACCGCGGTGAGGAAGATGCCCGGGCGGTTCGCCAGGCAACGATAACCGGATCGGATGGAGCGCCACATGCAGAATGTAGACGGGCGACGGCGGCAGAGGTTTGCCTGGTGAATTTGCTATGATGGCGCAAGTTGAAGATGCAGTTCCCCCGAGCTGAGCGGCTAGGTTTGGCGTCGGTTTGCGCGGTAGGCTTTGGGTTTTCCGCCAACTACACCAATCACGCCCCCATGGTGCCGGCACTGGTAGCTGAATTCAAGTTCAGCCTGGCTGCCGCGGGCTTGCTGACGACCGGCATTTTCCTGACTCACGGCGCCGTCCAAATTCCCGGCGGGCACGTCGTGGACAAGCTGGGGCCCAGGCGCGTACTCTCGCTTGCCCTGGCGATCGTATGTCTTGGTAATATCGCGCTGGCTCTTTCCGGCAGTTACAACCAACTCTTGTTCTGGAAGGTGTTTGTCGGTATCGGAACGGGTGTCAGTTTTGTGGCGGGCGCGCGTTATGTCGCGGATATGTTTGCCGGTCCGCGGCTGCATCTGGCGCAAGGCTTCTATGGCGGTTCGGTTCTATTAGGCTCCGGATTCGTGATCTACGCGGTGCCACTGCTTTCGCGAGCCTTTGGGTGGCGGGGCGCCTTTCTCTGCACCGCGGCCCTGGCGGCCTGCGCCGCGGCGATATGGACGTTCATGACCCCGGCCGAGCCGGCCCGTCTGCATCAGCCGGTACCCTTGATGGGAATGCTGCGCAGCCCTCAATTGTGGCTGCTCGGCCTGGTGCAGATGGCGTCCTTCGGGCTGGTGATCGCGATCGGCGTGTGGATCACAACATATTTAACCCGGTCGTTTCACCTGACGGCAGTCGAAGCCGGTAGAATCGGATCGCTGACCCTGGTGGTGGGAGTTGCGACAAGGCCGCTGGGTGGGGCTTTGGTCCCACGCTGGGGAGCGCGGCGAACGCTGCGCATCGGTTTAGCTTTAAACGTACTCGCATGCTTATGTTTTGGCTGGGGAGCGGCATCTTTGCCGCGAGCCGCCGCGGGAGTGCTGTTAATCGGCATCGGCGCCGGCCTGCCTTACGCCGGCATCTTCAACGGTGCGGCCGCGTTGTTCCCGGCTCGCGCGGCAACCGCGATGGGGCTGGTGAACATGCTCGGCATCATCATGATCCTCACCGCTCCCCCGCTGATCGGTCGCATGGCGGACTGGTCGGGAACGTTTCAATCCAGTTTCCTGGCGCTCGGCGCTTTCACTTGCGCCACCTTGGCCGCGACCATTGGTATTCACAGTTTTCACAGGGACCGTGCTGGTGAGCGCGTCTGAGGGCGTCCATCCCGGCGTCGGCGCTTCTCAGGCCTTGGGGTGCGCGCTGTCATAAACCTTCATCAGATCGGTAAGGGAAACCTGCGTGTATTTCTGCGTGGTCGAGAGGCGCGCGTGTCCCAGCAACTCCTGAATGGCGCGCAAGTCGGCGCCGTCGGCCAGCAGATGCGTGGCGTAAGCGTGGCGGAAGCCGTGCGGGTGAACGGAAGAGTCGCCGTTCACCAGGATGCCGTAGAACTTGACGATGCCGCCGGCGCCGCGGGCGGTGAGCCGTCCACCGCGATGGTTCAGGAAGACGGCGCGCTCGCGAGGCACAGCGCCCCGCTCCGGCAGGTAGCGGTCCAGGGCGGCGGCGGCCTGGGAGGTGAAGGGCACCTGGCGCTCCTTCTTCCCCTTGCCGCGCACGCGGATCCAGCGCTCGGCGCGATCCACGTCTTCCAGATTCAGTCCGACCAACTCGCTCACGCGCAGGCCGCAGCCATAAAGGAATTCGAAAATGGCGCGATCGCGGGACGGATGCGGGCGCTCGAACTTATCCGCGGCCACGGCGTCGATCAGCCCGTTCACCTGCTCCGCGGTCATCACCTCCGGCAAGGGCTGGGGGGCTTTGGGCGTGCGCACCAGCCGTGCCGGGTTCAGGGCGATCAGCCCCTCGCGCGAAAGAAAGCGGAACAGCGAGCGCACCGCCGCAAGTTTCCGCCGGATGGACACCGTGCTGAGCTGGCGGCTATAGAGGTCCGCCAGCCACTCGCGGATTTCGAGTACGCCCAGCTGCGCGAGCGGCGGCGGGTCGCTCCCGGGCGGCGTGAAGTATTCCAGGAACTGGCGCAAGTCGCAGCCGTAGGATTCGAGCGTGTGCGGCGAGGCTTGCGCGCGCGCCAACACTTCGAGGTACCGCCCGATTTGGAGTTCGAGTTCAGACATGCGCGTGCAGATGCTGGTCCATGGCCTCGGCAGCCCGCCGGCAGACTTCCGCGTGGCGGGCGTGCTTGTCGTGCCGCAGCCGCTCACGCGTAGATTCGTCGAGCTGCGGCAACAGGTCGAAAGTAATGTTGGCCGGTTGATAGTTGCGCGGATCGGCGCCGGATATGTAATGGCAGAGGGAGCCCAGCGCGGTCTCCCGCGGAAATGGGCGGGGCTGTAAGCCGGTGGCAAGCTCCACCGCATTGAGGCCCGCCATCAGCCCAGTGGCAATAGCTTCGACGTAGCCCTCCACGCCGGAGATCTGTCCGGCGAACAGAACGTCGGGCCGTGCGCGCAATTGGAGTGTAGGCGTCAGCAGGGCCGGCGCGTTGATGTAAGTATTGCGATGAATCTGGCCGAAGCGGAGGAACTCCGCGCGCTCCAGTCCGGGAATCATGCGCAGGATGCGGGCCTGCTCGCCGAACTTCAGATGGTTCTGGAAGCCCACCAGGTTGAAGCTGTCGGCGCGCAGATTTTCCTGACGGAGCTGCACGGCGGCCCAGGGACGTCGGCCCGTGCGTGGATCGATCAATCCCATGGGCTTCATGGGACCGAAGCGCAGCGTGTCGCGGCCGCGGCGGGCCAGTTCTTCGATGGGCAGGCAAGCCTCGAAATAGGGCACGGCTTTATCGGGCAAATCCGACGCGATGTGGGAGGAGACGGCTTCGGCGGCCAGCAGGGCGTCGACAAAGGCTTCGTACTGCGGCCGGTCGAAGGGGCAGTTGACGTAATCCGCGGTGCCGTCGAGCGATTTGTCATAGCGCGAAGCGCGAAAGGCGACGGTTTGATCGACCGAGTCGGCGTCCACGATCGGGCTGATGCTATCGTAAAAGAACAGCCGGCCGGACCCTGTGAGGCGGGCGATTTCGTCGGCCAGGGCATCGCTGGTGAGGGGGCCGGTGGCAATGATAGTAATGATAGTAATGCCGTCGCGGCCGGGCGCCGGCACTTCGCGGACCTCCTCGCGGCGGATTTCGATACGCGGGTGCGCGGCGATCGCGCGGGTCACCTCCGCCGAAAAGACGTCGCGGTCCACCGTTAAGGCATGACCGCCCGGAACCCGGGCCTGTGCGGCAGCCCGCAGCACCAGCGATCCCAGTCGCCGCAATTCCTGCTTCAGCAGCCACGGTGCGGAGTCTGCCTGCTCGGACTTGAGCGAGTTGCTGCAGACCAGTTCGGCGAGGCGATCCGTCTGGTGGGCCGCCGTCGGGCGCACGGGGCGCATTTCGTGGAGCACGGCCGTGAGTCCGGCTTCGGCGATCTGCCAAGCGGCTTCGGAGCCCGCCAGACCTCCGCCGACGATGTGAATGGGCGCGGGCATGGATATCCTTCAGTGTAATAGCGGCTGAGCCGGCGAGGGGGTGCGGGGGCGATCCTGACTGATCCTAAGCGCGGTGCGGCGGGTCCGGCTTGGGTGGCCGCTGCTGCGGCATGGCATCGTGCGTGCGCTCGCGGAAGCCGCCCTTCAGGCCGGCGGCCAGCGATATGGCGCTTTCGCCATACTTGTCGCGCAGCCGGTCGGCCGCGGCCAGGACTTGCTGCCACCGTTCGTGCTTGTCCTCGTCCAAAAGGTCCAACTGATCGTGCACCTCTGCAAACGACGACGCCTGCACGCCCAACAGGCGCACGCGCGCGCCGCGCTTCCAATTTTTCAGGAACAGCGCCCGCGCCTGGTCGAAAATCTCAGTATCGATCTGCGTGGGACGCTCGACGGAATGCGCCCGCGTGATCGTGGTGAAATCCGAATAGCGCAGTTTGAGCTGCAGGGTGCGCGCGTGCAGCCCGTTTTCGCGCAAGCGGCGGCCGACCATTTCCGAAAGCCGGGCCAGCGTAGACTCGAGCACCGTGAGATCGCTGGTGTCTTCGTTGTAGGTGTGCTCATGGCTGATCGACTTGGGATCGGCGTTCGCGCCAATTTCGGCATCGAACCAGCCGCCCGCATCCAGGCCGCGCGCTTTGCCGGCCAGGGCCAGGCCCCATTTGCCGAAGCGCTCCTCAAGGTATCGTTCGTCCAGGCGCGCCAGGTCGCCGACTTTCCGGATCGACAGCCGGTGCAGATTCTGTTCAGTAACCTTGCCGACCCCTGGAATCTTGCGCACGTCCAGCGGCGCCAGAAACGCGGCTTCCGACCCGGGCATGATCCACAGCACGCCATTGGGCTTGGCTTGGTCGGAGGCCACTTTGGACACCAGGCGCGCGGTCGAGATACCGATGGAGCAATTGAGGCGGGTTTCGGCCTGCATGGTCTGGTGCAGGGCGTGCGCGGCGCGCAGTGGAGGGCCGTGCAGGCGCTCGGTGCCGGTCATATCCAGGTAGGCCTCGTCGATGGAAGCCATGTCGACCAGCGGCGAAAATCGGTTCAACGTCTCGCGCACGCGTGCGGAGTAGTCGCGGTAACGAGTCGGATGGCCGTCGACGAAAATGGCGTGCGGGCACAGGCGCGCGGCGGTGCGCAACGGCATGGCGGAATGCACCCCGAACTTGCGCGCTTCGTACGAGGCCGCGGACACCACGCCGCGCTCGTTCGGCCGGCCGCCCACGACGACAGCCTTGCCTTTGAGCGATGGGTCGAACAACTCTTCGACGGACACGAAGAACGCGTCCATGTCCACGTGGAAAATCGTCTTCACGCCGGGGGCCTGACCCTGATGTTAACAGGCGGGGCAGGCCGCTAATCGAAGCCGCGACCTGCCCCGTTGGCCGCCTTACTTGTGATGGTTATGGCAGCATGCCTGGCCGCAGCAGGACTGTCCGTTGCAACAATCGTGCGAGGCCAGCGCCAGCGCGGGCGACAGGGTCAGCAACAACACAGCCGCCAAGCTGAACACACTGATAGCTATCTTTTTCATGATGGTTCTCCTTTCGTAAAATTTGTTCGATCTAAGTGAGACACGCCTGCTAGCTGGGCGTAGTTTAGATCAGGAGAACGCGATTACGCAGGAAGAGACCAGACACATCGACGAGCCGGAAGGGGACCTCGACCGTCAGGCTGGCGATGGGCAGTGCGGCGCGCTGCTCCGTCCGCACGATGGCGCCAACCCACTTGGCATGCGCTGCCACGGGGTTCGTCTTACTCTTTTGCAGAATGGAATAGGGGCAATCCGGGACGTTCTTCGCCGGTCTGTGACAGCAACCGGAATGCGCTGCAGAAGCCGCAGAAGGAACACAGGCAATCGCGGGACATAGCGCGACGACGCCCACTAAAAACAAAATCAGCGCCGATGCCACCGCCGTCCTCATAAGTTCCGCACTTATAGTATAAGATGCAGCTATCTTATTTGCAACCAAAATCTTGCGTTGCGATAAGTGGGGCCGCGGAGCGCATAAGTGCGAGCGGCACGGCCGGCTCCATCATGGCAGCCACTAGGCGCTCCGCATCCTCCGCGGAAACCGGCTTCGAGAACAAGAATCCCTGGCCAAACTCGCATCCCATGGATATCAGACGCGTGATCTGTTCGTTCTCTTCCACGCCCTCCGCGACCACCTGCATGCCCAGTGTATGGGCCATGTCGAGGATGGATTTTACGATCTCGGAATTGCAGTCGCCGCCTTGCAGCTGTACGGTGAACGACCGGTCGATCTTCATGGTATCGAAAGGAAGCTGCGCCAGGTAGGCCAGGCTGGAATAGCCTGTCCCGAAGTCGTCGATTTTCAGTCCGACACCCAGCAGTTTCAACCGCGTCAGGACGTCGCGCGCCAGCTCGTGGTCGTCCATCAGCACGCTTTCGGTGATCTCCAGCCGCAAACTCGACGGCTCGATCCCGGTTTCCTTCAGCACATCCGCGATCTGCTCGACCAGATTCGGTTGCGCAAACTGGCTGGGCGAGAGATTTACGCTGATCGCCAAAGGCGGGTCGCAGGGGTATGCCGTGTGCCAACGCTTCATCTGGAAGCATGCCTGGCGCAGGATCTCCATGTCCAGGTCGTGAATCAATCCGGTTTCCTCCGCCACCGGGATGAACTCGACGGGCGGAACCCAGCCGCGCTGCGGGTGACGCCATCGCGCCAGGGCTTCGAAGCCGCAGACGCGGCGGTCGGTAAGCCGGACTTTCGCCTGATAGTGGACGGTCAACTCATGGTTCTCAACCGCGCGGCGGAGATCGTTCTCCAGTTGCAGGCGCTCCACCACGCGCGCGCGCATGGTTTCGTCGAAGATTTCGCAGCGGGAGCGTCCCTTGCTCTTGGCCGTGTACATGGCCGTGTCGGCGTCCCGCGCCATATCGGCCGCAGACTGATAGGCCGCACCGCACGGCGCAATGCCGATGCTCACGGTACAGAAAATATCGCGGCCGGCCAGCCCGAAGGGCTCCCGCAGCTCCATCAAGATGCGCTGCGCCACCTGTACAGCTTCCGCCGGCTCGGACAGGTCGCATAGCAAGACCGCGAACTCGTCACCGCCCAGCCGCGCGGGCAGGTCCCGGGAAGCGCGGCGCGCGCTGGCATCGCCCGTACGCACCCCTCGGTCCAGACGCCCGGCCATGGCTACCAGCAACTGGTCACCGGCGGAATGTCCCAGGCTGTCGTTGATCAGCTTGAACCGGTCGATATCCAGGAACATCACCGCGAATTGCGCGGCCGGGTTCGCGCTATAGCCGGCAAATTCCTGCTCCAGACGCTCCATGAACAGGACCCGGTTGGCCAATCCGGTGAGCGGATCGACGACCTTGCCCGCCGTCACGTCGCTCATCGAACCAGCCATGCGGACGACCCGGCCGTCGGCATCCTGAACCGCCGCGCCGCGGCAACGCACCCAGCGATAGCTCCCATCCCGGTGCCGCATGCGGTGCTCGCATTCAAATGCCTCGCTGGAGCTGCCGGCCTGTTCCGCCCGTAGCACTTCCTTGAGCGCCGCCAGGTCGTCGGGGTGTACGCGCGACAACCACTCTTCGGGACCCTCCCCGATCTCGGCGTCCAGGCACCCGAAAATCGCTTTCCAGCGTTCGGAGTAATAGACCAGCCCGGACGCCAGATCCCAGTCCCATAGGCCATCGTTGGCGCCCCGCGCCGCCAGCGCATACCTTTCCTCGCTCTCCCGCAGAGCGCCTTGGGCGGCTTTGCGCGCCAGTTGACCGTGAATGCGGGCCATGGCGACGGGGAAATCCACCGGCTTGGTGATGTAATCGTTGGCGCCCAGGTTGAGGGCTTCCACCACGTTGTCGCTCTCCTTCAAGGCGGTCACCATGATCACCGGCAGTTGGTCCGGGGCGTAGGTGGCGCGCAAAACCTGCAATACTTCTACCCCCGTCATGCCCGGCATCATGCTGTCGAGCAGCACCAGATCCGGAGGATGCGCGGCGATAAACCGGAGAGCCGATGGGCCGTCGGCGGCCACGTCCACCCGAAACCCATGGTGTGCCAGGCGCCGCGACAGCATGTCGCGATTCAGCTCTTCATCGTCCACCAGCAGCAAATGGTTGTTCTCATTCATATTTGTTCACCCTTGGGAGAGGCAACTGAGGCCGGCCGCTCGCGGCCGCCGGTCAATCGCTCAATCATGGCCAGCAGCAGCGGCAGGTCAACCGGTTTGGTGGCGTAGTCGTCGCAGCCCGCCTCCAGAGCTTTCTCGCGGTCACCCAGCATGGCGTGCGCGGTCAAAGCCACTACCGGAATGCCGCGGGTGCCGGGATCGCTCTTCAGCGTGCGGGCCGCCTGCCAACCGTCGATCTCCGGCAGGCTGAGATCCATCAGCACGATGTCCGGTCTCTGGCTGCGGGTCATCTCGATGCCCTGGCGGCCGTTCAGCGCGGGGGTGACTTCATATCCGCGATGACGCAGCCGCTTGGTGAGCATGTCGCGGTTCAACTCGTTATCTTCGACCAACAGTATTCGGCACATTTTCAAGCTCCGTCCGTCCCAATTGCGCCCGCTCCCCGGGCTAACCGCGAGGTCTGTCCTGCTTCTACAGGCCAGGAGGGCGGCCTCTCCTCCGGGCCGGCGGGCAGGCGGATCGAGAAGCGCGAGCCGCGTCCCGGTTCGCTTTCGACCGTAATGTCGCCGCCCATCATCTGGCAAAACTTTTTGCTGATCGCCAGTCCCAAACCGGTGCCGTTGTATTTTCGGGTAGCGGAGCCGTCTACCTGCGAGAAGGGCTGGAACAACTTGCCCAGGTGCTCCCGGCCGATCCCGATGCCGGTGTCGGAGACGTGCACTTCAATCCACTCGCCGTCCGCGTTGCGCAGCTTGTTCACCGCCACCGAAACGCGCCCTCCCTCTGTGAACTTGAGGGCATTGTTCACCAGGTTCAACACGCTCTGGCGGAATTTGGACAGGTCCGCGTAGGCCATGCGTGCGTGCTCGGGACAGTCGATTTCGAGCACATTGCGCTGCTGCCGCGCCAGCGGCTGGAGTGTGTTCGAGACCTCCCGCAGGACCGCGGCGACGTCGATGCGCTGCGCCTTGACCGTCTCGCGGCCGGCCTCGATCTTGGATAGATCGAGGATGTCGTTGATGATGCCCAGCAGCATCTGGCCGGACCGCTCGATCTTCTCCAGATCGGAGAGGACCTCCGGCTGGTCGGGACCGATGCAATCCTCGCGCAACATCTGGCTGTATCCGATGATGGCGTTCAACGGCGTGCGCAACTCGTGGCTCATGCTTGCCAGAAAGACGCTTTTGGTCCGATTGGCATCCTCGGCGGCGTCCCGCGCACGCACCAACTCCGCTTGGGTCCGCTTGAGATCGGTCAATTCCTGGGCCAGGCACACATAGCCCTCGAGCGAACCGGGCCCGCTGCGCAACTCGGCGGAAGAAAACAGTACCGGAATCCGGCTGCCGGATTTGGTGCGGTAGGTACGCTCGATCGCGATACTGGATACAGGCACATCGCCTTCGACGACCTGGCTTAAGGGCTGCCCGACCAGTTGCTCCTCCGTGTAGCCCAGCAGGCGCAGGGCGCTGGGGTTGACCCGCCTGATGTGCAAATCCGGATCCATCACCAACAGGGATTCGCCCATTGACCGCAGGATATTGTCCACATACTCCTGCGCCTGTTGGCGGGTGATAGCAGCGCCCAACATGCCGGCGGCGGATCGGAAGCTATCCCGTTCGGCATCGCTCCAGGCGCGCACGCGGGCGCAATCGTCGAAGCCCAGCACGCCAAACCACTGGCCGCCCACTTCGATGGGGATCAGGATGGACGACTGAGACGCCGGCGCCAGGCCGCGCTCGGTCCCGCTGGCCGGATCGCCGGCTTCGACCATGACCATCTCTCCGCGGCCCAGAGCGCCCGCCCATCGGCTCCAATCGCCGCCCGTCCAGCGCAATTCCGCCTGTCCGGGCCCGCAGGTCCGGCACGCGATGCCGGGCCCGACCCACTCGTGCAAGACCGTACCCACCAGCCCCTCCCGCTGCCCGGAGCGGTTCTCCAGGAGAAAGACCCGGCTGACCTGGGCCGCGTTGCCGATCTTCGATAGCACTTCCCGGATTACCGTCTGCCAGGCAGCGGCGCTGAGGAACCGCTGCGCGGCAAAACGAACGCTCTCGAGAATCTCGTCGCGCTGCCACAGCGCATCCGCCATGGTATTGAACGAGTGCGCCAGCCCCTCGATTTCCTGCGCGCTGCGGATCGCGGCGCGGGCCGACATGTCTCCTTCCGCGAGCTTCCCGACCACAGCCTGTAGGCGCAACATGGGACGGACCAGGCGCCTGGCAAAGATTACCGACGCCAGCAGGCTGCCCGCGACACACACGACGGCCAGCGCTCCCGTGCGTTGATACAGCCGGGCGACGCCGCGGTCGTAGGCGTTCAGTGAGAGCCCCACGTGGATCCATCCCCACGGAATCGAAGAATAGTCGTAAGGCGTTGCAAAACGGAACACGCGCTTTCCGAATAGAGGGGCAAGTTCAATGCCGCTCGCCGGCGTTCTTTCTTTGGGTCTCCACGAGGCGGCCAACTGGGCGGTGCGCCACCCCCCTCTTTCGACGATGATGGCGAAGCCGTCGTTCTTGGCTATCACCAGGAAATCGATCGACTCGTCTCCGGCGAGAGCTTGCTCGCACAGATCCACCAGGCCGCTGTAGTCTTCCGTCACCGCCGCGCTGGCCAACCCTTCCTGTAGAGAAGCGGCAATGCCGCGGGCCTTGGATCGAAGACTGTCCTCGATTTCGCGCTTCTGCTCCGGGATGCTGCCCGCCACGAAGACCATCAGACTGAATAGCGCGACGATCCAGGAAAGCCCCGAGATCCGCGCGGCGATACTTTTGGGCGCGCGGAACCGCAGGCGCCGCCGCACCTGCCTCCAACCGCCTGTGAAAAGCCCTTTCACGTATCGCGCATCCTCCATCGCCTCCCGGTTATTGTCCGGCGCCTGGCATTTTACCCTCGAGCCGCTCGTAAGTGTGAAGCAGTTCAAGGGTTGTGTGGAGCACGGAGATGTCCGCCCGCACCAGGCGCGTGCCGCCAAACAACATCAGGGCCTGGCGGCCGCCCACGGTCTTGTGCAACTCCGTGACGGCCGCCAAGAATCTCTGCCTGGTCTCCGGCGGACTGTCCTTATGAAAGGCCATGAAGGTCGCCATCATCTTGGGCGACATCGCCAGAATGCGCAGTTGTTTGTCAAGCTGCGGGTTCAGATCGCACATGGTGTCGTAACCCCGCCGGGTCACCAGGCATGCGTCGGATTGGCGGAAGAACACCGGCAGCACCACGCGCGAGAGTTTCGGGCTGCTCTCCAGCCGGCCCAGAGACGTTTCCGCCGGGCCCAGGTGAGCGGCGGCCAACAGGGTGTCCAGCCAGACTCTAGCCATGCACATGCGTGTGTTCCGGTAAGAGAGCAGGCTCCGTCCGCGCAGGTCCGCGAGACTTTGAATGCCGCTCGACCGGTGCACCAGCACCACATACTCCTCGCCGTCCGGCACCTCGCTTTCGTCAACCACCAGTTCGCGGTCGACGTAGGCGGCCACGCGTGCATATTCGACAACGTCGAGGGTAAACGCATCTACCTGCCGGTTGCGAATCTTCAGCACCAACTGCGCGGTAGTGCACAACTCCGGATCGATCCGGACGCCGGTCTGCCGCGCGACTGCTTCGGCCCAGGTCTTGATCGCGGCCCGGACGTCGTTGCCGTTCACTTCGCCAGCGACATTTTCGGAAATGGCTATGCGAAGACCGGGCTGCCCGGCGTCCGCGACCCGCTCGGCGCCCGCCGCGGCTGACGAATGCGCGGCCCAGACCAGCCATCCGGCCGCCAGGCAGCATGCGCACCACGTGCTATACCCGGGTAGTCTCATTTCGCCGGCGCCAGCCTCTCGCCGATGTCCTTGCCCACCACCAGGCTAAGCTGCGACAAGATCGCGGCATAGTCGTAGCGCGCCTTGAAATGCTCCGCCGACATGAGCGCTTCCATCAATTGAGCCCGTATCACTTTCTCGGTTTCGACCAGTTCCTCCCGGTACGCGCGGGTGTTGAGGTCGCGGTTTTCCTGTGCGGATTGCATGGCTGCCAGACTCGCCCGGCCGGACTTGGCGGCGGCGTCCAGACTGAACACCAGATCCTTGATCTGCAGCGCGAGTCCATCCCGCAGGAGGAACTGCGTCTCCTTGAGCTGATTGAGCCGGGCCAGCGCTTCGCTCACCCGATTGCGGGTCAGGAAACCGTCGAATACTGGGATCTCCAGGCCGACACCGGCGGTCCAACCTTCCTGGTTCTGGTCGGTCGCCATGCCGGCGTTGTAGCCGCCGTTCCACCAGCGGTGGAGTTCTCCGGTCAGCGCCAGCTTGGGATAGTACCCGCTTCTGGCGGTGGTTACAGCGCCTTGGGTGGCGCGGATAGCCTCCCCCAGTTTGGCCCAATCCGGGTTGAACTGGTACGAGACGCCCACCAACCCATCGAGGTCCTGTGCCGCGGGTTCAAAAGGAATCTCCTGGGCCGATGGCTGGACGCTGGCATTCCAGGCGAGTCCCATCGTATTGGCCAAAGCCGCCTGAGACATGGCTTCGTTTTTCTGCAGCTGCGCCACCAGCGACTCCACGGTCCGGACCATGACGGCGTTGTCCAAATAGTCGGACCGGGTGACCTTACCCGCACCTTCCTTGTACATGGTTTCGGTGAGCTGGAGGGTGGACTGCATGCGCGCCAGCGTGTCCTGGCCGAGTTGGCTAAGCTGCCGCGCCAGCACTGCGCCCCAATACATCCGGGTGACGCTGTCGGCTATCTCCAGATCCGTGCGGCGGGCCTCTTCGCGCATGATGGCCACGTTGGCAGCGGACTGCTCCCGAAGCCCCTTGCGCATCCCGCCGTCCCACAGCAGCCACTCCATGTTCAGCGACCCGCTGACCACATTCTGATCGAGGACTTTGACGTTTTGCTCGGGGATCGAAAAGCTTTCGGCCCCGGTCTTATAGGTCTGGCCCGGAAAGTTGACCGGCATCTGGAGGCTGCTCGACGGAAACCCGGGTGCGAAGGCATTGGCCGGGATCGTCACCACCATGGTTCCGCCGGGAACGCTGACGGACTGCGCGGGAATTTGCATGCTGCCCGCCGGGAAAATGAAATTCAACGGATCGCTGAGGCGCTCGTAACCGGCTTTGGCATCGACCTGCGGCCAGTAGCCGGCCAGGGCCTGGCGGTGCTGGGCCTCCGCCAGTGCGACGGCGAATTTCGAGACAGGGCGGCGGTGGTTCTTTTGGAAAGCCGTCTCCAGGCATTGGTCGAGCGACAGCGAAGCAACGCCGTCGGGGCTATCCGCGGCGCCGGCCAGGCTCTCTGCCGGCGATGCCTGGAAATCGGCCGTGGGCGCCAGTTGCGGGAATCCCCAAACGACTACGCTGCTCAGCGCGATACCCGCGATGCACTGCACGAGCCTTCTGCAATTCATACAGTATCTATCGGCTGGCGGCCACCGGGACTTTAGGCGCCGCGGGTGGGACGCTTCCCGCATCAGCCGAGGGCATCCCACCGGCCAACGCTTGACCGTCCGGCGTACCACTCGCCGGCAACCGGATCGAGAAGCGCGAGCCGCGTCCCAGTTCGCTCTCGACCGTAATGTCGCCGCCCATCATCTGGCAAAACTTTTTGCTGATCGCCAATCCCAAACCGGTGCCATCGTATTTTCGGGTAGCGGAGCCGTCTACCTGCGAGAAGGGCTGGAACAGCTTGCCCAGTTGATCCCGGCCGATCCCTATGCCGGTATCGGAGACGTGCACTTCGGTCCACTCGCCGTCCGCATCGCGCAGCTTATTCACCGCCACCGAGACGCGGCCCCGCTCCGTGAATTTCAGTGCGTTGTTCACCAGGTTGAGCACGCTCTGGCGGAATTTCGGCAGGTCCGCGTAGGCCATCCGGGCGTGGTCGGGACAATCGATTTCGAGCACATCGCCCTGCAGCCGCGCCAGCGGCTGGACCGCGTGCGAGACATCCTGCAGGACCGCGGCGACATCGAACTGCTGCGCCTTGACCGTTTCGCGGCCGGCCTCGATCTTGGATAGATCCAGGATGTCGTTGATGATACCCAGCAGCATCTGGCCGGAGCGCTCGATCTTCTCCAGATCGCCGCGCACCTCCTCCTGCTCCGCGCCAATGTAGTCCTCCCGCAGCATCTGGCTGTAGCCGATGACGGCGTTCAAGGGAGTTCGCAGTTCGTGGCTCATGTTCGCCAGGAAGACGCTCTTGGCCCGGTTGGCCTGTTCCGCCGCGTCCCGCGCGCGCACCAGTTCCCCCTGTGTGCGCTTCAGTTCGGTCATATCCTGGGCCAGCCAGACGTATCCTTCCGCGGCTCCCGCGGCGCCCCGCAAGCCAGCCGAAGAAAGCCAGACCGGAATCAGGCGGCCATCCCGGGCGCGGTAGCTTCGCTCGATGCCTGCCGCCGAGGGAGGCGTCTCGCCCTCCGCGACCAGGCTGAGCGCCGGCCGGCCGATGAGCTCCGCCTCGGCGTATCCCAACAGCTCGACCGTCCGCGGATTCACGCGCTCGATTCGCCCGGCCCGGTCCGTGACGATCAGGGCTTCCCCCATGGATCGCAGCACGTTATCGACATAGTCTTTGGAAACGGTGGTCTCGCCCAGCCGCTCGACCATACTGTTGAAGGCCGCCGCCAGTTGGCCGACCTCGTCGGCGCGATCCACCGGCGCCCGGTGGCGCAGATCGCCGGTTCCCACCAGATTCGTAAACTCGACCAGTGTCCCCAGCGGACGCAGCAGGCGGCGCAGCCCCCAGTACTGCGCGGCGCACATCATGGCCGTGCCAAACAGCATGGCCCACAGGCCGTCGAGCAACATCTGGCGGGCGAAGGTCCGCTGTTTCTGCATCGAAATCCCCATGCGCAGAGCGCCCAGGGTGGAGCGGTTCTCGCGTGCCGGCTCCCAATCGAGCAACCGGTCGCGAGCCGGCGCCAGGACCGGCACACGGATCTCCACGAAGCGCTCGCCCGCATACCGTACCGAAGTTTCGGGCTTTCCCAAGGCGGCGCCTGCAGCCAGTGCTGGAATGCGTTTGAAGCGGTCCGCGCGGGCCAGCGCGCACACCCGCTGCCCCGCGGGGTTTAGGACTTCCACGAACAGTACGTCTTCGTTCGCGGCCGAGTCTTCGAGCAGGCGTTGCATCTCACCGCGATCTCCGACCAGCAACGAAAACTGCAGCTCACGCGCCAGAAATTGCGCCATGGACTCGCCCCGCAGCTCCAATTGCCGCTCCAGCACGCGGTCCTGGATGAACAGGGACACACCCAGCCGCAGCACCGCCGAAACGGTAAGCAGCACGATGGTCGCCGCCAGCGCCTGCATGAGCAGGCTGGCCCAGAACCGATTCTTGAGTTTCGCGACCCGATTCATCGCAGCACCACCAGGTCCGGATTGGCGGCTGCCTTGAACTCCATCCCGAGCATGCGCAGGACTTTGGCGTTCACCGCCGCATCCACTTTCCGCGGCGTTTCCCAACTCGCGCAGTCGCCCGGCTCCAGGCACCGGCGCACCAGATCCGCAGTTTGCTGCCCGACGCCGCGGTAGTCCGGATAAACCGCCACGGCGGCGCCCGCGCGCACGAAAGCCGGCGAGAATCCCACGAGCGGCAGCCGATTTTCGAGGGAGGCCATGATGAGCGGCCGGGCCGTGGCGCTGTTATAAAGTGAGCCGTCCGGGAGGCAGATGACGAAGTCCACCTTCTTGCGGAACGCTAGAAAGACCGGCAGCAATTCCTCCGCCGTGGCGCAGTCGGCGATTTCGAGGGAGCCGGGCTCCGCGGCCTGGCTGCGGATTTGCGATGCCGTGTTCCCCCCGCGGCCTGGATTTCGAATCAGGCCTACGCGCGTTTTTTCGGGAAAAAGCTTTCGCAACTCCGCGATCAGCGTGCGAATCGGAATATCCAGATAGACTGCCGCGGTCACCTGTCCCGCCTGGGACGCATCGCCGGCGCGATCGGCTTCGAGCGTCATAGTAGAGACGGTTTTGCCTTGAAACGATCGTTCCAAAACGGCGTGGACGGCGTCGGAACCGACCGCCACGGTCACCGCAGGCTTGCGCGCCATCTCCTGGGCGGCGTCCGCGCCAAAAGTTGCTTGATTCACGTCCAGAAGATCCACTGCCACCTCGTGGCCGGACAAGCGCAGCCGCAGTCCCTCCACCGCCTCCGAGCACGGCTCCAGGGCTGAAGGGAACACCACGGCCACGCGCTTCACGCCGCCCGCCACCGAGGCGCGCAAATTCCTTCGCAGTCCGAGGTATCCGAATGCGGCGGGCAGCGCGAACAGCATGGAACGGCGGGAGACCATGACGGCTACTCGCCTTGCCTCCAGATCAACTTCACGAACACGGATCTGCCGTTGGCCGGTATTTGATCGATTACGTCCACAGGGTCTGCGTATGCCCAGTTGAGCGCGTTGCGGATACCGGCCACGAAATCCACGCCCCGAAACAACTTCGATGTCGACATCGTGGCGTCCACCAACGCCACCGGACGCACCGCTACGCGGTCCGCGGTCAACCGCGAGCTCAGATACTCGAAGCCGGCGCTGAAATTGACCCGGTCGCGCCACACGGGCACCGCCGCCCGGAACTTGCCAATCCGTGCAGGCGCGTTGGGGAGGGTTTCGCCCGCGGCATCTCCCGCGCGCTGCAGGGAGAAGCTGGCCGTGGTATCGAGCCACCCCGAGGGGTGATCGTGCAACTCGAATTCCACGCCGGTGGAATGGAAAGTGCCGACGTTCTGGTACTGCGAAGCGCCGTCGGGAAGCTCGACCGCCTCAATGACGGATTCGAGCCAGTAGCGGTAGGCGTTTACCACGGCATCGAGGGATTTGGCGACGTGCCGCTCTACGGTGAACTCCAGAGCTTGCGCCGTCTCCGGGCGCAAGCGCAGGTTCGCAACATTCGTACCTGGATATGCGTAGTACTGCTCAAAACTGCTCGGCGCGCGGAACGGGCGGCCGTAAACAAACTTATATGAAGTTCTCGCGGACGGCTGGTAAACCACCGAGGTCTGGGGCGAAACGAACCCGCCGAAGTTGCGGGACTCGTCCAGCCGAACTCCGAAGTAGGCCGTCCAGTTTTTGGCAAAGCTCCACTCCTGCTGCGCGAAGAATGCTAGCGAAAGGTCCGGGTGGCTGATGTCCAGATAAACTGTATGGTCCGGCGAGAAATCCTCGTTGGTCTGGAGATTCCGGAACTCCACCGTACCGGTGACTCCCAGCGTGAGCCCCCCAATCGGATCCTGGCGCCGGTAGATCAATTGCGAGGTGATCCAATCTCCCCAGTCCTCGTCGCGGTTGTCGACGATGCCAATCCCCGCGGGCTCATCGTACCGGTCGGAATAGCTATAGTGATCGTAATAAATTTGCCATTGCAACTGGCTGGAGGTTTCGAAGTCGTGGGTGTACGTCGCACCTGCGAAATCGCGCGTGTCGCGGTAGAACTGGCCCTGGCTGTCGAACGTGGCGCCCTCGCCCAGCACCGGCGCCCGGCTGAGGCGGGTGTTGAAATACGCCGAGAAATCCCAGGAACCCCACGTGAGGTCCGCGTAACTGTGATAACCGCTCTGGCCGTCCAGATGGTTGGCGACTCCGTTGTTCTGCGCGGGCGTGTTGTAGGCTGGGATTACGAGATCGTGGCCCCCGTCCAGAATGCCGGAGCCCTCCACCAGTAGATTGACGCCTTTCCCCAAATCCACCGAGGCCATCGCCTGCACCTTCCGCAGCCCCAGGCTATCCGTCTCCGTGCTGGCCGCGAATTTGGGGCTGTCCACTGGCGACTTGGTTACGATATTGATGTTCGCCAAAACGCCGTTGCTGCCATAGAGAGCCGAGCTCGGACCGCGGATGATTTCGATGCGCTCGACCAGGTCCAGGTCAAGCCCGAAGTCCTGACCGAAATAGTTGTTCGAATCGAAAACAATTTCGGTCATCGGGTGGCCGTTGATCATGACCAGGAACAGCGAATTGTAATCGCCTGGAATGGCGAAACCGCGTGCCCCGGAGTATTGGTAGATATGATCGCTGGTCAAGGTGAATCCGCGCACCGCCGAAAGCACATCGCCCAACGTGCGGTATCCGAATTTATGAATGTCGGACGCGGTCACGATGGTGACACTGGCCGGCGCTTCCGCCAGGGTCTGGGGGTGCAGAGCGGCGGCTACCACCTCAGGCATATCCCCGAACAGCGCATCTTCGCCGGAGGCGCCCGCTGGAGGCGCGGCAGGCGTGTCCGATCCACGCATGACCGAGGCGCCTGCCAGCACCAACAGAATCGACAAGTAACGCATCTGTACCTCGACGAAAGGCTCAGGGAATCCCCGGGCACGAGGATGCACCTGATCTACTTCATCGGCAGTTGTGGGGCGGACCTCCAGGTCCGCGCGCGCGTCTGGCCAGGAACCCGCGTGTCCAGTATCAGAATGTGGGAAGGTGCCTACCGCGCGGCTTCGACCAGCTTGCGGATGGATGGCTCGACGCTCAGCAGAAGCTCCGCTTTCGGCTTTTTGGCGCGGTCGAGCAGCGCCCTCTGCTCCCCGATCCAAGCCGGGTCCCGAAACTGGGCGCTTTGCAGGCGGTCGAGCGCCTGCAAACCCGCTGCCGCGATGGCCGATAGATCCCGCGAGAGGTCCGCATCTTCGGCCAGCAGTGCGGAATTCGCCAGCAGCGGCGCCAGGCGGGCGTGGTTATCCCGCCAAAGGGTCAGCCACTCGCGGATGCGTGGAAGATCCTCAGCGCCCATCCGGTCCACCAGCGCGGCGAATGTGCGTACGGTTTCGCTGTCGGGGCGCGCCGCATCGATCAGCCGGTTGAGCGGCGTAAAACGGTCGTATGGATGCGCTTCTTCGCGCGCATAGTCCTTCACCGGCTCGACCACGCCGGCCAGCGTGCGCACCGGCGTCACCGGACCGCTTTCCGCCAACCGCCCCAGCATCTTCTCGTATTCCGACGCGTGCCTCAGTCCCAGCCATTCCAGATCGCGGCTTACCGCGTCCAGCCTGCGGTACATATCGGCCACATCCGTCACATTTTGCGGCGACCAGAAGCGCTCGGCGATGGCTGCCATACGCGGCCAGACGCGCACATCCAACAACTCGGCGGGCACGAATTCCGACCACATGCATGCTTCCCCGCCCAGCACTCGCTGCTGCTGTTCCGCGCTGAGATCCGCCGCGCCATCGCCCAACGGATCGACCGCGTAATGATGCGCCGCGGAGTAACCCAGGTCCAGATAATAACCGTTCGACAGGATCCCGCCGACGCCCTGCCGCGCCGCATCCGCCAATGCCTTCTGCCCGCGCCACGATTGCACCAGCACGCTATGCGGCATGTCTTTGGTCAGAATCTCGTCCCAGCCGATCATCTTCTTGCCGTGCTTCTCCACGATGGCCTGCACGCGCCGCGTGAAATACGCTTGCAGCGCCTCGTTGCCTTTGATCCCTTGCGCGCGCATGAATTCCTGGATGCGCGGATTGGCATCCCATTGCTTGCCGTTCACTTCGTCGCCGCCGATGTGGAAGTATTCATCCGGGAACAGCGCGGCCATTTCGCCGATGAACGCGTCCAGGAATTGGTACGTTTCTTCGCGGGTGGGATCCATGGCCGGATCGAAAATTCCCCACTGGCGCTCGATCTGGTACGGCCCCGGCGCGCTGGCCAATTCCGGATAGCCCACGAACCAGGCGGTGGCGTGGCCGGGCATATCGAACTCCGGGATCACGCGAATGCCCCGCTCGTGCGCGTATGCGATCACCTCGCGCACCTGATTCTGCGTATAGTATTGGCCGTCCGAACCCATTTCCTGCAGCTTCGGGAAGCGCTTGCTTTCGATGCGGAAACCCTGGTTCTCGGAGAGGTGCCAATGGAACACGTTCAACTTCACGGCGGCCATGCCGTCGAGCGTGCGCAGCACGTCTTCGAGCGGGATCCAATGGCGCGCGACATCCAGCATCAGGCCGCGCCACGGGAAGCGCGGCTGGTCTTCGATGGTCACCGCCGGCACGCCGAAGCCGCTCGCGTCCAGATCGACCAGTTGCAGGAAGGTCTGCATACCGCGCAGCACGCCCAGCGGATTGGGCGCGTCCAGGCGGGCGCCCAGCGGCGTGACGGTGAGCCTGTAGGATTCATCCTCCCGCGCGGCCTGCACGGGCGCGCTGGCATGGTCGCAATAGACCACCAGCGGAGCCTCCGGAGCATGCACTCCCATGCCGGGCGCCATGGGAATTCCGGTCTTACGCGCCACCTGCTCCACCAGCCGGGCGGCGGCGGCCTCCAGGCGTGGTTCGCGATATCCGTTCAACTGCACGAATGCGAAATTCCGGTCGATATGCATTCGCCCCGCACCCGGCTGCAGTTTCGCCGGCACGGGCATCAGGTTATGGGCAAACAGAGCTAAAGGGGCCATCAGGAGAATCGGAGCTTTAGGCATCATTACCAGACTACGCTGTTTTCTACCTATACTGTGGGCATCATGAGAATTCTACGGCGAACCGCGATGGTTGGGCTGCTGGCGGCCTTGTGCCCGCCAGTCCTGTGCCCGGCCGCGCCGGCCAACTTCTATTTGCACGATGGCGACCGCGTGGTCTTCTATGGCGATAGCATCACCGACCAGCGCCTGTACACCACGTTCGTTGAGACGTATGTCCTAACCCGCTTCCCCCTGATGAAAGTGAGCTTCGTCCACTCCGGCGTGGGCGGCGACCGTGTGACCGGCGGCGGGGCCGGCCCCATCGACGTGCGCCTGGAGCGCGATGTGGTGGCCTATAAGCCCACCGTCATGACCATCATGCTGGGCATGAACGACGGCAGTTACCGCGCGTTCGATCAAAAGATCTTCGATACCTACGCAGCCGGATACCGGCACATTATTCAGAGCGTGAAAGAGGCGCTACCCGGCATTCGTATCACGCTGATCCAGCCCTCGCCGTACGATGACGTCACCCGTCCGCCCAGTTTCGAGGGCGGCTATAACAAGGTGCTGGTGCGCTACGGCGAATTCCTCAAGGAGCTGGGCCGCGAAGAGAAACTCGACGTGGCCGATTTGAACGGGCCTGTCGTAGCGGCGCTGGAGAAAGCCCTCCGGCTGGACGCCGAAACCGCCAAGAAGCTGGTACCCGATCGCGTGCATCCCGCGCCGGGCGGCCACCTGCTGATGGCCGAATCTCTGCTGAAGGCGTGGCATGCACCGGCCATCGTCACCGCGGTGGAGATCAATGCCGCTGGGCCAGCCGTCGCGAAAATCGCCAACGCGCAAGTGACCGATCTGGCGGCGGGGGAACGCGTCTCATGGACGCAAATGGATGCAGCCCTGCCCATGCCTATCGACACGAAGGACGAGGTTCTGGCGCTGGCGCTGCGCGCTTCGGATTTCGTGGAAGCCATGAACCAGGAGCCGCTGAGAGTCACCGGCCTCACCGCCGCCCGTTATACCTTGAAGATCGATGGCCAGGCGGTGGGAACCTTCACCAAAGAAGAGTGGGCAAAGGGCGTAAACCTGGCGACGCTGCCAACCCCCATGGCAAAGCAGGCCGCCGCGGTGCACGATCTGACCCTCCGCCACAATGTAGTGCACTTCGCGCGCTGGCGCCTGGCGGGAGTGAATCTGGACAACATCGCCGTGCCGGCCCCGCATTTGAAGGCCGCGGCCGATGCGCTAGACACGTTGGAGGCGGACGTGCTCGTCGAGCAGCGCGCCGCAGCGCAGCCCAAGAGCCACAAATATGAGTTGGGCGCGGAGTGAATGAAAATGAAATTCCGGACGCTGGCAAAGACCCCGATCCAGGCCTAACATGGAGTTCTATTGCCAGCACCATGGGCCGCATCGGCCACATCGACAATGCGGCGCACAGGTAGTGTTCCACCTCACCTCAGCGTGACGTCGGCTCAGGTATTCTGAAGAACGTGGGAGGGAGATTTACAGCGTGGCAAAACTCGTCTACGGATTGAGCCAGTCCCTTGATGGCTACGTCGACCACATGAAGCTTGGGCCGCCTGCACCCGCGGCCTTCCGTCACTTCATCGGGCTGGTGCGCGGCGCGACGGGCCTCATTTACGGTCGCCGCACGTACGAGATCATGCGTTATTGGGAGGAAGATCTTCCTGATTGGGACGCGGAGGATCGCGAGTTCGCGGTGGTGTGGCGGAGCCAGCCGAAGTGGGTCGTG
>DATKFU010000094.1:0-20058 GCA_035511215.1 Bryobacteraceae bacterium | reverse complement strand
GCCGCGGTGGCGGTCGGGGTGACTCAGCTTGTGGTGCTCGGCGCGGGTCTGGATACCTACGCTTACCGAGGCGCCATGCGGGACCGCCTGCGCATCTTTGAAGTGGATCACCCGGCTACGCAGGCCTGGAAACGGCAGCGGCTCGCGGATGCGGACATTCCGCTCCCGCATATGCTCACCTTCGCGCCAGTGGATTTCGAGCGCTCCACTTTGGACGAAGGCTTAGCCGCAGCCGGCTTCGATCCGGCCCAGCGATCCTTCTTTACCTGGCTCGGAGTCGTGCCTTATTTGACGGAGGAAGCCGCCTTCGCCACCTTAACCTTCATCGCCAGCCTGCCCGGCGGCGCGGAAGTGGTGTTCGACTACAGCAACCCTCCAGGCTCTTTGTCACCTGAGATGCGCGCTGTGCACGATGCGCGCGCGCAGCATGTCGCCAGGATCGGCGAGGCCTGGGTGAGCTACTTTGAATCGGATGTGCTGGGCGCCAAGCTGATGTCGCTCGGCTTCACCCAGGTCGAAGATCTGGGTCCACCGCAGATTGCGGCTCGCTATTTTCCACAGCGGGCCGGCATGGCTCCCGCAAAGGGCGGACATATTGTGCGTGCGGCCTTAGGGCCCGGAAGTGGGTCAATTCGTAAGGTTTAGGACATCCGCCGCGCGCGCCCTTTCGTTTATGATGGGGAGGGTGTGGCGGAGCTTCGCTCGCTATTTAACCATTTCGTTGCTGGCCTGTGCGCAGGTGGTTTGGGCGCAAACGGCGAAGTACGAAGGGCAACCGATAGCCGATATTCAATTCGTCCCGCCGGAGCAGCCGCTTACCGCCGCGGAACTGGCTAGCGCCATCCCGCTCAAGAAAGGCGCGCCCCTGCGGCTAGCGGACGTGCACGCGGCCATCGAGCGGCTCTATACCACAGGCGCCTTCGAAGACATCCAGGTGGATGCCGAGCCCGCAGCGGCCCCCGCCATCGGCATAATCGTAAGAATCATCACCAAGAATAGCTGGTTCGTTGGCAACGTAGCGATGCTGGGCCGCATATCCGATCCGCCCAACGCGGGCCAACTGGTCAACGTCACGCGGCTGAACCTGGGGCAGCCGTTTACGGAAGCGGACGTGGGTCCGGCGCAGACCGCTATCGAGCGCCTATTAGTAGCCAACGGCCTGCATGCGAGCCAGGTGCACCCGGAGGTGTCCTACGATCCACACACGCAGCAGGTGAGTATTCACTTTGTGGTGGAATCCGGACCGCGCGCGCGCTTCGCCACACCGGTCATAACCGGCGATCCCAAGATGCCGCTGCAGGATATCCTGAAAGCCACGCACTGGCGCCGTTGGCTGATCGGGGGGTGGCGCACAGTCACTCAATCGCGCGTGAACAATGGCGTCGAGGATGTACGTTCCAAGTACGAACGGCGCGGGCGCTTTGAAGCGCGCGTGACATTGAAGGGCATGGACTACGATGCGGATACCAATCGCAGCAAGGCATCGCTGGACATCGATGCCGGACCCGAAGTGGAGGTGCAGGCAGTCGGGGCGAAGGTGTCGCAACGCAAGCTGCGGAGCCTGGTGCCGGTTTTTGAAGAGCATACGGTGGATGAATCCCTGCTGCTCGAAGGCGAGCGCAACTTGCGGGATTACTTTCAATCCCAAGGTTATTTCGACGCTGAAGTGGAATTCAAACCGCAGCGGGTGGTCAACGATAAGGCATCCATCGACTATCTCATTAACCCCGGCGAGCGCCACAAGCTGGTGCTGATCGACATTCAGGGCAACAAATATTTCAGGACGAGCGCCATCCGGGAGCGCATGTTCTTGATGCGCGCCTCGCTGCTGCAGTTCCGGCGCGGGCGGTATAGCGGGGCTCTGCTGCGGCGCGACGAGCAGTCCATCGGCAGCTTGTACCAGTCCAACGGATTCCGGGACGTAGCGGTCACGCACAAGATTGAGGATGGCTATAAAGGCAAGCCCGATAATCTGGCGGTTTTCATCTCTATTCAAGAAGGCCCGCAGTATTTCATCCATAGCCTGGATGTGCAGGGTGCCGCCAAGTTGGATAAAGCGCAGTTGCTTGCGCAGCTCAGCTCCGTGGAAGGGCAGCCCTTCAGCGAGTACAACGTGGCCGTCGACCGGGATGCCATCCTGCAGCAATACTCCACGCGGGGGTTCCCCAACGCCACGTTTGAGTGGAGTTCCAAGCCCGCGGCGGACGCCCACCAGACGGACTTGACCTATGTGATCCACGAAGGGCAGCAGCAGTTCGTGCGCGAGATCCTGATCAGCGGCTTGCAAAATACGCGCCGCAGCCTGGTGGATAGCAAGATGTTGCTGAAGGCGGGCGATCCTTTGTCGCCCACCGCCATGCGGGATGCGCAGCGCAAGCTGTACGATCTGGGCGTTTTTGCGCGCGTGGATACGGCCATCCAGAATCCCAGCGGCGACAGCAGCGAAAAGTACGTGCTGTATGACATGGAGGAGGCGCGCAAGTATTCGATCGCCACCGGCTTCGGCGCTGAGTTCGCCAGAATTGGCGGATGTTCGACGTGCCTGGAGGCGCCTCAAGGCCAGACTGGCTTTGCGCCGGATGCCACGCTGGACGTTTCGCGCCTGGACCTGTGGGGTCTGGGCCAGAGCCTCAGTTTCCGGGGCCGCGTCTCGACCCTGGAGCAGCGCGCGCTGATTAACTATACGGCGCCGCGCGTCCACGGCAACGACAAGCTGACTCTCTCGTTCACGACTCTGTACGACAACAGCAAGGACGTGCGCACGTTCACCGCGCAACGCTTTGAAAGCTCCGTGCAGCTTTCCGACAGGCTATCCAAGTCGCTCACATTTCTATACCGGTACACTTACCGGCATGTCACGGTGGACCAATCGACGCTGAAGATTTCACCGCTGCTGATTCCGTTGTTCGCGCAGCCTGACCGCGTGGGTGAAGTCTCGTGGAGCATGATCCAGGACCGGCGCGACGACCCCATCGAGACGCACAAGGGCATTTACAATACCCTGGATATCTCGCTCGCGCCCCACGAATTAGGCTCCGAGGTTTCGTTCGGACGGTTCCTGGGGCGCAATGCGACTTATCATCCGATCGGCAAGAAGTACGTGCTGGCGCGCGCCACCAGCTTCGGTTTCGTTCAGCCCCTGCGCAACGTCGCGAACCCGAATACGGCGATTCCACTGCCCGAGCACTTCTTCTCCGGGGGCGCCACCTCCGAGCGCGGTTTTCCCGACCTGCAAGCCGGCCCGCGCGACCTGGTCACCGGCTTTCCCTTGGGCGGTACGGCGCTGCTGATGAACCAGACCGAGTTCCGCTTCCCGCTGCTGCAGAATGTGGGCGGAGTGCTTTTTCACGACATGGGCAACGTCTACAGCAGCCTGTCCAATATCTCGTTTCGTACCGATCAACATGGAATTTCAGATTTCGATTACATGAACCAAGCGGTAGGCTTCGGCATACGTTATCGCACGCCGATCGGTCCGGTGCGGTTGGATTTGGCATACAGCATCAATCCGCCGCGCTTCATCGGGTTCGCGGGAAGTTTCAGCGACCTGTTGAGCGCGGGCCAGAATCCCTGCCAGACCCAACCTTATAACTGCATCCCGCAGAGCATCAGTCACTTTCAGTTCTTCTTTTCGATAGGGCAGACATTCTGATGCGGCGCCGGCTCTCCATCGCGATTTGTCTGGCTGGCCTGCTGGCCGGGGCCGCCGGCGCCGAAGTCATCGATCGCATCGCCGTCTCGGTGGGCAGCCGCGTGATCACCGAAACCGATCTGGACCGGGAGTTACGGATCACGGCGCTGCTGAACAATGAGAAACCCGATTTCAGCCCGGCCAACAAGCGCCAGACCGCGGAGCGCATGGTGGACCAGACGCTGGTACGCAGCGAGATGGAAGAAAGCCGTTACCCGCCGCCATCCGCCGCCGACACGGAAGCGGCCCTGAAGGAGGAGAAGACCCGCTACGGGAACGATGCCGCGTACCTGCGCGGGCTAGCCGGGTACGGGGTCAGTGAAGACGATCTGAAAGCCCGGCTGGCGTGGCAGTTGATGCTGGTAAGTTTCATCGATTTGCGCTTCCGGCCAGGTATCCAGATCGGCGACGACGAGATTCGCAAATACTTCGACGAGCACTTGCGCGCGGGATGGATGCAGGCTCATCCCGGTCAGACGCCCTCCCTCGACGACTATCGGGCCAACATCGAGCAAACGCTGATTAACCAGGAGGCCAGCCAACAAGTGGAGCAATGGCTGAAGGAGGCCCGCCGCCGCACCCACATCCAATACCACGACGAGGTGTTCCGATGAGCCGCCGCGCGCGCCGGATTTGGATCGTGATGGGAAGCCTGGCGGCGCTGGCGCTGGCCGTGGCGCTCAGCGCGTCGCTGGTTTTACGCAGCGATTGGTTCCGCGAGAAAGTCCGCCAGCGGATCGTGGCGGAAGTGGAGAAGGCCACCGGTGGACGCACGGAGATCGGCGCCTTCCGGTTCGATTGGAAGCAGATGCGCGCCGAGGTGGACGGTTTCGTGCTGCACGGGAGCGAACCGCCGGATGCGCCGCCGCTGTTTCGCGCGGACGCCATCGTGTTAGGCATCAAGGTCGTTTCGCTGCTGAAGCGCTCCGTCGATCTGCAGTACCTCGACGTGCGGCATCCGCAGGTTTACACGATCCTTTATCCGGATGGACACACTAATCTGCCTGCGCCAAAAGTGCGGCGGGCGGGCAAGAGCACCATAGAGACGATTTTGGATCTGGCCATCGGCCGCTTCAGCCTGCAGAATGGCAGCTTCGAAGTGGCGGGCCAGGGCAAGACGCCGTTCGACGCGCAAGGCCGCAATCTGCGCGCACAGTTCGATTATGATGCGGCGGGGCCGCGGTATCGCGGACAATTGGCTATTGCGCCGGCTCGATTCCGTTGGGGTGGCTTCCGGCCCGTGCCGCTGGATGTGAGCCTGGCGTTAGCCGTGGAGAAGAATCGGGTGCGGATCGATTCCGGACGGGTGTCTACGGGGCCGTCGCAGGTCGAATTCTCCGGCGCGATCGACAGCCTGACCGACTTGTCGGGCGCGTTTCAATATAAGGTGCGGGCGTCGCTGGGCGAGGTGACGCGAACATTCGACTTGCGCACGCAACTGGAAGGTCCGGTGACGCTGACCGGAAAGGCAAGCTTTCACGGCGCGTTGAACTACCAGGCGACCGGCTCGCTGCACGCGGTGGGCCTGATGTTTCACCCCGACCCGCACTTCACTTTGCGGGACTTCCATGCCGATGGCGCCTTCAACATCGACCCGCGCCGCATTGCCGTGTCGGGCCTGCGGATCGGGGGGTTGGCAATGGCCTCGCTGACGGGAGTTCATCAGGCACTCGAGCCCTTCCCGATCGGCGGCCGCATGGAAAGCGTAGTGCTGCGGCAGAAGACGTTGGACGCCGGCGGCATTCACATAGATATGTTGGACGGTGCTTTCGATGGGAAGACGCAGATTGCGGACCTGCAGCGGGTGCACGTGGAGGGCGCTGTGACCGCTTTCGACGTGCGGAAGCTGATGCGCGTTTATAACGGCCAGAGTGTACCTTGGGACGGGGCCGCATCCGGTCCGATGCAGTTGAATGTCACATTTGGCAATACCAGCACGCTGCGGCTGGCGGGCCACATGGCGATTTCGCCGGCCGGGACTGGCGCGCCGGTGAGCGGGTCGGTAGACGGCAAATACGACGCCGCCAGCGAAACGCTGGATCTGGCAACCTCATCCCTGGCGCTACCATCCACGCGACTCGAATTTTCCGGCGTGCTAGGGCGGCAGCTGCGCGTGCGCGCCGACTCGCGCAACCTGGACGAAGTGCTGCCGGCCTTCGGTATCCAGTCGTTCCCGGTGAAGCTCGATTCCGGCGATGCGAAGTTCGAGGGAGCGATTACGGGGGCGCTAGACGCTCCGACCGTCACGGGGCACGTCAATGCCACGAACGTGGTTTGGTCCGGGCGGACCTTCGAGGCGCTGAGCGGCGACGTCGATCTTTCGAATGCGGGCATTTCCGTGCGCGGCGGCAGCGTGCAGCAAGGCGCATTGCACGCGCAGGGCGCAGGTTCGCTGGGTCTTCGCGATTGGAAAGTGGAGGACGCCAGCCCAGTCTCGTTCGCGGGTTCCATTCGCAATGCTCCGGCCGCGGATCTGATGGAAATGGCGGATGTCAAGAATGTCCCGGTCGAAGGGACCATCGGCGCGGAAGCGAAGATCGCGGGAACTATCGGCGCCCCGCGCATCGAGGCCACCGTCACGGCCACCAAAGGTGCGCTCGCCGGCGAACCGTTCGACCGTTTTACGGGCACGGTGAATTACGCGGGAACAACCGCGGAGTTGGCCAACGCGCACCTGGCGGCGGGCGGCAAGAATGTCACCCTGCGGGCACGCTATCAGCACCAGGCCGGCAACTTTGGAAGCGGCCGGCTTAGTTTCCAGGTGGATAGCAACGCCATGCCGCTGGGGCAGTTTCAGATCGTGAGCAAAGCATATCCCGGCATCGGAGGCACGGCCGAATTACATGGCACCGGGGTGCTGGGTATAGCGCCCGCGAAGCCCGGCCAGGCGGGCCTTCGCCTGATCAGCTTGAACGGCGCGCTCACCGGACGGGGCTTGCGGATGAACGATCAGGCGGTGCGCGACGGAACCCTCACCGCCGCGACCGAAGGCTCGGAATTGGTGGCGCACTTCGATTCCGAACTGGCGGGCTCTGTGATCCAAGGCGATGGCAAATGGAGCTTGACGGACGATTATCCAGGCAGCGTGCAGTTAAAATTCAACCGTCTCGACCTGGAACGCTTGCGGCTCTGGCTTAGAGGCAGGAAGCCTCCCGGCGGTCTACAAATAGCCGGCTCGGCCGAGGGCACGCTGACGATCGCCGGCCCGGCGCTGAAGCCGGATCTGTGGAAGGCGCAGTTGCGCATCCCATCGCTCCAGGCCGGACCGGGTGGGGATGGGGGCGGCACGGATAACGCGCTGGCGCTGCACAACGCGGCGCCCATCCTGGTCACTATGGAGCGCAACGTGGTAAAGGTCGAAAGCGCGCGCATGGTAGGCCGCGCCACCGATCTGTCGCTCTCGGGAACCATCGACCTGCAGCAGAAGAACCCGCTGGACCTGCGCGTCGCCGGCACGTTCGACCTGGCCAGCCTGCGGGATCTGAACCTGGACATTTACGGTTCGGGCACGATCGAAACCGGCGTCAACATTCGCGGCCCCCTGGCGCAACCGCAGATCGCCGGCCGCCTGGATATCAAAGACGCGACCCTGAGCCTGGCGGAGCTTCCAGTGGTTGTATCGAAGACCAACGGGGTGATCCTGTTCGACGGGAGCCGCGCCACCATACAGAGCTTGTCGGGCGAGAGCGGCGGCGGGAAGGTGGCTCTTTCCGGGTTCGCCGGCTATGGCGGCGACGCGCTGGTGTTCCGCCTGCAGGCCACCGCGCACGAACTAAGGGTGCGCTATCCCGAGGATTTCAGCACGATTGCCAATGCCTCGCTGAGCCTGACGGGTACCAGCGACAGCAGCACGCTCTCCGGGCACATCACGGTTCTGCGCACGGGCTTCAATCCGCGCTCCGATTTTAGCTCCATTCTGGCGAAGTCGGCCGAACCGGTGCGCACGCCGTCGGCGCAGACCGGCCTGCTGGCCAACATGCGCTTCGACGTGGAAATCGACAGCGCGCCCGATATCACCTTTCAGAGTTCGCTGGCCCAGGGCTTGCAAGCCGAAGCCAGCCTGCGGTTGCGCGGCACGGGAACCAATCCGTCGCTGCTGGGCCGCATCAATATCACCGGAGGCAAGCTGGTTTTCTTCGGCACGCCCTTTACCGTGAACCAGGGGTCGATCGCTTTCTACAATCCGGTGAAGATCGAGCCGGTGCTCAACCTCGACCTGGATACCAAGGCGCGCGGCATCGACGTGATTTTGAACATATCCGGACCGATCGACAAACTGAACCTGACGCCGCGCTCGGACCCGCCGATGCCGCTATCCGATATCGTGGCGCTGCTGGCGACCGGCATTTCTCCGACATCGGACTACGCCACGCTGATGTCCGGACCGGCCTCGCCGCAATCCTTGCAGCAGATGGGCGCGTCGGCGTTGCTTGGCGAGGCCATCGCCAGCCCGGTCACGGGCCCGCTGCAGCGCTTCTTCGGCGTCACGCGGCTGAAGATCGATCCCACACTCACCGGATTGACGGGCGTGGAAAACAGCCCACAGGCGCGCCTCACGATCGAGCAGCAAGTGACTCCCGAGATCACCTTCACTTACATCACGGATGTAACCAGCACGAATCCGCTGGTGATCCAGGTGGAGTGGGCTTTCAGCCGCAACTGGTCGGCGGTGGCCCTGCGGGAGGAGAACGGGCTGGTCGGGCTGAACTTCGTGTATAAGAGAAGTTTCAAGTAGGGCATCGAGCGCAATGCCACTTACTTTTCCCAAAACCGTGCATCTGCATTGATAGTGGGGCAGGACTCCAGTCCTGCGGCCGGCGTCCACGCCGGCCGAGCGGGTCACGTCGGGTGATGGAGGACCCGCGCAGGCCTGGATGTCCGCCCCACAAATTTTGCAGCATTGCAGTTTGTAGGAAAAGTAGGTGGCATTGGGCATCGAGCCTCCGATTCTAGTCGTCTTCTATTCATCGCGCAGGGCGGCCATGGGATCGAGCTTCGAGGCGCGGCGCGCCGGGAGGAAACTGGCAGCGGCGGCGATTATCGCCAGCAGCAGTGCTGCCGCCCCCAGCGTCAGTGGGTCGTACGGCTTCAGCCCAAATAGCAGCGAGCGTGCGCCGCGTCCGGCGAGTAGCGATAACGCGGCGCCGGTGAGGACGCCGATCAGCAGCAGGCGCCCGGCTTCCCGCATCACCATCGCGACTACTTGCCCGCGTTCCGCGCCCAGCGCCAGGCGGATGCCGATTTCGTTGCGGCGGCGCGCCACCAGAAAGGAGATGACGCCGTACAGCCCGACCATGGCCAACACCGCCGCCAGCAGGCCAAAGAAACCCGACAGCATGGCCATCAGGCGCTCGGGCGTCAGTTGGCCGCGAATCTGCTTCTGAAAATCGCCGAACTCCATGATCACGCCGGGGTGCCCGGCGGCAAGCCCGCGTTTGACGGTCGCGCTGATGGCGGCGGACGGCGCATTCGAATGGATCATCATCACCGTCCATGGGCCTTGCGCCGGAAATTGCGTGGCCGGCGCGAAGGTCATCGGGGGTGTCTCGCCGCGCAGATCGTCGTACTGTGTGTCCGGAATGACGCCCACGATTTCGTAGACCGTGGAGGGATAGTTGGGCTCCTGACCCGTGCGCAGCGTCTGGCCAATCGGGTCGGCGCCGCCGAGCAGCTTGCGCGCAAAGGTCTGGTTCACCACCGCGACGCGCGTGGAGGCGGCCGTGTCGTTCTGGTTGAAACCGCGCCCGCGAACCACGGAAATGCCCATGGTATTGAAATAGGCCGGGCTGACCCAGGTGAACTTCGAATTGCCTTCGACCTGCCCGACGCGCACGCCGTGCCCCCAACTGCCCCCAGTCAGCGGAGTGTTGGTGGTGGTGGCGGCGTCCAGTACGCCGGGCGTGGCGCGCACTTCGTCCAGCAATTCGCGCTGGAACTCCGCCCAGCGCTGGGGCGGCAAATTCGACTGCCAGTATCCCAGGAATGCGGTAGTGATGCCGTTTTCGCGCATACCTGGATCGAAGGTCATCAAGTTGCGGAAGCTGCGCACAAACAGGAGCGCGGCTACCAGCAGAACCAGGGAAACCGAGATTTGGGTGACCACCATCAGGCGCTGCAATGAGAAGCGTTCGCGGCCCGCGGTCGTGCCGCGTCCGCCGGCCTTCATGGCGGCGGCCGGCTGCGTTTGGGAGGAGCGTAGGGCGGGCAGGACCCCGAAGGCGGCGCAGGTGAGGATGGCTACTCCGGCCGCGAACAGAAGCACGCGCCAATCCATATCGGTATTCAGGTTGACGGACGAACCTTCGGTCGAGATCGCCCAGACCAGCACGCCGCTCAAAGAGTGCGCCAGAGCGACGCCCAGCGCGGTTCCGGCGGCAGCCAACAAGGCGCTTTCCGCAAGCAACTGCCGCACCAGGCGGGCGCGGGACGCACCCAGGGCCAGGCGCACGGCGAGTTCACGCTCACGGGCGCTGGCCCGCGCAAGCATCAGGTTCGCCAGGTTGGCGCAGGCGATCAGCAGCACCAGGCCGGTGATTCCCAGCAGCAGCCAGAGCGAACTATCGTAGCTCTCCCGTAGCCAACTCACGCCCTGCGCGGCAGGATAGGCAGCCAGGCGGAAGTGCTTGTAGGTCTCGCTCCACTTGGTGTCGCGGCCTGGCGAAACGGTGGCTTCGAAGATTCCGGGACTCAGCGTCTCCATTTCCGCGGAGGCGCGGGCCAACGACGAGCGCGGCTTGAGGCGGCCCATCACGGACACCTCGAAGATGTCGCGGCGCAATTCCTCGTTCGGCTGGCAGAGGGGCAGCGCGATATCGAAGTTGTCGCCCACGGACATGCCAAAGAATTCCGGCGGCGTCACTCCGACGATTTCCACCAGGTCGTTGTTCACTACCAGCTTCGTGCCGGGACCCGGTTCGTGCCCGGCCATCTGGCTCTGCCAATACGAGTAACTGGCAACCGCGTGAGTGACTGGACAAGCGCCCGCGTCATCGGGCAGGAGCAGACGCCCGCGCCACGGCCGCACTCCCAGCACGCGGAAAAAATCGCCGCTCACCCAGAGGCCGCGGAAGTTGCGCATTTCGCTGCCCTGGCCCACATAACGCCGGTTCACGCTCCAGGCGAACGTCCCGGAGAAGGCTTGTTGTTTATCGTGGATCAACTGCCAGATGGGGCGCGTCAGTTCCCCATACTGTTGATTCATGCCCATGCCGTGGTTGCCGCCCGCGATTTTCACTTCGGCGAGTTCCTGCGGGTTTTGGACCGGGAGGCTGCGCAGCCGGACGGCATCGAGCAATTGAAAAATCGCCGTATTGGCGCCGATTCCCAGCGCCAGGGAGACGATCGCCACGGCCGCGAATCCGGGGCTCAGGCGCAGCGCGCGCGCACCGTACCGCAAATCCTGCCAGGTACTCTCCAACCAGCCGATCGTGTTCATACGGTAAATCTCCTCTCGAACCAATCCGGGATTTCCAAACTTACGGCGCGCGGCGGCGGCGGCCTCGGCGGGCGGCATACCGCGCGCGATGTTGTCGGCGGTTTCGTTTTCGAGATACGCCGCGATCTCGCGCGCGCGTTCGTCGTCCCACCAGCGCCGCCTAAGGAATCGCCGCCAACTCATATGCGCATCACCGTTCCGCCGGACGCAGCACCTGGTTGACGGCGCGCACGACTCGTTCCCAGCGGCTCATTTCCGCGCTCAACTGCCGGCGTCCGGTAGCTGTGAGGCGGTAGTAGCGCGCTTTGCGGTTGTTCTCCGACGTGCCCCAGAAAGAAGCGATCCAGCCGCGGTCTTCAAGGCGGTGCAGAGCGGGATAGAGAGATCCGTGCTCTACCAGTAGAACTTCTTCCGAACGCCTCTCGATGGCATGGGCGATGGCGTGCCCGTGCGCCGCTCCCGGCGCCAGGATCTGCAGGATCAGCATGTCGAGCGTGCCTTGCAGAATGTCGGTTTGTGTGGGCTTCTTTCCCATAGGGCGAAGGCTTATTGTACTCCGGCAGAAGTTCTACCGGAAGCGCCTCGTAGATATATACGCTCGACCGCGTGGAAAAGTTAGGAAAATTTGGGCTCGAGCGGAACGGCGGACCATTTAAATTAAGGCAAGGCTGCCGCGATCAGTCCCAACCGGAAAATGAGGAGCAACAGATGCCTGGGTTGTAACAGATCCTCAATCATGCTAAGCGCGCCACCCAAATCCGCTCGAACCATTGTAGCCCCGCTTGACGCTTCGTAAGCCGCATTGCAGGGGTCAGGTCGCGCAGCCAATCCCGAATTCCCGAATCCGCCGTACACATCCACCCGTACGTTTTCGCCAGTTCCGTGATTTCGGCAGGGGTATACGCCGAGCGCACAGGCTCGCCCATCAGTGCCAGGAACAGGCTGCGCGGTATCCTGCCGCGGTCTTTGCTCATATATGTGAGCGCCAGATGGCTGCCAGGTGCGGAGAGGGCCGCGAGCGCCTCCAGATTCGCGGCCACCGCTTCCGGCCGCAGGTACATGGGGACGCCCTCCCAAAGCCAGAACGTCGGGCGGCTTACGTCGTAACCGGCGGCGCGCAGCGAGGCGGCCATATCACGGGCATGGAAATCGGTCGCCACAAAATGGACCTGCCGGCTCGTGGCGGGGATGGCCGCGGCTCGTGCGCGCTTCACCGCTTGCGTGGCGGGATGATCCACCTCGAATACTGTGGCGTCTTCGAAGGCGTTCAACCGCCAGGCGCGCGCGTCAAAGCCGGCGCCCAGGATCACCAGTTGCGCGATGGGCGCGGCGGAGGCGATGGCACGGTCCAGAACCACCGTCCGAAACTGGTTGAATAAGCCCATGCCGCGCAGCCAGAACGGGTATGGGGATTTCCCGGGCCTGCCCGCCAGCGACCTGCGCGTCTTGTGGACCTTCTCCTTCCAATTGTCTGGCAGAAACTCGACGGCTATGGGATCCGAGAAACCCGGCACTTGCGGGGCGAGAGTTCCCAGGGCCCTGTTGTAGGCCACAAACTGTGCGGTGCGGCTCGGCTTTCCGGTACGCATGACGCTCCTCCCCGCTAACATCGTGCCCATGAAGCCGCTGTTTTGGCTACTCCAACACGGCCGGCCGGAGAAGCGGCGGGCGTTTGTGAGAGCTGTTCATAGAACAGCTAAAGGCGCGCGCGCGACACGAAACGGTACCGCAGCAGCGTCCATAAGGCCTCCAAACCATCCCGCGCGCGAATCTTTTTGCCTTCCGCGATGCCGCGGGCGTTATAGCTGACCGGCACTTCGTGGATGCGAAAACCGAGGCGGCGGGCTTTGGCGGTCAATTCCGGGCAGAACTCAAAGCGGCGGCATTGGAGATGGATTTCGCTTAGCACCTCGATGCGGAATGCTTTGTAGGCGGTGGCCTCGTCCGTGATTTGCGCGCGATACAGCAGGTTCGCCGCGGCTGTCAGGACGCTGTTGGCGATGCGGTTGGGCAGCGCCATCGCCACCCGGCTGCTGAGAAAGCGCGAACCGTAAACGATATCCGCCTGGCCGCCGACGATGGGTTCCAGGAGACGCGCGTAGTCGTTCGGATCGTACTCGAGATCGCCATCCTGGATCACGACGATGTCGCCGGTCGCCAGGTCGATGCCGGCGCGAATTGCCGATCCTTTCCCGGAGTGGCTGATTCTCCGGTGCGTCACCCCCGCAAGTAACTCAGAGTCTATCTGGGCGGTTTCATCCGTAGACCCGTCGTCGACCACCACGATCTCCTTTGTGCAACCGGCCGGCAGCGGCGCTCGCCGCACGCGATCCAGCACCTGGTTAAAGGTGCGGAATTCGTTGTAGACCGGAATGACGACGGAGACCTTCATGGTTTCCGCAGCAGCGCGAAGAGCGACTGGCCGAACGGAGGCGTAGCGATGGCTTCCAGACGCGCCAGCCATGGCACGACGCAGCGATCGAAGGTGCGGATCTGGCGCGCGGACTGAGCTTCCCGCCGGAGGATGTGCGCGTTGGTCCACCATCCGAAGAAGCCGAGGGCGTTGACGTAATGCAGTTTTTCGATGCGGAGGCCAGCGCCATGCGCCAGTTCGGCCAGCGCGCCGCGGCTGTACCGCCGATGATGGCTCAGATTGCGATCGATGGGGCCGTAGAGAGCTTCAAATGCGGGTACCAACAGCACGATCGCGCCTCCCGGGACCAGCACGGATGCGAACGCTTCGAGGGCCCGGTGGTCGTCCTCGATATGTTCCAATACGTTCAGGCAGACGCAGGAATCCGGATGGAAACGCGCCAGGGCGGCGAACGCTTCGCTCGATGGCTCGCAAAGGAAGGCATGCAGATTCGGCCGATTGGAATACCTCTGTTGCAGGCGTCCGATGCACGCGGGATCCACGTCCACGGCCAGAACTATTTCGCGATCGAGCAACAACCCGGTGAAGTTGCCGATGCCGCAGCCCACCTCAATCACCCGGTGTCCCAGTTCCGGCACAACCAGGCGGCCTTGCCAGGCGAAGTAGTTTGTGGCGTGCGCCATGCGCTCCTGATCTGCTATGGTGTAGATCGACGCATGCACAGCCTCCTATTGTAAGAGACCGCATGTTTCTCCCGCTTCTCCCGCATCTGGCCCAATCGTTTCTGCCTCTCACGAATCCGCTCGGCATGGGTGTGGCCGACCTCATCGAACTGGCGCTGGCCGCGTTGCTGCTGGTGTTCGCGCTGGCCTGGCGTCCTTGGTTCGAGCCCTATGCCGCCATGCTGGCGCAGAAACCGGCTTGGTGCATGCTGCTGCTGGCCGGGCTGCCGGTGGCCTTGCGGTTGCTGCTTCTCCCGTGGCATCCCGCGCCCGTGCCGGATATTTACGACGAGTTCAGCCACTTGCTGGTTGCGGATACATTGCGGCATTTCCGCCTGGCGAACGCAGCGCATCCGTTTCACCGGTTCTTCGAGACGTTCTTCGTCCTGCAGGAGCCTACTTACAGCTCGATCTACCCGGTCGGCCAGGGGGCGGCGCTGGCTATAGGCTGGATTGTCTTCGGTACTCCCTGGGCAGGTGTGGTCATCCCTGTGGCGGCACTGTGCGCGCTCTGTTACTGGATGCTGCGCGGGTGGACCACGCCCAACTGGGCGCTTACGGGCGGAGTGCTGGCTGTAATGGAATTCGGACCGCTGAACCAGTGGATGAATAGCTACTGGGGAGGCGCGCTCCCCGCGGCGGGCGGCTGCCTGGTCTTCGGCGCGCTGCCCAGATTGCGCCGCGGCAGCGATCTGCGGTACGCGGTCCTGCTAGGAGCGGGGCTGGCGATACACTTGTTAACCCGCCCGTATGAGTCTGTCTTTTTGTTGCTCTGCGTGGTTCTATACTTGCTGCCGGCTGGTAGGTCTGCCGTCAAACCCTTGCTGGTTGCCGCGCTGGTGGCGCTGCCGGCCATCGGTATCACTCTGCTGCAGAACAAACAAGTCACCGGCAGTTGGATGATGCTGCCCTATGCGCTCAGTCAATATCAGTACGGCGTCCCGGCAGCGCTCACGTTCCAGCAGGACGCGGCGCCGCATCGTGAGCTTACCCGCGAACAGCAGCTCGATTACAAAATGCAGGTTTCATTTCGCGGGGAACACGCGGAGACTGTGGGAGCCTATCTGCTACGTCTTGCATACCGTATCCGCTACTATCGGTTCTTCTTTATGCCGCCGCTCTACCTGACGCTACCGTTTTTCTTCGCGGCGCTCCGGGAGACACGGTTTGTATGGGCGGTGGTTTTTCCACTGATCCTGGCGCTGGGAATTAACTTCTTTCCGGCATTCCAGTATCACTACATGGCCGCGGTGACGTGTTTTTTTGTTTTGATCGGCGTGACCGGATTGCAGCAACTGAGCCGCTTCAGCCCACTGGCGGCCGGCGTCGTTATCCTGCTGTGCATCGCGCAGTTCGCTTTCGAATACGGTCTGCATGTGTTCAGTCACGACCCGTGGTCCTTGGCTTTACGCAACCCGGAGCGGCGCGTCGCCGTCAACAACCAACTCGCGCGGGCTCCCGGCAAGCAACTCGTGTTCGTGCGCTACTGGCCGCGGCATATCTTCCAGGATGAATGGGTTTACAACGCGGCGGATATCGACGGCGCACGGGTGGTGTGGGCGCGCGACCTGGGCGCGGCGGAGGATGAAAAGCTGCGCCAATACTATCCCGGTCGTACGGTGTGGCTGCTGGAGCCCGATGCACGCCCGCCCAGGCTGACGCCGTATATGGTTGAGTGAGCGTTATAACTCTGCACCTTCAAACAATGGCCGCCCCGCCAGCGAATTCCGGAACGCGAAAACTGCTACCAACGCCACGCTGAGCACGGCAAACACCGAGGCTCCCGCGTACCAGATCGAAAAATCGGCGGTGATGGGAAACATCTGCAACAACACTAGGACGAAGAACGAGGCGATCAACGCCACCAGACCGAAGCGCAGCATGGTGAAAACCAGCAAACCCGTGGTGACCGCTGTGAACAGGGCCGCCAGAGCCGGCGATGAACTACTTGCCAGCGCGCTCAAAACCATGTAGATCAGTACGAAGGCTCCCGCGGCCAGCCAGTCGCGCCGCAACACCACGCGCAGAATGAAAATCAGCACGAACCAAACCAGCGCCTGAATGACGCAATTGGGAATCAACGTCAGGAACGCCGCCACGGTCCCCATAACACCCAGCAGAGACCCCGGATGCACCGTGACGCTGGGCGTTGCGCCAAAGCGCAGGAGCACGAGTTCATGCAGCTTCGTCACGAGTGCCGCGGCCGTTCCGAAAGTCAGCCCCACAAGCACGTCACGGCCGACCAGCGGATCGCGGACGCCTCCCGCCAGCAGGCGGTTCCAGGCGATCATGCTGTGCGGCCACCGGCGCCGCGCGATGGGCTCGATGGCCATATATAGGACCCACACGCCCGCGGCCAGAAGAAGCGCGCAGCTCAGCGCGCCGAAGAAGAGCAGGAGTTCTGTCAGGCTGTCTACATGCGAGCCGCCGAAGACCCAGATCAACATGAACTCGCAGGCCGTGAAGCCGGCCAATCGCAGCGCACCGCGCCGGTCGCCTCGCTCGCGGCGGATATTGTGGCGGGCCAGCAGTGCGGCTGCCGCCAGCAGCAACCCGGTCAGCACCAGAACTGTAACTGCGACGGCCTTCACACTCGCGGTGAGCATGAAACTCTGCATCCGTTCCGGACGAGTCCATGGCCCGACGATCTGGAAGTAGATGGGCTTGCCGCGCCACGCGGCGGCTTCCACGCGCACCGGGCTGGATGGCCCGCTGGACAAAACCCCGGTCCAGGCGGCGCGTGCGTCACAGATGCCCAGCGGCGTCCACTGCGGTGTAGAGGCGGAGAACCGCGACATGTCCAGGCCCGCGGCATCGAACAAGCGCTTCCAATCGGGCGGCGGGGCCTCGCCGGATGCCGTGTCCACCTGCGGCGGTACCGCGTCGAACTCAAGCAGCCGGCCTTGTGGGTCGAGCGTCACCGAAACCATGCCTGAGATAATGGGCGGCGGATCGCCGGGATCCACCGTGCCCAACCCGAATGCCTCCGGCACCAGCGGGCGGGGGCTCTGGCGATACCAAAACAGAAACGCCGGGGGCTGCATGCTGCCGAGCCGGTGTTCCCAACGGCCGGGTGACTTGTCGATGCGGTCGACGTACTGCAGGTAATCGGGATCGTAGCCAAACCCGTGCGCGGTTCCCATGGGCTTCGCCGTGTATCCGAGGGCGCGGGCCAATTCACGGCTCTTCTCCACCAGTACTTCCGGCGGATGTTCCATGGCCACTTTGGCGATTAATTGCACGTGCGGTCCAATCAGCATGGCCGCCACCAGGCCGGCGCCGATTGCGGCCAGGCAAACTAGGCCCAGGACCGGCCGGATGCCCTCCTGCTGGCCGGCCGCAGCTACCAGATCCGGCGACGGAGTCTCGCCCGCAGCCAGCGCGGCGGCCAACGGATCACCTCCCGGCAGCGCGGCAGCCACAGCCAGAGCGGTCGCCGGCCGCTGGCGCGGGTCCGCGGCGAGGCAGCGTTGGATCACGCGCTCTACGGCGGGGTCGACATCTTTAGCCACGGTCAGCAGACTTGCGGGCGTGGTTTGTTGCTGCAAGCGGATCATCTCGGCCAGGGTGCCGGCTTCGAAGGGCCGCTTGCCCGCGAACATCTCGTATAGCACCAGGCCCAGCGAATAGATGTCGCTCCGCGCGGTTACCTCGGTGCCGGCCAACTGCTCCGGCGCCATGTAGGCCGGGGTGCCCTCCCGCGCCTGCGCTTCGCGCAACTCGCCGGTGACCGCCGCCAAGCCGAAGTCGGTAATGAACACACGGCCCTGGCTGTCGATCATGATGTTGGACGGTTTCAGATCGCGGTGCAACACGCCTTTGTCATGCGCGGCGGCCAGGCCCGCGCAGATGCGCCGCGCGAACTCGAGCGCCTTGTCGGCGGGCAGGCGGCCGATCCGGTGCAGCAGCGAGCCCAAGTCTTCGCCGTCGATATACTCCATCGAAAGGTAGGGCTGGCCGTCGACTTCGCCCAAATCGTAAACGCGGCAGACATTCGGGTGCGAAACCTGGCGCGCGATCCGCACTTCATTGTGAAAGCGGGCCAGCATAGCGGAATCCCGCGCCATGGATTCCGGCAGAAACTTCAGAGCGACGGGTTGATCGAGAGTCAGGTCGTTAGCGCGATAGACCTCGCCCATGCCGCCCTTGCCGAGCAGTCCGATGATCTGATAGCGTCCAGTTACCAGCGTACCCGCGGCGAAGCGGCCATCGCTCGAAGAGACGCGCGCTGGAACGGCAGCGGCCCGCGATTCTCCGGCTCGCGAAACCGGCGTGGACGCCATAGGCATGACGGCCGTTTCGGAGTTATTGGTCACGGGCTTGCCGCACGCCAGACAGAACCGGCTGGTGTCAGGGATCTGGGATGCGCACGATATACAGCGGGTCATTGCGGTTATCTGCTACTGTACCATCCGCGGTTGCCGTGCCGTTGCGCCGACTCACTGGCCGCTGAAAGCTGATAGCTTGTTTACGATGGTCGAACAGCTAAACCCGAGCGCCTCCGCGAAAGACGCCCGCGTCTGCCTCTTCGATTTCGACGGCACGATCTCGCTCATCCGCTCCGGTTGGATGGACGTGATGGTTCCCATGATGGTCGAAATCCTGCTCGACCTGCACACAGGTGAATCGGAAGCCGAACTGCGCGCCGTGGTCGAGGAGTTCATCTGGCGGCTTACCGGCAAGCAGACCATGTACCAGATGATCGCTTTCGCCGATGAAATCTCGCAGCGCGGCGGCGCGCCCCGCGATCCGCTCGAATACAAGAAGATCTATCTGGACCGGTTGCACGCCCGCATTCACCATCGCCTAAACGGCTTGCGCCGCCGCGAAGTTTCGCCCGACAAGTACCTGGTGCCGGGCACGCGCGCGCTCATCGAGGCGCTGCGCGATCGCGGCCTGCGTCTCTATCTCGCCAGCGGCACCGACCAGCCGTTCATGCGGGAAGAGGCCGATCTGCTCGACGTCGCGCGCTACTTCGAGGGCCGCGTCTACGGCGCGCTGGACGACTATCGGAGCTTCTCCAAGAAAATCCTGATCGAGCGCCTGATCGCCGCGTCCGAATTCGCAGGCGCGGAATTCCTGGGTTTCGGCGATGGCTACGTGGAGATCGAGAATATCAAGGAGGTGGGCGGCATCGCGGTGGGTGTGGCCACGGACGAGCCCGAGTGCCGCACCGTGGATCCATGGAAACGTCAGCGGCTCGCGGGCGTGGGCGCGGACTTCATCATCCCCAACTTTCTGTGCCGCGACGAACTACTCGCCGCGCTATTCCCCAATGGCTAGTGAATATCAGATCTTCGATCGCTCCCGGTTGTTTGTGAAGCCGCTTGCCGAGCGCGTCAGCGACCTGGACGCCGCGCACTGGCTGCAGCTCGATGAAATCGCAGCGCCGTACACGCACGCCGGCCTGGTTTATCCAAACGACCATCGACCGGCCCATGTACACGTGATGAGTAGAGGTTGCGAAGCGGTAGTCAACCTGAACTGTCCGGCAGGACCAGTACAACTTCGGGAGAATTATGAATTCTCGCGGCAGGAGATCAGGCACATAGTAACCGTATTGATGGATCGCCTGGTAGAATTGTGCCGGGCCTGGGAGCAGATTCATGGCATCGCCTGACGATTTCGAATTGGCAAACAGGCGCGCTAGAGAACTGGAAAGAAGTGTCCCACGAGCTATTGCCGCGCGTTATGTTCGCAAGACAGGGCGGATCGTGGTCGAACTCAGTTCGAACGTGATCGTGAGCTTCTCGCCTAGTGATGTAGAAGGGCTGGAAGACGCCAAACCCTCACAGCTTAGCGCAATTGAAATTAGCCCGTCCGGCTTCGGTTCCCC